>DAIDIH010000339.1 GCA_027459465.1 Bryobacterales bacterium | reverse complement strand
GGAGGGGATCAACGATATCGGCCATCCGGGGACCTCGGCGCCGGTGAGGGAAATGCCGACGGCGGAAGATCTGGAGGGCGGGTTGAAGCAGATGATCGAGCGGGCGCACGAGCACGGGATCAAGATTTACGGCGCGACGCTCACACCGTTCGCCGGGACGGCGTTTCCGGGATATTACACGCCGGCGAAGGACGCGATCCGGAAGCAGGTGAACGAGTGGATTCGGACGTCGAAGGCTTTCGACGGCGTTGTGGATTTCGACAAGGCGGTGCAGGACCCGGCGAATCCGGACATGATGCTGCCGGCGTACAATGGCGGGGACCATTTGCATCCGGGGGACGCAGGGTACCGGGCGATGGCTGGGGCGATCGATTTGGGGTTGTTCCAGTAAGCGGGGGCAGTTCTGGCGAGGGGGTTGGTGCGGCGCGGGTTTACGCAGCGGCTTTGGCGGGGATGAAGACCGATTCGGGGCGGAAATCGGGGTGCAGGAAGGCTTGGGAGGTCTGTTTCGCATAGGCTTTTGCGGCTCCGAGGTCGGTGCAGCGGGCGGTGTAGCGGTCGATATCGTCGAGCGAAAAAACGAAGCCATAGTCGGCGGGACTGAAGGGGCGGTTGTGATCTTTGTGTAACTTGCGGAGGGCCGCGGCTTGCGCCATCTGTTCGTGATCGGCGGTGCGGCGGGCGGTTTGGAGCTGAAGGAGGCTGGCGCGGGCCTGAGTGATGTTGCGGAGGAGGCGCTGTTCGTAGAGGCCGAGTTTGGCGAGGTCGGCGGCGGCGTGCGCGGACAGGGTGAGGATGTGGGCTTCGACGCTGGGGATGCGCTGGAGGCGCCAGTGCTGGGCGACGAGGGCTTCAGCGAGCGAGGTTTCTTCGGGGCCGGAGGGGGCGAGGTCGCGGAACATGCGCTGGCGGAACTTGAGGAATTCGTCGGGGTCTTCTTCGCCGACCAGGGCATTGACCTGGGCGGTTAGGCCGTGGGTGGTGGCGTTGAGGCGGGAAACGGCCTTGCCTTCGGGGGTGCGCGGGCCGGTGGAATGCTGGGCGTTGGCGCGGTTGATTTCGGCGCGGGTGCGCGTGGGGGGTTCGGGGAAGTTCGATGACATGATTGGGATTCCTTTCTGACTCAAACTTTGGAGGCGGGCGCAGGGCCAGTCTCGATTTGAGATTTAGCAGGGGGTGGGTGCGGGGAGGATGGGACGCGGGCGGGAAGTGATTGAGGGCGTGGGAGAAATAAGTTTGGGGATTTGGGGACTGGCGTGGGCTGGTGACGCAGCTTCGGGCACGCGCGCGGCCGGGTTGAGGGAAAACAAAGAACATCCGGGTGTCTTTCCGACGCATCGTTGCGGTGATAGTTCGCGCCCAGCGGCGATTCGCGCCGGGCAAATGATCACGGAGTATCTGCTAACCATGTCAACAAAATTGATCGGATCGCTAGCAGCGGCCGCAGTTGTCTTCGTTTGGCCCGCCGCCGTTTGTGCTCAAACCCACCAGGCGCCTGCTCCTCAGGTGACGACGGGGCGGACCATCAAAGCTATCGCATACAATGTCGGCGGAGGCACGACCACCGTCGACTTGAACAACAGCGGCTTGATTCCCAGGGCCACCGGCGAGGCCAGGGTGCAGGCCAAAGCGGGGGTTACGACGGTGGAAGCGAAGGTGGAAGAATTGCAGCCGCCGAATCAGTTAGGAGCGGAGTTTCTGACGTATGTTCTGTGGGCGGTCTCACCGGAGGGGCGGGCAGTCAACCTCGGGGAGCTGCTTACGGACGCCAATGGCCGGGCCAAGTTAAAGGCCACCACGAACCTGCAGACATTCTCTTTGTTCGTCACTGCCGAGCCTTATTCGGTGGTGCGCCAGCCTAGCGAGATGTTGATCTTGGAGAACGGAATCCGCAAGAACGTCAAGGGCAGGATCGTGCTGGTGAAGGATTACCCATTGATGAAGCGCAGCCAGTATGAGCGGTTGGGCAATCCGCTGGCGTTGACGCCGGATCTGAAGACTGCGCCGCTGGAGATGTACGAGGCGCGCAATGCGGTCGATATCGCCACGGCGCGCGGAGCGGAAAAGTACGCGCCGCAGGTCATGGCGAAGGCACAGGGTGGGTTGCAGATGGCGGAGAACGCGCTTGAGCGGAAATCCAACCGGAAGGACGTGATCACGCTGGCGCGGCAGACGGCGCAATCGGCCGAGGATGCGCGTGCGCTGACCATGGAACGGCAGGAACAGGAGCGCATTGAAGGGGAGCGCCTGGCGGCGGCGGCACAAGCCAAGGCCGAAGCGGAGGCGAAGGCCGCGGGCGAGGCGGCGGAGGCCAAACGCAAAGCGGATGAAGAGGCGAAACGCCAGTCCGAACTGGCGGCCGCGCGAGAAGCGCAACTGAAGGCAGAGTCGGAGGCCGCCGCTCTCCGGGCCAAAGCCGAAGCGGACGCCCTGAAAGCGAAGGAAGAGGCCGCGAACGCGGAAGCGGAACGCGCGCGCCAGGCCGCGGCGAACCTGCGCGCCCAGTTGCTCGATCAACTCAATCGCATTCTGGCGACGCGCGACACGCCGAGAGGACTGGTGATCACGATGGCCGACGTGCTGTTCGATACCGGCAAATACAATCTGCGCCCGGGCACGCGGGAGCAGCTTGCAAAAATCTCCGGCATTCTGCTGTCGCACCCGGGGCTCAATCTCGAAGTGGAAGGGCACACAGACAGTGTCGGCTCGGAAGACTTTAACCAGGTGCTGAGCCAGCAACGAGCAGCGACCGTTCGGGAATACGTGATTGGGCAAGGTCTGGGGGCCGACTGCATCACGGCGCGGGGCTTCGGCGAGGAGAAGCCGGTGGCGAGTAACGACACCCCGGAGGGGCGCCAGATGAACCGCCGCGTCGAGCTTATCGTGTCGGGTGAAGTGATCGGACAACCGATCGGCCGGTAAGTTACCGGCGTTGAGGCGGGTGGGCGGGAAACAGTAAATCAAAACGCTTCGCCCACGCCCATGCCGAAGGTGTGGCCGTCTTTGCCTTGCGCGAGGTCAACTCGAAGATTGACGTGGTATTTCTTGCTTAGCAGGAAGCGCAATCCGCCTCCGCCGCTTGGCAGAAAATAGCTATTCCGGATCAAGAACTGCTCCTGGCCTGGGATGACGCCTCCGAGGCCCCCGAAGGCGACTAGGCCGAGCCGCATGGGCAGGGCCAAGCGGTATTCGAGTTGCGCGGCCATGAGGTAGCGGTCGAAGTAGCGGCCGGCGGTGTAACCTCGCAACTGGTTTTGGGCTCCGTAAATGCAGTTTCCGTAGAAGGGCGGTTCGCCGCCGGTGGCGCAGAAAACCGTACCAAAGGCCAGAACCTGGTTGTTGGTGAGGCTGCCGTACTTATTGAACATCAACTTATAGCTCTGGAAGGTGTACTTACTCCCTATGCCCTGCGCGAAGAAGTCCGATGTAAAGTCCGTTAGAGTACCGGTGGTGGGGTAAAAGTGGTTGGGGCGGGTATCCCGCAGCACGCGGAATCCGATCGACCGCAACGAGGTGCTGAATTCCAGGTCCGGGGGGATGGGGAGTTGATCGACGTCGCCGGCTCGAAGGGTGAGGATCGAGTTTCCCGTAATGAACCGAGGACCGACGAAGACATTCCACACGGTACGACGCAGGAACTCGCCGAAGAACGCCTGGCCGGTCTGTTTCAGCGGCAGCTTGGCCTGCGATTCGAAGAAGGTTCCCGGTGTATAGACGTTGTAATTCAAATTTCCCCTGAAGTAAGCGGCTGCGGCTCTGTAAGTGTTCTGTTTGAAATAGAGCTGTGCGCCGAGGGCCAGACCACGGCTGCCGTTGTCGGTGAAGAGGCCGGCGGCACCAATGATTGAAGGAGGCGATATCGTGTCCTTCCGGCTGAAGGGGAAGATATAGGCAAGGACTGGGACGAGGCCGGTGCCGAGAGCCGGGCTGGATATTGGGAGCGGAGCTACGATAAAGGAATCCGGCAGGAACGATTTCTTCTGGGTTTTCTGTTGCTGGTTGCCGGTTGCCCCGGTTGTCGGCGCCTGCCCGGCCGAGTCCGGCGGCCGCTCCGATGGTTGCGACGCCGAAGGCGCGGTTGGCGCCGGATCCGGACTGGTGAAAGGTTCCCCGGCTATGTCCGGGCCGGATTCCTGCGCGAAGGCAGGCGCGGAGAAACACGCCGGGACGCAGCCGAAGACTAAGCCGAGAAGTGGAACAACGCACTTAGCACGAAATGGCAAAGAGTCTCCCGCGCGCCGACCGGGGCGGCCGTTGTCTACAGCGTGAGTCGCGGCGAATAGCATTTTTCAGGTATTGGTGCGAGCAGAGCATTTGCTCGAGAGCATGGCTTGGGCTGAGATCGAGGCCCCGCGGCGGGCGCCCTCCGCTTCCGGGTCTGGTTCGGTTCCGACGGCCTGGCGCGGATAATTCAATCTGTGCGCCGGATTCAAGTGTGAATAAGTTCACGATTTCTTCCTGGCAGCCCCACCGATGGGATGATGACGGTTGCGTGAGGCAAGCTCTAAATTTGTCGAGCTGTCCGAGTTCGTGAGAGGTTGAGGCAGAATGAGAGGAGTGGGAATGACGGCCGGGCCGGAAGCGGGCCACGCGCCGCCATCGATACAATGGTGACGAGGGCCGTTGGGATGGACGGCGGCCTTTCGGAGTGAGCGGCGAAAGCGATGACCTCGGAAGAAGCAGTTAGGCAGTTTGAGGGCTGTTTCAAGAAGGACACTTCCGGCCGTTACGTGTTCGCCTGCCGCAAGGCGATTCTTATCCTCAAGCTCGCCGGCGTGCCAGGGCCCTTGCGATTCTTTCCGGTCGATCAGGTGGGTTTTCGCATCGCGGCGCGTGAGTTTACCGTGGAGGAACTCGTGACCGGCGCCGTTCGGCATCGCTTTTCCTGGGAACAAGTGATAAGGCTGAACGCCGGAGAACCCGAAACGGACAGCGGGGCTCTGTTTCAGGGTTAGGTCCAGGGGCGAACGGGACTTTCTTCTGCCCGGTCCGGAGGCGCAGTGGCGCGTGTGAACACCGCCGGAGATGACGGCTGCGCGGACGTGATATAGGTGGCAAGGGAGGGTGAGACATGGAACAGCGAGGGTGGTCCCGGCGGGAGGTGTTGGGGGCGCTCGGGGCGAGCGTGCTCGGGCGGGCGGAGGGGGTGGAGGCGGAGACGGTCCGGATGGACGAGGAGTTCCAGACGGTGGAGAACTTCGGGGCGTCGGACTGCTGGAGCATGCAGAAGGTGGGGACGTGGTCCGAGAGCGGGCGGGCGCGGGTGGCGGATTTGCTGTTCTCGCGGGAGAAGGGGATCGGGCTGTCGTGCTGGCGGTTCAACGTGGGCGGGGGCCTGACGGACAAGATCAACGTGCCGTGGCGGACGGCGGAGACGTTCGAGGTAAGCGAAGGGAAGTATGACTGGAGCCGGCAGACGCCGGAGCGGTGGTTTCTGGGGGCGGCGAAGGAGCGGGGCGTGCCGCAGTATCTCGCGTTTGTAAATAGCCCGCCGGGAAGAATGACGCGCACGGGGATCCCTTACGGGCGGCCGGGGAAAGATACGACTAACTTAAAGCCCGGTTACGAGGGGCAGTTTGCGCGGTACTTAGTGGATATTCTGGAGCATTTCCGGAATAACCCGGACGAGCGGGAGCGGATTGCATTCAACTATGTAAGTCCGGTGAACGAGCCGAATATCGACTGGAACGGGAAGAGCCAGGAAGGATGCCGGTATTCAAACGTTGATATCAAGGCCGTGCTGCGGGCGCTGGATGCGGAGCTGCGGCGGAGGGAGTGCGAGACAGAGATCGCGGGGATTGAAGTGAACGCGCTGCCGCCGCTCTATAAGGTAGCGGAGGGGATGACGAAGAAGTACGGAGCGAAGTACGGGGATTACGTGGAAGATTTCTGCGGGGATCCGGAGATCAGCGGGACGCTGCATCACAGGCTGTCGTATCACGATTACGGGTCGGACCGGCTGAAGGGGGAGTTCGTCGAGAACCGGAAGGCGGTGAGGAAGAAGTTCGACCAGTATCCGGGGTGGAAGCCGTGGATGTCGGAGTATTGCGTGATGACGGGCGCGGAGGGCGAGGGCGGCAACCACCGGGACCTGGGGATGAAGACGGCGATCGAGGTGGCGCGGATTTTGTATTTCGACCTGACGCTGGTGCAGGTGACGGCGTGGCAGTGGTGGACGGCGGTGTCGGGGGTGGATTACAAGGACGGGCTGATTTACACGGACTGGAAGAAGCCGGGGGACGAGGAGTCGGTGATCGCGTCGCGGCTGCTGTGGGCGTTGGGGAACTACAGCCGGTTTGTGAGGCCGGGGATGAAGCGGGTGGGGCTTGACGGGGAGAGCCACGACATTGGCGGGCTGATGGGTTCGGCGTACAAGGACGAGGCGGGGCGGAAGGCGGCGGTGGTATACGTGAACGCGGGGACGGGGGCGCGGCGGGTTCGGCTGGATTTCGCGGGGACGAAGGGTTGGAGGCTGCGAAGTGTGACGCCGCATGTGACGTCGGAGAGGGCCGGGGATGAACTGAAGCGGTACCCGGCGCTTGGGGCGGGGCAGGCGGTGGAGATCCCGGGGCGGAGCGTGGTGACGGCGGAAGCGGAATTTGTTTGAAATCTGGTGATGCGTTCGGCCGGGTTTTGACGCCTTTCGAGATGAGGGCCAGATCCGGAAATGAGGACGCTGAGGTACGACGATATTCCGACGCCGCGGATGTGGAGGCGGGACTGCGGGCGGGCGATGGGGCTGCATGGCGCCGATCCGCTGCTGGGGCGTGTGGAGTTGCTGCTGGAGGAGTATGCGCGGGACACGGCGGGCGAGGGGCTGCCGGCGCTGGTGGAGATGTACCGGGTGCTCGAAGCCGGGCGGAGGAGGCACCGGACGATACCGGCGGTGCGGGCGCTGCGGGAGTGCGTGGGGTGGCGGCTGGGGCGGATTCTGAGCTGTGAGGCGAGCCGGCTGCCGTATGAGATCGAGACGATGTTCGGGCATGGGGCGGGCGACGTGATGGTGGCGCGGGCCGGGGGCGGTGTGCGCTATTAAAGATGAGTGCGCATCAGGATTGGCCGATTGGCCGCGGCGGTGCTGGCGGCTGGGGTGGGGTTCGGGCAGACGTCGTATTACCGGCATGTAATTTTTGACGGCAGCCGGAGTGCGGGGCCGTACTATTTCAGCGAGGGAACGGCGGTGGCGCCGAGCGCGCTGGAATTGGAGGGGGAGCGGCTTCCGGTGGAGACGCGGATTTTCCGCACGCCGCCGAATGCGCTGCGGATACGGTGGACGTCGGCGCCGGGCGGGAGTTGGGAGGCGATCGTCGAGGTGGAGCGGTTGCGGAACCGGCCGGTGACGTTTGTGGGGGACGCTCTGTATTTCTGGTGTTACTCGCCGGAGGGGGTGCCGGCGAGCAGCCTGCCTACCGTCCGGCTGAGCGACCGGGACGGGGGGTTTTCCGAGCCGGTGGCGCTGGCAACGCAGATGGAATCGGCGCCGCCGGGGAAGTGGGTGCAGGTGGTGCTGCCGCTGCGGCTGTTCACTTCGATATCGTTTCATCCGTTCGAGCCGCACCGGCTTTCGGCGATTCATTTCACGCAGGCGCGGGCGGACGGAGCGGAGCGGACGCTGATCCTCGACGATATATCGATTGACGATGTGGAGCTGCCGAATGGAGGTCCGCCGGCGCCTCCGGGTCCGCTGGAGGCGAAGGGGTATGAGCGGCATATCGACTTACAATGGGCGCCATCGCCGCACGGGCGGGTGAGGAGGTACGTTGTTTACCGGTCGTTTGACGGGAGTAAGTTCGAGCCGGTAGGGATCCAGACGCCTGGGTTGAACCGGTATACGGACTTTCTGGGTGTAGTGGGACGCAAGGCGTACTATCGAGTAACTGCGAGCGATAGCGCGGGGAGGGAGTCGTCGCCGACTCCGGTGGCGGCGGGGGAGACCCGCGCGATGACGGACGATGAGTTACTCGATATGGTGGAGGAGGCGTCGATCCGGTATTACTGGGAGGGGGCGAACGCGGAATCGGGGATGACGCTCGAGAACATTCCCGGCGATGACGATATCGTGGCGACGGGGGCGTCGGGATTCGGGATTCTGGCGATGTTAGTGGGTGTGCACCGGGGGTTCCTTCCGCGGCGGGAGGCAGCGGAGCGGATGCTGCGGATCGCGGATTTTCTGGAGCGGGCGGACCGGTTTCACGGGGCGTGGCCGCACTTTATCGACGGGCGGACGGGGAAGGCGATGCCGGTGTTCGGGATGTACGACGACGGCGGGGACCTGGTGGAGACGGCGTTTCTGACGCAGGGCTTGCTGGCGGCGCGGCAGTTTTTCGACGGAAAGAGCCGGACGGAGCGGCGGATAAGAGAGAAGGTCACGGAGTTGTGGGAGGGGATCGACTGGAACTGGTACCGGCAGTCGGCGGACGGGGACTTTCTGTTCTGGCACTGGTCGCCGGATTACACGTGGAAGATACATCACCCGTTGATCGGGTGGAATGAGACGATGATTACGTACTTACTGGCGATGGCGTCGCCGACGCATCCGGTTCCGGTGAGTATGTATTACTCGGGATGGGCGAGCCAGTCGGAGGTGGCGGTGCGGTACCGGAACGGCGGGCCGGGCAGCGTGGCCGGGGATCATTATTCCAACGGGCATATTTACTACGGGATAAAACTGGCGATCGGGGCGCGGCATGGCGGTCCGTTGTTTTTCACGCATTATTCGTTTCTGGGGATGGATCCGCGCCAGTTGCAGGACAAGTATACGAATTACTTTGTGAACAACCAGGCGATTACGCGGATTAACCTGGCTTACTGCGAACGGAACCCGAAGGGGTTTCCGGAGTATGGGAAGCAGTGCTGGGGGTTGACGGCGAGCGATGGTCCGAACGGGTACTCGGCGAACGAGCCGGAGAGTTGGGGGGACGACGGGACGATTGCGCCGACAGGGGCGCTGGCTTCGATGCCGTACACGCCGGAGGCGTCGATGGAGGCGCTGAAGTATTATTACCGGGTGCTGGGGGACCGGTTGTGGGGGATTTACGGATTCCGGGACGCGTTCAATCTGAAGGATAACTGGTGGGCGCGGATTTACATGGGGTTGAATCAGGCGCCGCAGGCGGTGATGATTGAGAATTACCGGAGCGGGTTTGTGTGGAAGCTATTCATGTCGAATCCGGAGATCCGGGATATGTTGAAGCGGGCGGGCCTGGAGGCGGTAAGAAGGAAGGAAGTGCGGCGATGAAACGCGTGGGGATGGCGTGGGTGATTTGCATGGGGTGCATGGCGCAGACGATTACGGTGGATGCAAGCGCGGAGGCGCGGCCGTTTCCGCATTTTTGGGAGCGGGCGTTCGGGTCGGGGCGGGCGAACCTGTCGATGCGGCAGAGTTACCGGGACGACTTACGGACAGTGCATGAAGCGACGGGGTTCGAGTATGTGCGGTTTCACGGGATCTTCGACGACGAGAACGGCGTTTACTCGGAAAACGCGCAGGGAGAGCCGGTTTATAACTGGACGTACGTGGACCAGATTTACGACGGGCTGCTGGATGCGGGTGTGAAGCCGTATGTGGAGTTGAGTTTCATGCCGTCGAAGCTGGCGTCGTCGCAGAAACCGCATCCGTTCTGGTACAAGCCGCTGCCGAATCCCCCGGCCGATTACGGGAAGTGGGGCGCGCTGGTGGAGGCGTTTGCGAGGCACCTGGTGGAGCGGTATGGAATCGACGAAGTGTCGCAGTGGATTTTCGAGGTGTGGAACGAGCCGAACATCGATTTCTGGACGGGGAAGCCGGCGTTTGAGACTTATATGCAACTGTATGCGAGCGCGGCGAAGGCGGTGAAGGCGGTGAGCCCGCGGTTGCAGGTGGGTGGGCCGGCGACGGCGCAGGCGGCGTGGGCGGGACAGTTTATCGCGGCGTGCGTGAAGGAGGGGCTGCCGGTGGATTTTGTTTCGACGCACGTGTATGGGAACGATTCGGCGGAGAACGTGTTCGGGACGCAGGAAGTGATACCGCAGAGCGAGATGGTGGCGCGGGCGGTGAAGAAGGTTCATGGCGAGATCCGGGCTTCGGCGAAGCCGGCCCTGCCGCTGTATTTCAGCGAGTTCAATGCGAGTTACATGAATCGGGTGGACACGACGGATTCGCCGTTCATCGGGCCGTGGCTCGGGAATACGATCCGGCTGTGCGACGGGTTGGTGGACATGATGGCGTATTGGTCGTTTTCGGATGTGTTCGAGGAGGGAGGCGTGGCGAAGACGCCGTTTTACGGCGGGTACGGGCTGATGGCGGTGGGCGGGATTCCGAAGGCGGCGTTGAACGATTTCCGGTTGCTGCATAAGTTGGGGGAGGAAAGGTTAGTGAACGGCTCGGATTCGGCGCTGGTGACGCGGCGCAAGGATGGGTCGCTCGCGATTGCGGTTTGGAACTATGCGGCGCCGGAGGAGACGGGGGCGGCGCGGATGGTGCGGTTGGAAGTGCGGGGCGTGCAGGGGCGGCGGGTGGTGCGGATCACGACGGTGGATGCGGAGCATGGGTCGGCGCTGCGGGTGTGGGAGGGGATGGGGAAGCCGGCATTTCCGAGCCGGGAGCAGCAGAAGCAGCTAAGAGAGGCGGGGGAGTTACCGCGGGCGGTGGAGAAGAGTTGGTCGCCGGGGACGCGGATTGAGTTTGAGTTACAGCCGAAGGGGCTGGCGGTGGTGGAGATGAGCGCGAAGTAAAGAAATGGCGGTGAGGGTGGGATTCGAACCCACGGAACCCGCAAAGGTTCAACGGTTTTCGAGACCGCCCGATTCAACCGCTCTCGCACCTCACCGGGCCAGATTCCAGAGTAGCGGATTGGGGTTGGGGGAGCAAACCGGGTGGGGCGTATGGGTGCGGAATGGGGCGGCGCACGGGGCGGATTTTCCTGAGTGAAACGGGCGGTGTGCGGGAATCACTCTCTAGACAGGTTCGAATGCCGGGTGGAAATTGGGGGCCTGGGCGAGGAACCGAAAGGAGAGGGAGATGGCACAGACGGTGAATCATAAAGAAATCGTGACGAAGCTGCTGAACTCGAAGGCGGTGGATTTCGCCGCGATTGGGAAGATGGTGGCGGAGCTGGGTCCGGCGCTGGCGGTGGCGGATGAGCCGTGGGAAGGGTTCTGCGGCACGATGCGGTATTTCATCCACATTTACCGCGTCCCGCCGGGGACGGTGTTTGAGACGCCGGCCGAGGGGATCGCGGCTCAGGGATAGAGTTCGGAGATCCCTGTGGCGTACGGCGTGGTAGCGGCGCCGGCGCGCGAGTGGGAACAAGAGGACCGGGCCGGGCTGGAGTTGCGGCTCGGCCGGGTGCTCGAACGCGCGCGGGTGGTTATCGAGAAACTCGGAGCGGAGGGGCACGGCGAGGGAGCGGAGCGGATCCGGCCGGAGAAGGTGATCGCGGAGACGTCGCTGTTGATGCTGGCGGCGTGGGCTTCGCGGCCGGGGGAGGGAAACCGGCGGCGGATCGACTCTCTGGCGGGCGATTTGATCCCGTGGGCGAGAGGGAAGCGGGCGCTGGCCGGACTGTGCTTTGAGCCGGCGCTGGCGCTGGAATTTGCGACGGGGCATATCTGTCTTAAGCGGATGGGGCTGCCGGACGCGGTGTTCGACGAGGCGCTCAAACGGGCGCTGGGGTCGCAGACGGCGGGGAGCCGGGAGAGGCCGCCGCACCGGGTGATGGAGCAGGAGTGGTTGCGAGCCGGGTGGGGCGGGCGGGAACGCGAGACGGAGAAGGCGGCGCTGCGGCAGAGTGTGCTGGGACGGACGATGGACCTGCTGGGCGGGAGCCTGGACGACGGGTACGCGTTCACGCACGCGCTGATGTACGCCTCTGACTTCGGGATGCGCCGGATGCGGTTGCCGCGGCCCAGGCCGGTGGTGATGCTGGAGGCGACGGATCTGTTGGCGCGGTGTCTGGATGAAGAGAACTACGATTTAGGGGGCGAGGTGCTGCTGGCGTGGCCGCTATTGGGGGCGGCGTGGACGCCCGAGGCCACGTTCGCGTTCCGGGTGTTGATGCGGGCCGAGGATGAGGCAGGGGTTCTGCCGGCGCCGGGATTGAGGCCGGAGTTGCGGCGGGAGTTGGCGGGGGCGGATCCGGGGAGGGAGGCGCTGGCGGCGGGGTATCACACGGCGTATGTGATGGGCTTGGTGTGCGCGGCGGTGATGCGGCGCGGGGGGATTCCGGATGGGGTTCACGGGCGGGCGCGACGGGGCGCGGCGGGTCTGATGGTGCGGTGGATTGCGGGGCAGGGACCGGGTCCGCTGTGGCTTCGGGAGATGGAGAGGTTATCCGAAGCGGATCGGGACGCGTTGGCTGGGATGGTGTTCAGCGTTGCGCTACGGAGAAAGGTGCGCGAGAGGAATTTCGGAGGAATGTTGGCGCTGCTGGCGGAGGCGCATGGGCTGGGACTGACGGACCGTCCGGCGGCGAGCCAGGCGGCGGAGATGCTGGACCGGGTGCGGGTGTTCGGCGAGGCGGTGCAATAGGGGCGCGCGGACGGATACACTGCTTGCGTGCGGCGATGGGCTTGTGTGTGCGCGGCGGTGGTGGCGGGACTCGGGTGGGGCGGCGGTCCGCGGCCGGCGATCCGGCGTGGAGGCGTGTTCAATGCGGCGAGCCGGATGCCGGAGGGGCTAGCGGCGGGGGCGATTGAGCCGGGCGCACAGTTTGTGATCCGGGGGCGGGCGTTGGGGCCGGAGGGCGCGGTGGCGGCGCCGGAGGAACGGCCTGATGCCGAGTTGGGCGGCACGGCGGTTGAAATCATCCAAGGTGGACGGACGCGGCGGGCGGCGTTGGTGCGCGTTGCGCGTGACCGCGTGGTGGCGGTGATGCCGGAGGCCGCGCCGGGCGAGGCGAGCGTAGTGGTTTGTCGTGAAGGGCAGGCGAGCGCAGCGGAAAAGATCCGAGTGGGCGGCGGGGCGTTTGGGATTTTTGCGGTGGGCGGCAAGGGCTGGGGCGCGGCGGAGGGGGTGACGGGGCCGGCGCGGCGGGGCGGGGTGGTTGTAATGCGCGGGACGGGACTCGGGGCGGGCGAGATGGGACTGCGTGTGCTGGTTGGGGGCGTGGCGGCGCGGGTAGAGGGTGTGGAGACGGTTTGCTGCAGTGGGGTGGAACGGATCCGGTTCCGCGTGCCGAGGAAGGCTCCGGTGGCGTGCCAGGTTCCGGTGCAGGTAGTGCGGGCGAATGGGGCAGTGAGCAACACGGTGACGATTGCGTTGGCGGGGCATGGGGGATGCGGGGGGCAGGAGCCTTGGCTGACCGGGGCGGCGAAAGAGGGCGGCGCGGTGGGACTGGCGCTGCTGATGCGGCTGCGGCTTGAGTCGGCGGTGGGCGGGAAAAAGACGGAGTACGACGAGGACTCGGCGTCGGTGGCGTTCAGGCGGCTCACGGCACGGACGGGCGAGGAGGCGCCGTTCAGCTTGTTGCCGGCCGAGGGGACGTGCGTGACGGTGGCGGGTCCGTTCACGGCGGCGACTTTGCTGGCGCTGCGCTCGTTCAGCGGCGCGGTGCTGGGCGGGCAGGCGCTCGACGCGGGGCCGGGGATCGAGTTGGAGGGCGGAGCGGACCGCGTGGTGGTGGAGCGGACCCATCGCGGCGAGCCGGGGTACTCGGCGGTTTTGGGCGGCAGGCCGCTGTTCCGGCGCGACACGGGGAAGGTGCTGTTCCTGCGTCCCGGGATCTACCGGATGACGGCTGCAGGCGGAAGCGACGTGGGCGCGTTCGAGGCGAGGATTCCGGCGGGACCGGAGATGGTGTGGGAGAACCGGGAGGAACTGGACCGGGTGGATCGGAAGGCCGGGGTGCTGGTGCGATGGCGGGGCGCGGGGAAGAAGGACATGGTGCTGGTGGTGGCGGGGAGCGCGGACATCGCGAGCGGGGCGGCGGGCGCCTGCATCTGCCGGGCGCGGGTGGGGGCGGGTTGGTTCTTTGTGCCGGCTTATGCGCTGAGTAACATTCCGGATGCGATGGCCGCGGGGCTGCCGCTGAGCGTGCTGGGGCTGTTCGATGTGCCCGCGAAACCGGCCGGCTTCGCAGCGCGCGGGCTCGACGGCGGCTATGGAGTTACTGTAACGCTCGCGGCGCGGACGGTCGAGTTTCACTAACTCCGGCGCGAGTTACTTGATAAAGACGGTAAGTCCGGATTGTGTATTGGCGGTTCCGACGGTTACTACTAACGGCTGTGTGCCGGAGGGGACGTTCGAAGTAAGACGGGCGTTGACCTGGAAGAGGCCGGCGACGAAGGTGGGGATAGCGCCTTTGTAGTCGATCTCGGTGAGAGTAACGTTGCCGACTTGGACGCTCACGGGAAGCAGCGGCGTGGGATAGGGCGGACTGAGGGCGCGGAGACCGTCCTGTCCGGCGGGCGAGGTTTGGCCTTCGCCGGTGCCGAAGATCTGGATGATGGTGCCGGGCGCGGCGGGGTTGGAGGCGGTGTTGAGGGTTCCGTCCTGATTGAAGACGACGCCGGGGCCTTTGCCGGAGGAGTCCTGGGAGAAAATACCGGGGGCGGAGGCGGCGACGTTGAGGGCGAAGGGGGCGGATGTAGCTGCGTTGTAAGTAACCTGTAACTGCGCGGTCTGGCTGCCGTTGACTAGGTAGGGGACGATGGCGTTGACCTGGTTGTCCCGGACGAAGGCAAGTGGGGCGGCGGTTCCGCCGATCATGACCTGCACGTTGCCGTTGGTGGTGGTGAGGCGGCCGGAGGCGGGATCGAAGATCGCTCCCTGGCCTTGGGCGGGGCCGAGGTTCGAGCCGAAGATGCTGACGATTTCGCCGGGGCTGACGGCGCCGGGTTGGAAACTGGCGCCGTTGACGACGGCGGCGACCGTGGGCGTGGGCGAGGTGGAGTTGGCGATTTTGGCGAGGAAGGCGTCGCCGATGATGGCGAAGGTATTGGGGTTACCGCCGCCGTAGGTGTGCTGGAGGGCGTTGGAGGTGACGGGGAAGTCGGGGGAGGAGGTGGCGCCGGTTACGTAGATATTGCCGGCCGAGTCGAGCGCGAGGCCGCCGACGGCGTCGACGCTGCTGCCGCCTAAGTAAGTGGAGAAGGGGAGCGTTTTGCCGTCCGCCGACATTTCCGTGACGAAGCCGTGGCTGATGGGATGGAAACCGCCGGCGGTTCCGGCGAACTTACTGATTATGGCGGAGGCGACGGGGAAATCGGCGGAGTTGGTGAGGCCGCCGATGTAGATATTGCCGGCGCCGTCGACGGCGATGCCGTTACCGATGTCGTCGTCGTTGCCGCCCAGGTAAGTGGAGAAGATGCGCTGGCCGCTGGGATCGAATTTCGCGGCGAAGGCGTCGCCGAAGAGGCTGGGGCGCGTGCCGATGAGAGAGGTTGGGCCGTGGTAGGTGGTGGAGAATGCGCCGGGGCTGACGGGGAAGTTCGGCGATGCGGTGAAGCCGGTGATATAGGAGTTGCCGGCGGCGTCGACCGCGAGGGCGAGGGCGGCATCGTCGCCGGAGCCGCCAAGATAGGTGGAGAAAGAGAGCGTGGTGAGGCCGGGGTCGAGCTTGGCGAGGAAGGCGTCGCCGGTTTCGACGAAGACTTCGTTTTTGGAGTTGGTGCCGCCGAAAGTAGGTTGGAAGGCGTTTTTGACCGGGAAGTTTTTCGACATGGTTGCGCCGGCGATCAAGACATTGCCGCCGTGGTCAAGGGCGATTGCGAGGGCGGCGTCATCGAGCGTGCCGCCGATCATGGTTCCGGCGAGGAGGTGGGCGCCTGTGGGGTCGAGTTTGACGACGAAGGCGTCGCCGGTCTGGATGAGCGGCGAAAAGTTAGCGAAGTTGGGGCTGCCGCCGGCGCCCTGATAGCCGGCGGGGTTGAGCGGCTTGCCTGGGCCGAGGGGGAAGGTGGGCGACATGGTGGCGCCGGCGATGTAAGCGTCATTTTGGCTGTCGAGGACGATGGCGGCGCCGCGGTCGTCCATGGGTCCGCCGATGTAAGTGGAGTAAGTGAGAGCGTCGCCGGTGGGAGATAGTTTGGTAACAAAGACGTCGCCGCCGGGATGGAGGGTATTGCCGCCGCTGCCGGCGAATTTCTGGCTGAAGGCGCCGGTGGTGGTGGGGAAGTCGGAGGAACTGGTGTTGCCGGTGACGTAGGCTGAGCCCGTGGAGTCGACGGCGATCGAGTAGGCGAGGTCATCGCCGGCGCCGCCGAGGTAAGTGACGTAGAGGGCGGTGGCGCCGGTGGGGTCGAGTTTGGCGACGAAAGCGTCGCCGTCGAGATAGGCGCCGGTGTCGCCGCCATAGGTTCTCTGGAAGGCTTTGGAGGTGACGGGGAAGTTGGAGGAGTCGGTGGCGCCGGCGACGTAGATGTTGCCGGAGGGGTCGACGGCGACGGCGCGGGCTTCTTCGTTGCCGGCGCCGCCGAGGAAGGTGGCGAAAGCGAGAGTGGGGTCGATGACGAGGGGCGCGGAGTGGTCGTAAGGGCCGAGGGCGAAGCGGGCCTGGAGGCCGTGGACGGAGAAGCGTGCAGCGACGGCGCGGCGGATGCCGTCGAGGTTTTGATAAGCGACGGGTTTGCGCCAGAGGATGTCGCCGGCGGGGGTGGAGACGACGAGATCGCCGAAGGAATTGATGTGGAGCGCGCGGGCGCCATCGAAGGTGAGGGTGATGGGCGCGGCGGAAGCGAACGGGGCGAGCAGGAAGTCGTATTCGAGGCGTCCAGCTTCGCCGTGAAAGAGGAGGTCCGTTCCGGGGTAGACGCGCGGGTAGCGGATGGTGACGTAGGAAGGGACATCGCGCAGCCAGGCGTTGGCCGAGGCGCCGCGAAAGTAATTGGTGCGGGTCTGCGTGGGGGAACCGGCTACGGGGCGAGTGAAGTTTGCGCCGGCCAGACGGGAGACGACGGTGCTGCTACGTCCGCCGGGCGCGGCGAGCGAGATCCGGGTGCGATCCGGGAAGAGGAGAAACTGATAGCCTCTTCCATGTGCGAGGAAGGCGGCGGCGGCGGGCGCCTGGCCGAGGTTTTTTTCGAACCGTAAGGGGAGTGAATCGAAGGCCGAAACGGGCGCGGCGAAGCCAGGCAACGCGGCGCCGGAGAGTAACACGAATGAAACCAGCAATGGGGCGCGCATTGTTTCCGAGTATACGAATTCCTAAGTCGAAATTGGCTGGCCTGCTGCTGTGCGTGCTGCTCGGCGGGAGCACGTGCGCCGGCGGGGAACGCGAGGCGCGCGGGATCGACGACGAGTTAGTGGCGCGGCACATGCCGTTCGGGACGGTGGTGGATCCGGTGTATGCGTCGCCGGTGAGCGATGTGATCACGGGTTACAGCCGGGGTGGCGACTCGGCGTTGTGGACGGCGTTTTATCTGGCGGCGGAATCGTTCCGGTGGCGCGCGACGCGGGATGCGCAGGCGATCGAGCGGGCGAGGATGGCGATGGCGGGTTTGGAAGAACTGGTGAATGTTACGGGGACAGATACGCTGGCTCGCGCGGCCGTGCCGGCGAGAGCAGGAATGGCGGCGGGGATGCTTCGCGAGGAGGAGCACAACGGCGTGTATCCGGGAAGGTTGAATGGCGCGGCGTGGATGTGGGTTGGCGGGACGTCGCGGGATCAGTATCTGGGGGTGTTTTTCGGACTGGAGGCGGCGTCGGAGAGGGTGGATGACGCGGCGCTGCGGGAGCGGGCGCGCCGGTTATGCGCGCGGCTGATGCGGCGGCTGTTGCGGGACGATTGGAAGATCCGGATGCCGGATGGGGGATCGCGGACGACGTTCGAGTTTCAGCCGGACGAGCAGTTGGCGCTGCTCGCGGTAGCGCGTCGGCTGGATCCTGGGGAGTTTGCGGATGCCTATGCGCGATCTGCGTGGATGGCGCCGCTGGTGACGGCGGGCGTGGTGGCGAAGGTACTCGACCGGCACCACAACTATTACAAGTTCCAGCTTGCGGCGATCGATTTGTACGATCTGATCCGTTTAGAGGATTCGCCGGCGCGGCGGGCGTGTTACCGGGCGGCGTTCCGCGCGGTCGAGTGGGCTGTGCCGGCGGAGGGGAATCCGTTTTTCGCGATGCTCGAACGGGCCGTGGACGGGCCAACGGCAGAGCGAGACGCGCGGGCGCAGCGGGATTTGGAGGCGTGGCTTGCGCGGCCGCGGCGGGATTTCCCGGTGGATCTGCGGGGGAGCGTAGCGGTGTGCGGGAGCGCGGGCGAGGCGTGCGCGATGGTTCCGATCGACGAGCGAGTGCCAACGGATTTTCTGTGGCAGAGGAGCCCGTATCAGAGCTGGGGCGGAGGGGAAGGGACGATTGAAGGGGCGGGGATCGACTATCTGCTGCCGTATTGGATGGGGCGGGAATTCTCGGGCGGCGGGAAATGAAAGACCACCACGGGCGCCAGCAGTGCCGAGGCGAAGGCGCGGCCGGGGGGGCTGTTTTGGATGCGGATGCGGCAGTGATTGAAGGTGACGCGGTCGAGCGAGAGGGGGCCACCGTTGTAGAAGACGGGGATGCGGTCGAGGGCGGTGTCGCGGAGTTGGAGGCCGTCGAGAGGCAGGAGGCCGGGGCGGCGGGCGCGGGCGAAGCGGGTGGGCGAATTGGTTCCGGAGGGAGGGACGAGCACGTCGAACTGCAGCGTGCCCCAGCGGGGGAGATCGGCGGGGCGCCAGAGGGCGCCGGGCGGGGGTGGGGGCACGGGAGCGGGCATGGCGTCCCAGCGGTAGTTGACCAGGGCGGTGGCGGCGCGCCAAGGGAGGTTATCCGCGTTGGCATCGTCGGATTGGGCGATGAGGGAAGAAAGAGCGCTCTGCAGTGTGGACGGCGGGGCCGGGACGGCGTTGGCGGCGGCGGTGTCGAGGTAGCCGATGAGGCGGCCCGTGTTGGGCGGGGCGGAGAGACGGGCGATTT
>DAIDIH010000338.1 GCA_027459465.1 Bryobacterales bacterium | reverse complement strand
CAGTTGATGAGCGACATCGACCAGGGCAAGGTCAAGTCGGTCACCATCACCGGCAACGACGTGCACGGCTACTACAAGGACGACAACCAGGAACTGCACGCCGTGATCCCGGCCAACTACCCCGAGATCTTCGACCAGATGAAGGCCAAGGGCGTCAACGTGACGATCCAGAAGGAAAGCGCCGGCAACTGGGTCACCATCCTGGTGAACGCGATCCCCTTCGTGCTCCTGCTCGGGTTCTGGATCTTCATGATGCGCCAGATGCAGAGCGGCGGCAACAAAGCCCTCAGCTTCGGTAAGAGCCGCGCCCGCCTGCACTCCTCGCAGCAAAAGAAAGTCACCTTCAAGGACGTCGCCGGCGTTGAAGAAGCCAAGGAAGAACTGCAGGAAATCATCGAGTTCCTCCGCGAACCGCAAAAGTTCCAGAAGCTCGGCGGACGCATCCCCAAGGGCGTCCTGCTCATCGGCCCTCCCGGCACCGGCAAAACACTGCTCGCCCGCGCCATCGCCGGTGAAGCCAACGTCCCGTTCTTCTCCATCTCCGGTTCCGACTTCGTGGAAATGTTCGTCGGCGTCGGCGCCAGCCGCGTCCGCGACCTGTTCGAGCAGGGCAAGAAAAATGCTCCCTGCATCATCTTCATCGACGAGATCGACGCCGTCGGCCGCCATCGTGGCGCAGGCCTGGGCGGCGGGCACGATGAACGCGAACAAACACTGAACCAACTGCTCGTCGAAATGGACGGCTTCGAATCGAACGAAGGCGTCATCCTCGTCGCCGCCACCAACCGCCCCGACGTGCTCGACCCCGCTCTGCTCCGCCCCGGCCGCTTCGACCGCCGCGTCGTCGTCGACCGGCCCGACCTCAAGGGCCGCGAGGCGATCCTCCGCGTGCACGTGAAGAAAACGCCGCTCGCCGACGACGTCGATCTCACCGTGCTGGCCCGCGGGACACCGGGCTTCGCCGGCGCTGATCTCGCCAACCTCGTCAACGAAGCCGCCCTCGTCGCCGCCCGCCAGAACCGCAAGGTCGTCACCATGTACGACTTCGAACTGGCCAAAGACAAAGTCATGATGGGCGTCGAGCGCAAGTCGATGATCCTGACGCCGGAAGACAAAAAGATCACGGCCTATCATGAAGCCGGCCACGCCCTCGTCGCCGCGCTCGAACCGGCCTCGGACCCGCTGCATAAGGTCACCATCATCCCCCGCGGGATGGCGCTCGGCCTCACCATGCAGTTGCCCGTCGACGACAAGCTCAACTACAACCGCGATTACCTCGACGCCGAAATGGCCATCCTCATGGGCGGCCGCCTCGCCGAGGAAATCTTCATCGGCCGCGTCACCACCGGCGCCAAAAGCGACATCGAGCGCGCCACCGACCTCGCCCGCAAAATGGTCTGCGAGTGGGGCATGAGCGATCTCGGCCCCGTCAGCCTCGGCAAGAAGGAAGAGCAGATCTTCCTCGGCCGCGAAATCGCCCAGCATCGCGACTACAGCGAAGCCACCGCCATCAAAATCGACGAGCAGGTCCGAAAACTCGTCGAAGTCGGCTATGGCCGCGCCCGCAAGCACATCGAGGAATACTCGGATGCCTTGAAGCGCATCGCCGAAGCTCTCCTCGAGCGCGAAGTCCTCGACGGCGAAGAAGTCAAAATGCTCATCGCCGGCACCGCCCTGCCCGAACGCGCCCAGCACGGAGCCGGCACCGCCGACTCCGGCAAGTCCCAGCCCGTGGCCCCCAAGCCCGAACAAGGCAAGGGCCTCCCCGGCCTCCTCGGCGGCGAACGCCCACAACCGGCGTAGCCGCGCGCCCCAAAGCGCCCACGGGAAAGGCTCGCCGGCGGGGCATCCTCCTCGGCCTGATGGACGAGGCCGTAACCGGGTGACGTTCCGTCGCATTCGCAGTACGATGTCTACATGGATCGGGTTACGGTCTCGTCAAACGGCCGGATCGCGATTCCGAAAACCGTTCGCTCCGCACTGAACCTTCGCCAAGGCACGAAGATGACCCTCGAAGTCCGTGGGCAAAAAATCGTGCTCTCGCCCGAACCCTCCTGGAAGAAACTCCGGGGAACCGCCTCTGACTCCAACCTCATGGATGCATTCGCCGCGTTCCGGAAGAAGGAGCGCGATCGTGAAAACGCGCGTCCTTGGTTCCTGGCCCATCCTCGAATGGATGAGTGGCCGGCAGCCAGCCACGGATTACGTAGTCCGTCTCCTGTCCCAGGCCGAACGCGGACAGGCTCGACTCCTGATCAGCGCCATCAATCTCGGCGAGGTCTACTACTTTCTCCAAAAACACCACAGCGCCTCGCTTGCCTCTGCCTGGCGCGAAGCCTCTCTCGCAATGCCTGCCTCCGTCGAAGTCCCGTCGCTCGACGATATCTGGCAAGCCGCAACCCTGAAGGTTCTGTATCCGATCTCCTACCCCGGCGCCTTCGCCGCCGCGCTCGCCCAAAAGCACAACTGCCCACTCCTCACCGGAGATTCCGAATTCCGCTGCGTTGAGAATCTCGCTCTGGACTGGCTCACCCGCTAATCCCCCGGCAGAGTGTGGGAGTTACACGGCGCCTGTGTCTCGTCGCCTGCTTGGCGATCGTCGGTTCGCATGATGCCTACCGAGCTCATCTGGGTCGAAGCCGGCGCCCTTTGCCGGCCGCACGGCCAGTCCCTAACCAGTGGTTGATAATCGACCATCTCATGGTTGATTATCAACCACCTGCCGGGCGATGATAAGACCATGGTCCGGCGTCACCTCGCAACGCAACTCTCCGACGCCCTGTCCGACACCCCCGCCGTCCTCATCCATGGAGCCAGGCAAACAGGCAAGAGTACACTCGTACAATCGCCCGATCTCCCAGGCCCCGCTCGCCGCTATCTCACTTTCGACGACCCCGGCCTTCTCTCCGCCGCCACAAACGACCCCAACGGCTTCGTCGCCGGCCTGAGTGCTCCTGCAACCCTCGATGAAATCCAGCGCGTTCCCGGGATCTTCCCCGCCATCAAAGCCGCCATCGACCGCGAGCGCCGCCCCGGACGCTTCCTGCTCACCGGCTCGGCCAACGTGCTGCTCCTGCCCAAGCTCTCCGAAGCCCTCTCCGGCCGCATGGAAGTCCTCACCCTCTGGCCGTTCTCCCAAGGGGAGATCCGCGGCGTCGCCGAAACCTTCGTCGATACCCTCCTCGCGCGCAAGCACCCGGACTGGTTCGCCGGTTCCGCGTCTTGCCCCTGGGACAACCTGCTCGAAATGATGGTCGCGGGCGGATATCCACCCGCCGTAGCCCGCTCAACGCCGGCGCGGCGCGACGCGTGGTTCCAGTCGTACCTGATGACGACGCTTCAGCGAGACATCCGCGACCTCGCCAACATCGCGGACATCACCGCCGTCCCGCGCCTGCTCTCCGTTGTCGCCGCCCGCGCGGGTGGACTGCTCAACTTCGCCGACCTCTCGCGAGCCATGGCCCTGCCCCAATCCACGCTGAAGCGCTACTTTGCACTCCTGGAAGCCACGTTCCTCGTCCAATTACTTCGGCCCTGGGCCGTCAATCTTGGCAAGCGCGTCATCCAAGCACCCAAAGTCTACCTGAACGACACCGGTCTCCTTGCCCACGCGCTCGGCGCGACGCCTGAGCGCATCAAGCAGGAGGGAAATCTCGCCGGCGCAATTCTCGAAAACTTCGTCTTCATGGAACTGCGCAAACAATGCACTTGGAGCCATGCGCGGCCGCAGCTTTTCTTCTGGCGAACCGTCTCCGGCCAGGAAGTGGACATCGTGCTCGAAGACGCCTCGGGCCGCCTCGCCGGAATCGAGGTGAAAGCCGCCGCCACGCTCGGCGCTCGTGACATGCGCAGCCTCCAGGCTCTCGCCGAAGCCGCCGGTAAAAAGTGGCTCCGCGGCGTCGTGCTCTACACCGGCACGGAGATCATTCCCTTCGCCGCCAACCTCCACGGCGTCCCGCTCCCGCGCCTTTGGTCTGCGTAGCGGGCGCGCCGGCTTACCCCTGCTTCTCCCGCCGCTTCCGCAACTCCGCCAACCGCTCCGCAATCCTCTGCTCCAGCCCGCGATTCACCGGCTCATAAAACCGCCGCCCCACCAACCGCTCCGGCAAACACTCCATCTCCGGCAGCGCATCCTCGAACTGGTGCGCGTGCTGATATCCGGCCCCGTAGCCCCACTCCTTCATCGCCCGCGTTGGCGCGTTCCGCAACTGCATCGGCACCGGCTCGGTGCGCATCGTCCGCACATCCTCTCTCGCCGCATTCAGCGCCCGGTACGCCGCATCCGATTTCGGCGCCATCGCCAGATAAATCGCCGCCTGCCCGAGCGCCTGGTCCCCCTCCGGCTCGCCCAGAAAATGCACCGTCTGCCACGCCGCCACCGCCTGCTCCATCGCGCGCGGATCCGCCAGCCCGATATCCTCAATCGCCATCCGCAAAAGCCGCCGCGCCAGATACAGCCGGTCTTCCCCGCCCTCCAGCATCCGCGCCAGCCAGTACAACGCCGCATCCGGATCCGACGACCGCACCGACTTATGCAGCGCCGAAATCAAATTGAAATGCTCCTCGCCGCTTTTGTCGTACAGGATCGAACGCCGCTCGAGCGCCCCTTCCAGCGCACTCGCCGGTATCACTCCCTCCACCGCCGAAACCGCCACCAACTCGAGCAGGTTGTAACCCGCCCGCGCATCCCCGTTCGCCTGCCGCGCAATCGCCTCAAGTACCGCCTTCTCCGCCTTCACCCCCACCACCGGCAGCGCCCGCTCGAGCAACCCCACAATCTCCTCTTCCGTCAACGGCCGCAGCGCATACACCCGCGCCCGCGACAGCAGCGCCGAAACCACTTCGAACGAAGGATTCTCCGTCGTCGCCCCAATCAGAATCACGTCCCCGCGCTCCACATACGGCAGAAACGCATCCTGCTGCGCCTTGTTGAAGCGGTGAATCTCGTCGATGAACAGCACCGTCCGCCGCCCGCGCGCCCGGTTCCGCTCCGCTTCCGCCATCACCGCCTTGATCTCTTTTATCCCGCTCATCACCGCGCTGAACGGAATGAAGTCCGCCTTGCTCGCCCGCGCCAGCAGCCGCGCCAGCGTCGTCTTGCCCACCCCCGGCGGCCCCCACAAAATCAGCGAGCTAAGCTGGTCCCGCTCAATCTGCACGCGCAGCGGCTTCCCCGGACCGATGATGTGCTCCTGCCCGGCAAAATCCTCCAGCCGCTCCGGACGCATCCGCTCCGCCAGCGGCCGCCGCTCGTCCTTCGCGCCCTCCTTCGCCTCTTCCGGAGGCGTCATGTCAAACAAACTCACTCGACTCCTCCTCCCCGCTGCCGCGCGGCCTCGTACAGCAAAATCGCCGCCGCCACCGCCGCATTCAACGACTCCACCCCCCGCACCGGAATCGTCACCGCCTTCGCCGCCGCCCGCACGCCCTCGCTCACGCCCCCGCCCTCACCGCCGATCACAATTGCGCATCCGCGCCGGAAATCGCACCGCTCCCCCGTCAACCCCGCCCGCGGCATCGCCGCATAAATCTCGAGCCCCGCGCCCCCCGCCCGCTCCACAAACGGTCCCGCTTCCCAACCCGCCACCACTGGCAGCCGGAAAATCGACCCCGCCGACGCCCGCACCGCCTTCGCGTTGTACGGGCTCACCGTCCCCTTCAGAAACATCGCCCCCGCCGCCCCAAACGCCTCCGCCGCCCGCAGCATCGCCCCCGCGTTCCCCGGGTCCTGCACGCCGTCCAGCACCAGCAGCAGCGTCCCGGCGCCAAACAGCCGCTCCTCATCCACCGCCGGAGGATCCACCAGCGTCAGAATCCCCTGCGTCGCCTCCGTCCCCGCCAACGCCTCGAAATCGCGCGCCCCAAGCACCGCCGTCCGGATCCCGTCCAGCCTGCCTTCATACCGCTCTACAAACGCCTCGCTCACCACCGCCGCGCGAATCGGCCGCCCGCTCCGCCGCGCGTCCTCGAGCAGCCTCGGCCCCTCGGCCACGCACTGCCCGGACTCGGTGAGCGCACCCTCCCGCATCGCTTTTCTCACTTCCCGCACCAGCCGGTTGCTCGCGCGGATGACCTCAGCCATAAGAAGATCGTAGACTGGAATGTTCTCCCCGGCTACCATGCCGGACGCCCGCGTCATGAAACGCATCCTTGCAGTGGCTGCGCTGCTCGTCTTCGCCGCCGCCGCTTTCATCGTCGGCAACTATCTCCGCCGTGTGGCCGCCGCCATCGAGCGCCAGTCCAAGGTCGATGAAGCACGCCCGGCCGACTCGATCGTCGTGCTCGGCGCCGCCGAGTATCGCGGCCGCCCTTCCCCCGTCCTCGAAGCCCGTCTCGATCACGCGCTCTTTCTCTATCTCCGCCACATGGCGCCGCTCATTATCACGACCGGAGGCGCAGGCGGCGACCCCGTCTTCACCGAAGGCGCCGTCGGCCGCGCCTATCTCACCTCCCACGGCGTCCGCCCCGAAGACATCGTCGTCGAAAGCGAAGGCGACACCACCGTCCACAGCACCGCCGCCGTCGCCGAAATCATGCGCCGCATGAATCTCAAATCCTGCATCGTCGTCAGCGACGGCTATCACATCTACCGCGTCAAAAAAATGCTCGAACACAGCGGCCTCAGCGTCTACGGCTCGCCCCGCCCCTCGCCCTCGCTCGTTGGCTGGCGCGCCCGCTGGCTCTATCTCCGCCAGGCCGTCGGCTACGGCCTCTGGCGCGTCGGTATTCCCGTCTGAATCCGCACCGCCTCCTGATCCCGCACGCCATCCAGCAACTCCGCCACCGTCCGCCCCAGCACCGGATGCACCAACCCCGCCGCCAACTCCGCCAACGGCTCCAGCACGAACCGCCGCTCTGCGATCCGCGGATGCGGAATCTCCAACCCCTCCACGCGCACCACCCGGTCCTCGTAAAACAAAATGTCGATGTCGATCACCCGCGGCCCCTTGGCGACATCGCGCACCCGCCCCATCGCCTTCTCCACCTTGAGCGCCGCCCGCAGCATCGCTCCCGGCTCCATCACCGCATCCGTCTCCGCCACGCAATTCAAAAACGCGGGCTGATCGAGGAAATCCCGAGGCGCCGTCTCATACACCCCCGACACCCGCAGCACCGGCACACCCTCGCGCTCCAGCCCCTCGATCGCCGTCGCAAGATTCCCGATCCGTTCCCCCACGTTCGACCCAAGCCCCAGCCAAACCCCTCCGCTCATGAAAACAGCGATTCCTGCCGCCCCCGCCCCTTCCGCGCAATCCCGAAATACTCGAACGCCCGCTCGCAACCCACCCGCCCGCGCGGCGTCCGCTCCAGAAACCCAAGCTGGATCAGGTACGGCTCATACACTTCCTCAATCGTCGCCGGCTCCTCGTCAATCGCCGCCGCAATCGTGTTGATCCCCACCGGGCCCCCATAAAACTTCCCCAGCAGCGTGTGCATGATCTTCTGGTCGATCTCATCCAGCCCGAACCGGTCCACTTCCAGCAGATCCAGCGCCGCCGCCGCCACTTGCGCGTCAATGTGGCCCGCCGCGCGCACCTGCGCATAGTCCCGCACCCGCCGCAGCAGCCGGTTCGCAATCCGCGGCGTACCCCGGCTTCGCCGCGCAATCTCCTCAGCCCCCGCTTCGTCGATCGTCACCTCCAGCAGCCCCGCCGACCGCAGCACAATCCGCTTCAACTCCTCCGCATCATACGGATTCAGCCGCAGCACAATCCCGAACCGCCCGCGCAGCGGCGCGCTCAGCAGCCCCTGCCTCGTCGTCGCGCCCACGCCGGTGAACCGTGGAATCGCAATCGAGTGCGTCCGCGCCCCCGGCCCCGACCCGATCAGCAGATCCAGCCGGAAATCCTCGAGCGCCGCATACAAAACTTCCTCGATGTCCGGCAGCAGCCGGTGAATCTCATCGATGAAGAACACCTGCCGCGCGCGGATGTTCGACAGCACGCCCGAAAGGTCGAGCTTCTTCTGCAGCACCGGCCCCGCCGTCTGGTCGAAACCCACGCCCAGCTCGCCCGCAACAATGTTGGCCAGAGTTGTTTTCCCCAGCCCCGGCGGCCCGTACAGCAGCACATGGTCCAGCGCCTCCCCGCGCCGGTTCGCCGCCTCGATCGCGATCGAAAGGATCTCCTTGACCTTTGGCTGCCCCTCGAACTCGCTCAACCGCGCCGGCCGCAGCGCCGCCTCAACCTGCTGATCCCCTTCCTGAATGTTGGCCGACACGATCCCCGCGGCGCGCATGTATCTTCAGGTTATCGCACGCCGCCCACCGCGCCCTCTACCTCACCAACCCCAACGCCCGCCGGAACAAAGCCTCAAACCCCGCCTCCGGCTCCGCCGCCCGCGCCTTCCGCACCGCCTCCTCCGCCGCCGCCGGCTTCGACCCCATATTCACCAGCGCCGACACCGCATCCTGCGCCGCCTCATCGAGCGGCGTCGCCGCAACAGCCTTCGCAGCCGCCGGAGCCGCCGCTCCCAGATCCAGCTTGTCCCGCAACTCCAGCACCATTCGCTCCGCCGTCTTCTTCCCCACCCCCGGGATCCGCACCAGCCTCTCCAGACTCCCCGCCCGGATCGCCTCCGCCAACTCCGCCGCCGCCAGCCCCGACAAAATCGTAATCGCCAGCTTCGGCCCGATCCCCGACACCGAAATCAGCCGCTCGAACAGCGCTTTCTCCGCCGCCGCCGCGAACCCGTAAAGCTGGATCGCGTCCTCCCGCACATGCGTATGAATCCGCAGCGACACCTGCGCCCCAGGCTCCGGCAGCACCGTATACGTCGACACCGGAATCGACACCTCATAGCCCACGCCCCCGGCTTCCACCAAAACCAGGTTCGGATGTTTTTCTAGCAGCGCGCCCCGCAGATGGCCGATCATGAGAAGTACAATTCTACATGGCGCGCCGCTTGTTCTTCGTCGATGAGGTCCGTCTCGGCCGCGCCCGCATCGCTGGCGACCTCGCCCACCACCTCACCCGCGTCCTCCGCGTCGCCCCCGGCCAGAGGTACGAACTCTCCGACAACCATCGCCTCTACTTGGCCGAAGTCGAATCCGCCCGCAAAAGCGAGGTCTCTTTCACCATCCTCGAGTCCCTCCCCGAACCCCGCCCCCGCGCCGAAGTCCACCTCTACGCCGCCCTCATTCACTTCGACCGCTTCGAGTGGATCGTCGAAAAGGCCACCGAACTCGGCGCCGCCTCCATCCGCCCCTTCATCGCCGAACGCAGTGAGAAAGGACTCGAACGCGCCGCCGAAAAGCGCATCGAACGCTGGCGCCGCATCGCCCGCGAAGCCTGCGAACAGTCCCGCCGCCCCCAACTCCCGGAAATTCTGCCGCCCACCCGCGACCCCTCCGCCGATTTCCCCTTGCCCCTCCTCCTCGACGAATCCCCGGATGCCCCGCCAATCCTGCCCGTGCTCGCATCATCGCTCCCGTCGGCCTCCTCCACCGCCCTCCTGCTCGGACCCGAGGGCGGCTGGACCGAAACCGAGCGCGCGCGTTTCACCGCCGCCGGCTGGCGCCCCGTCTCGCTCGGCCCCGGCATCCTCCGCGCCGAAACCGCCGCCATTGCCGCCCTCGCCGTGCTCAACGCAGCCTGGGTGCCTTACCATGAAGAACGGTGCCCGAAAACGTAAAACTCGAGTACGCGAGCGACCGCAAATTCCGCGCCCGCAATAAGCTCTACTACCGCTTCCTCCACTGGCCCATCTGGATCTTCGTCTTCTTCATCACCCCGGGCCCGCTCACTTTCGACCTCTTCGCCCGCGGCTTCGATTCCCGCATGGCCGCCTGGCTCGGCATCGTCCTCATCGGCACTGGCCTCGCCGGCCTCTTCGGCCAACTCCCCGGCGTCGAACCCGCCCCCTACATCCTCCGCTTCACCGAGGACCGCCCCAACCCCATCTACCGCCGCGTCTGCTACACCTTCGCCTGGTCCGTCGCCGTCACCTTCGCCCTGCTCAACTTCATCGGCCTCGCCTACGCGGTCTCCACCGGCCTCTGGCGCATGCGCCAGATCTACGACGCCGCCTACTTCCCCCTCGCCGCCACCATCTGGCTCCTCGGCCTCCTCGGCCTCCTGCCCCGCGTCAAAAAATCCACCCAGGGCGAAGGCACCGAGCGCCGCTACTTCTACGGCGCCGTCTGGAGCGTCACCATCGCCCAAACCGTCCTCCTCCTGCTCTGGAAAACGCTCCCGCGCAATCACACCACCGACATCGTCAAACTCGCCGTCTACACCCTCCTCCTCGCCGTCATGGGCAACTTCGCCCGCCTCGGCTACCTGCCCCGCACCCGCAAAATCGTCCCCGGCGAATGGGCCGTGGCCGACTAACTCCCAACTCGCGGCTGGCGCCTCGAATGCGGCCGAGGCTGGCCGGGAAATCGGAGCGCGAGGCCGAGTCCCGCCCTGGAATCTGACCCTGGCGCCGGGACGGCGATCGAGTGGCATCCCAACCGAACCAGACAACTACCCCAGTCTCTTTACTTCGCCGGAAATCCGCGCCGCAGCCTCGACAACGTCCCGGAAATCAAGCTCATCACGCCGCATAGAGGAGTTGGGCGTCGGCGAGCACGTAAGGCCGGATGCGAGGTTTCAAGCCGTTCTTCGATACGAGGTCAACTTTTCGTCCCAGCAGCTTCTCAAGCTCCAGCATCAACCCGGCGTGCTCCGCTAGGCCCACTTCCGCGTCCGGAAGAACCTCGACGAGAAGATCGATATCGCTGTCTGGCCGCATCTCGCCCCGCGCGGCCGATCCAAACACCGAAAGCTCTCGAACCCAGTATCGCCGGCAAAGCTCGGCCAACCGCCCCTCGTCTACCTGTACACACCCGAGATGGAGCACCTGACCCATATCTGTCCTTCTCATTCTGCCCCTGGTTTCGAGCCCAACGCGCGGCGATTATGTGCTCGCCGAATTAGAACCTACCCACCGCGACAAAAGCGCTCAGGATCCCCGCCTGCGGCCCTGATCCTTCAGCAACTCCAACAACGCGCCGGGAGCGACGATCCGGGTTGATTTGTACCGTGATTTCGGTATTCTGAACTGGCCCAGTTCGGCATTTTATTTTGGCCCACCCCATTGACGAACGGGTACTCTGATTCGGGTTTAGCCCGAGCGGAGGGAACTTGTTGGACTGGAGAGGCAAAGTGGAGCTGTTTGAGCAGA
>DAIDIH010000337.1 GCA_027459465.1 Bryobacterales bacterium | reverse complement strand
GACGTTGATCCATTCGACGGGGACGCCGAGGTTGCCGATCGAGTTGACGTCGAGGCCGTAGCGGGCCCAGAGGGCGAGGTCCTGGGAGGCGGGGAAGAAGCTTTCGATGATGCGGACGCGGCGGGCGCCGTTGCGGGCGAGAAGGTGGACGGTGGCGGCGACGGTGCGGGCGTCGGTGCGATAGGGGAGGTCCGGAGTGAGAGGGAAGCGGGCGGGGTTGCCGGTGAGGTTGAGTTTGAGGGCGACGGTTTTGCCGCGGACGAGAGCGCCGATGCCGCCGATTTTGTCGAAGGCGGAGGCGAGGGGGGTGGCGAAGTCGTCGTAGGAGGTGCAGCGCATGAGAGCGACGGGGCTGACGGGGGCGCTGGCTCGAGCCACGGCGGGAAGGGCGAGCGCGGCGGCGGAGGCGAGGACCTCGCGGCGGCTGGGTGAGGCGGCGAATGGCTGCATGTGACGACTCCTTTGCGGCCTATCTTATCGCCAATGGGGGTGGGATGGGATGTGGGGGTGGTGAACCGGGAGGGGCGGGAATTCCGCTTATCAGAGGAGTAGATTAGGACGATAGTGGGTCCACGGTTGTAACGGACCGGGGAGCCGATTCACGAATGGGGGATGAAGACGATGAGACTTCTTGTTGCGATTACGGCGCTGGCCGTCTGCCCGGCGCTCGTGCGAGCGGACTACAGCTACCACGAAGTGACGCGGATCACCGGTGGAGCGATGGCCGGGATGATGAAGTTCGCGGGCGCCTTCAATAAGCGGGCCAACGAACCGGTGGAGACGGACATTTACGTCAAGGGGAATAAGATGGCGCGGATCAGCCAATACAACGGCCAGATTATCGACCTGGACGCGAAGACGATTACGCAGATCGACTTTCAAAAGAAGACGTACTCGGTGATGACGTTCGAGCAGATGCGCCAGATGATGGACCAGATGGCGCAGAGCATGAAGAAGCAGAAGCAGAGCCCGCAGGATCAGAACGTCCAGATGAAGTTCAAGGTGGATTCGAAGGAGACCGGGCAGAAGAAGACGATTGCGGGGATGGACGCCAAGGAAGTGCTGGTGACGGTGGAGATGGATGCGCAGGACCAGCAGGGCGGGCAGCAGGGCGCGATGAACCTGATGAGCCACGTGTGGCTGACGACGCCGGCATCGGGCTACGCGCAAGTGCGGGACTTTGAAAAGCGGATGGCGGAGGAAGGCGGGTTCTTTTCGTCGCAGCAGGCGGAACAGATGCAGCAGAACATGCAGGGCATGGCGCAGATAAACAGCAAGATGGCATCGCTCGATGGGATGCCGGTGGAGACGGTGATGGACATGATGATGGCGAGCCCGAACGGGAGCGCCGCGCAGCAGCAACAGCAGCAGCAGGCGCAGAGGCAGCAGCAGGAGCAGTCCTCCAACGACGAGGGAGGGCTGGCGGGGATGGCGGCGCGGGGGATTCTGGGCGGATTCGGGCGGAAGAAGAAGAATGCGGATTCCGAACAAGGGCAGGCGTCGCAGGCGCCTCCGGGCACGCTGATGCAGATTACGACGGACTATTCGGGATTTTCGGATGGATCGGTGGATGGGTCGAAACTGCAGGTGCCAGCGGGCTTCCGGCAGGTGGAGGCGGAGATGAACCCGCGGGGGCGGCGGTAGGCGAGGGGCGAGGTAAAACCCGGCCTGCTAGAATTCAGGAATGATTCGTAGTTTCGTTGCAGCCGTGCTGTGCGCCGGTTCGCTGCTTGCCGCCAACAGCGCGAAGACGGCGTTCGACAAGGCGACGCTGGAGGCGTACCTGCGCCACATGCTCCCGTTTGCGCCGCAGGTGAAGATGGAGATCAGCGATCCGCAGCCTTCGCCGGTGCAAGGGCTGAAGAAGGTTACGGTTCGGTACACGTACCGGGAGTTCAGCGAGACTTCGACACTGTATGTGTCCAACGACGGGCAGCATATTCTTTCCGGGGATTTGTTCAACATCGCGAAGAGCCCGTTTCAGGCGCAGCTTGATAAGCTGAGCACGGCGGGGGCGCCGAGCTTCGGGCCGGCGGATGCGCCGGTGACGCTGATCGTGTTCGGGGACTTCGAGTGCCCGCTTTGCAAGGAAGAAGCGAAGGCGATGCGGGCTAACATCCCGAAGGATTATCCGAAGCAGGTGCGGGTGTTTTTCCGGGATTTCCCGCTGGTGCAGATCCATCCGTGGGCGATGACGGCGGCGGTTGCCGGGCGGTGTATTTATCAGGAGAAGCCGGCGGCGTTCTGGGATTACTACGACTGGATATACGATCATCAGAGCGAGATCACACCGGACAACGTGAAGAGCAAGATCGGCGAATTCGCCGGCGCGCACAATCTGCAGTCGATGGAGTTCGGGCGGTGCGTGGATACGCAGGCGACGGAGAAGGAAGTAGAAGCGTCGCTAGAGGAGGGGAAGTCGATTCCGGGTCTGGTGATGGCGGGGCAGCGGATGAATGGCGTGGATTCGACTCCGACGACTTACATCAACGGGCTGCCGGTGGTGGGCAACGTTCCGTGGGATAGCCTGAAGGCGCTGATCGACAAGGAACTGGATTACCAGAAGACCGCCAAGCAGCAAGCGGAGAAGTGCTGCGAGGTGGGGATTCCTTCGGCGCTGAAGCAGTAAGGGGGCGTAAAAGATGCGCAAGCGGGGCCGGGTACTTGCCGCCGCCATTCCGCTGGTGCTGGCGTGCGCGGGGATGGCCTCGCGGCTGGACACGGCGGACTACATGAGCCACGTGAAGTATCTTGCCTCGGACGAGTTACAGGGCCGGGGCAACGGTTCTCCGGGGCTCGAGAAGGCGGCCGAGTATCTGGAGCAGCAGTTCCGGATATACGGCATTCAGCCGGTTCCGGGGCACGGGTACTTTCAGGATTTCCCGATCACGACGAGCGCGAAGCTGGGCGCGAAGAACGATTTCGAGTACGAGTTGGCGCCGGGGAAGAGTTGGGAGGCGGGCGTGCTGCATTCCACTTTTGTGCCGCTGAATCTTTCGGCGAGCGGGGAGGCGGAGGCGCCGGTGGTGTTTGCCGGATACGGGATCACGGCGCCGGAGTACGGCTACGACGATTATGCGGGTCTGGAGGTGCGCGGCAAGGTGGTGCTGGTGCTGCGGCATGAGCCGCGGGAGTCCGACGCCAAGAGCAAGTTCGAGGGGAAAGACCTGACGGTGCACTCGCAGTTTTTCAGCAAGGCGTCGAACGCGAAGATGCACGGAGCGGCGGCGGTGTTGATGGTGAACGACGTTGGGGCGCATCCGGGCACGGCGGACAAGCTGGAGCCGTTCGGAGAAGCGGAGGGGCCGGAGAACGCGGGCATCGAGTTCGCGCAGGTTTCGGCGGCGGTAGCGGATGCGATGCTCAAGAGCGCGCACAGCACGGTGCGGCAGGCGGAGGAGGCGATCGATGCGCAGGAGCAGCCGCATTCGTTCGCGCTGCCGGAGGGAGTGCGCGTGAAGCTGCGGGTGGATCTGGACCGCGAGGTGAAGACGGTGCACAACGTGGTGGCGTATCTGCCGGGGGAGCGATCGAACGAGTATGTGATCGTGGGCGCGCATTACGATCATCTGGGGCTGGGCGGGCGGTTTTCGCTGGCGCCTTCGCAGACGGGGACGATTCATCCGGGAGCGGACGATAACGCGTCTGGCGCGGCGGGGGTGCTGGAGATTGCGAGGCTGTTGAAGGATTCGCGGCCGCCGCGGCGGGGCGTGTTGTTTCTGGAGTTCGCGGGCGAGGAACTGGGGCTGCTGGGGTCGAGTTATTACGTGAATCATCCCCAGTTGCCGCTGAAGGACGCGGTGGCGATGATCAACATGGACATGATCGGGCGGATCCGGGAGCACAAGGTGTATGTGGGCGGGTCGGGGACGGGGACGACGTTCGGGGCGATGCTCGAGAGCGAAAAAGGGGCGGACGGGATTGCGACGGATCTGACGGAGCGGGCGGGGTATGGGGCGAGCGACCACACGTCGTTTACGGCGAAGCAGATTCCGACGCTGTTCTTTTTCTCGGGGTTGCATGCCGACTACCATCGGCCGAGCGACACGTGGGACAAGATCGACGGGCCGGAGACGATTCATCTGCTGGCGTATATCAGCGACGTGGTGGAAAAGCTGGCGGCGAGCGAGGAGCGGCCGAAGTTTGTGGCGGTGGCCGAGCCGCAGAATCCGCATTCGGGGACGGGGACGGGCGGAGGGTCGGGCTACGGTCCGTACTTCGGGAGCGTGCCGGATTTCACGGAGTTGCCGAATGGAGTGAGGTTCGCCGACATCACGCCGGGGTCGCCGGCGGCGAAGGCGGGGTTCAAGGCGGGGGACATCCTAACGGAATTCGACGGGAAGCCGATACAGAACTTGTATGACTTCACCTATGCGTTGCGGGCGAAGAAGCCCGGCGATGAAGTCGTGGTCAAGGTTCTTCGCGGCGGACAGACGGTTGTGGCCCGGGTTATGCTTACCCAGAGGCGATAAGTGGCGATGACATCCCCCGAGACGAGCGTCCCCGGCGAGCGCACGGCTGTGAAGCTGCCGCCGTTGATTCTGCATCCGTTCGCCGACGCGGCATCGCAGAGCAAACTGGTGGAGAGTTCAAAGGCGGGCATGGTGATCGAGGGATTGCTGCCGGATGCTGGCCGGACGCGCCGGGAACTGGACCGCGCTCTAATTGAAGGACGCTACTGTGAACTGCGGATGCTGTTTTATGTGGGGAGGGACCTGCTGCGCTGGGTCGAGCAGTGTCTGGAGATGGCGGAGCGTCATGCGGGGATGTTCCCCGAAGGGGTGTGCCGGCAATCGTTCGCCGGCTACCTGGTTCGCTCGGCGCCGGCGCACGTGCTGGAGAAACTGGACCGTTGGGGCGTGAAGGGGCATCAGCGCATTTTCGCGCGGGCTTTGGCGATGAACCTGGTGTTCAGCGAAGCGCCGGCCGCGGAGATTTTGACCGAGGAGTTTATCCGGCATCACCATCAATACGCGGACCAGATTTTTGCAGTGGATCAGAGCCGGCCGTATCCGGTGCTTCAAAGCGCCGATTACGATTTTGACTTATACGCCTCGGGCGAGTACTCCCGGATTCTCGAGCGGCAATGGGAGGAGTAATCCGGCTGTAACGGGGCGGAGCGGATAAAGCGAGCGAAGCCTTGATTCATGGCCGGGGGCTGTTTATACTAGCCTTTTTTGGACCTCATTCGTCATGATGTTGCGAGAAGAATTCGACCCGCTGGCCCCACAACGCGAGGCGGCGCTATTCTACGGTCTGTTTCTTCGCGGACACTCGGCCGAGGCCTTGCGCAAGGACATCGACGTGCCGAAGCCGGTACTGGCGAAGTGGCTTCGCGGGCAGAGGTTTGAGGGCGACTTTCAACAGTCGCTGCGCCGGGTGTATTCCTACCGCAAGCGCGTGCTGGCGATCTTCGACGAACTGGTGACGAACGAGCGCCGGCGACCGCGCGTGCATTAGAAAGACAATCAGAACACGCTTTCGAACGTTGTGGATCGGCGACGGGAGGGGCCGTTCCCTTGGGGTTGCGGCGCGGCGGGTTAGCGGAAGACTACTCCGATGGTCGGGACGAAGTCGTGCATCCAGCCGCCAACAGAGACGCCGGGGGAAGGTGTGATGGAGCCGGTGGGGAAGGGGGTTGTGTAGTCGCGGAGGTCGAGGCGGACGGCCCAGCGGTGGGTGAAGGAATATTCCAGGCCGCCGCCGTAGGTCATCAAGGGTTCGGCGACGAAGCCGTCGTGGAAGACGGCGAACTGTTCGAGCGGGCGCGGGCTGGGAGTTTCGGTTCCGTGATAGAGTTTGGCGCCGACGCTTCCGACGAGGTAGGGACGGAGGCGGTTGGAGGAGGAGCGGAGGTAGTAGAGTAAGCCAGCGTGGAAGGCGTCGGAGTCGGCGTCGAAGGCGGTTTTGGTGGGGCCGGACATGATCTGGAAGTCGCCGTCCTGGTAGGTCCAGCCGGCCTCGACGGTGAAGCGGTCGGTCAACCGGCGGCCGAGGAAGGCGCCGAGCACGATGCGGGAGCCGGGCGCGGCGGTGGCGCTGCCGAAGGGGGCGGTGAGCGAGACGGGATGATAGAGGCCGAAGCCGCCGAAAGCGGTGACGGACCAGTTTTGAGAGTCCTGCGCGGCCAGCGGGAGCGCCGCGAAGAGGAAGCCGATGGCCAAAACAATAACTGGAAATTTCTTGTGTTTCATGTGCGTGTACTTCTTGTGGGGTTACTGGGTTTCGGCGCGGCCGAAGAACCGGATCCGGAGTACGGCGTGCCGTCCTTCGTCGCCGAGGAACTGGAGAAACTGGGGCGAACCGATGGTGTTGTAGACGGCTGTCGGATTCGCCTGATCGGTGATGTTATCCATGCCGAGACGGAGGGCGAAGCGGTAGCCGCGCAAGGTGAACATACGTTCGATGGCGATGTTCAAGTCGAGGTTAAAGGGATAGCGGTAGGAGTTATAGGAGCCGGCGAGCAGTCCGGTCTGCTGCTGGATGGAGAACGGGTAGCCGGTGCGGGCGTCGGCGAGCACGGAGAGCGCCCAGTTTTTGAAGGGGAGGGGCATGTAGGCCCATCCGAGGAAGCGGTTGGGCGAATCCCAGGGCATGGGGGCCATGGCCTGGAGCACTTGGAGCGGTTCGGCGGCGTTGTAGTCGAGGACGGCGTTGGTGAGGGCGCGGGAGCGGGTGTAGGAGGCCATCCATTCGAACTGGCCGCCGAAGGTTTGGCGGACGGTGAATTCGACGGAGTCGTAGTCGTCGCGGCGGAGGTTTGTCAGTTGGTAGTTGCCGGGGAGGGTTCCGTTGGGCAGCGGCAGGAGCGAGGGAGTGCCGTAGGGATCGAGTAAGTTCTGATAGGCGAAAGCGTCGTTGCCGCGGCGGCGGTTGTATTGGACGCTGGCGATGATGCGGGAAGTAATTTCCCGTTCGGCGCCGAGGGTCCAGTTCGTGGCTCCGGGGAGGGAGAGGCCGGTCTTAGGCACGGTGAAGTAAGAGGGCGCGGGCGTTCCGGTGATGACGCCGTTGGGGCCGTACTGTGTGGTGTAGGCGGTTTGATCGAGCGGCATGCCGAGTAAGTTGAGCGGTACGGCGTCGTGGGTGATGGAGTAGCCGCCGGAGATACGGGTGCGCGAGGTTCCGAACGGGTCCCAGGCGAAGGCGATGTGCGGCGACAAGGCGTTGGCGCCGATGGCGGTGTCCCAATCCTGGCGCAGGCCGGCGTCGATGTGGAAGTTAGAAGTTATCCGCCAGACGTCGCGCAAGTAATAAGACATTTCGGTGTCTTGCAGATGAAAGATGCCGGAACCCTGGAAGGAGGTTTCCGAGAGAAGCTGACTTTGAAGTCCGAGAACCTGATAGGAAGTGCGGTGGAAGTCGCCGCTGTAGGGCATGGTGTCGCCGTCGGCGCCGGCCTGAATCTGGTGGGTGCCGAGGAAATTGAACTGCGGGAAGAAGGCCTGGGCCAAGCCCTCGTTGCGGGAGACGGTTTCGGTGGAGTTGATGAAGTAATTGCCGCTGCGGCCGAGGGAGGAGAAGACGTAGGGGGCCTGGCCCTGCGGGGTTTGGGCGTTGGAGAAGTAGTTGCGCGCGAAGCCGAACTCGAGGAGCGTGCCGTGGCCGAGATAGACCTGGTCCTTGACGCTGGTGAAATACTCGCGGGCGTGGAGCGTGGTGGTGGTAGAGACGGGGTCGAGCGGGCTGAGGCCGAGGCGGTTCTCGTAGTCGAGATTGACGAGGAAGTCGGCGAAGAGGATGTTGGAGGAGTTGAGGTTCACCTGGGCGTGGAGGACGTTGCTGCCGGCCCAGCCACTGCGGGTGTTGGCGCCGCTCGGGAGGCCGGTGACCAACTGTTCGTTGTAGTCGGAAAAGAACATGTCGGAGAACCAGGCGCGGCCGCGGACGATGGGACCGGAGACGCCGAAGCGGGGATACCAGTTGCCGATGCGGACGCCCTGCTGGAGATCGAGGCCGGGGATGAAGTCGGTAGCGGTGAAGTGGAAGGCGTCGGTGCCGGATTCGGTGTGGATGGCGAGCGCGCCGGCGGAGCCTTTGCCGTATTCGGGCGAATACTGACCGGAGTTATAGTCCATGGAGCGGACGCCTTCGACGGCGAGGACGGATTGAAACCGGCCGGAGACGGGATCGGTGATGTTGAAGCCGTTGAGGACGTACTCGACCTGGTTTTCCGAGGAGCCGTTGAAGTGGAGCGCGCCGGTGGGATCTTCGAGGACGCCGGGCATGAGTTTCATGGAGTCCCGCAGGCTGTGGCTGTTGGGATACATGATGTCGTTGACTTCGGTGCCGGTCAGTCTGGTTTGGTTAGCGGTCTGTTCGATGTCGACGGGCGAGGGGGCGGCGTTGACGTCGACCGACTGGAAGACCTCTTTGACGTGGGTGATGGCGATGGTGATTTCCTGGCCGGGCTCGACGTGGATCTTCTGGTCCTTGAGGGCGTAGAAGCCCTGGCGGTCCACGGCGACGAGGTAATCGCCGGGCTCGGGGAGGGTGAGGCGGAATTCCCCGGTGGCGCCGGTTTCGGCTTCCCACAGGCGAATGGGAGAGACGAGGGCGCTGATTTTCAGGTGCGCGTTTTGCACCGGGGCGTCGTTTTCATCGAGGACGCGGCCGGTCACTTCGACCGGCGCCGCATGGAGATTGAGAGATAAAAGGGCGAGGAAGAAAGAAGCCGTGCGAGGCAGGCGGCCAAGATTCTGCCGTAAATTCACTCGATAATCCCGTTCCGCTGAAGTTCTCGACCACAAGAGACTTCAAGTGTGATTCTAGCGGCTTTGGTTTCGTTTCAGGGATCTCGACGTTTCATTCGATCGGGCAAAACGGAGCTGAAATCGATTTTCCCGCTACGGAATGCAGCGAATCAGCGGTCACGTTGACGGGTTCGATCGAGAATGAGCGGAGCGACCGCTCTGTCGCGGCTGGTCACGTGCCGGCGGCGTACCGGCGAAGGTTCGTGCGGTAAGCTGGGCGGATGGAACTGGTTCTCTACCAGGTGGATGCGTTTACGCGGCGGTTGTTTGGGGGGAATCCGGCGGCGGTGTGTCCGCTGGAGGCGTGGCTGCCCGACGCGATGATGCAGGCGATTGCGGCGGAAAACAACCTGTCGGAGACGGCATTCTTTGTGGCGGAGGGCGAGAGATACGGGCTGCGGTGGTTCACGCCGGCGGTGGAAGTGGACCTGTGCGGGCACGCGACGCTGGCGTCGGCGTACGTGATTTTCGAGCGTGTACGGGCGGAGGCCGGCGAGGTTCGGTTTCTGACCCGGTCCGGGGAACTGGTGGTGGCGCGGGACGGCGCGCGGCTGCGGATGAATTTTCCCGCGCGGCCTCCGCGGGCTTGTGAAGCGCATCCGGACCTGGTTCCGGCGCTGGGGGGCAAGCCGCGGGTGGTGCTGGGCGCGCGGGACTACCTGGTTGTGTATGAGACGGCGGAGGAGGTGGCGGCGCTGCGGCCGGACATGGAGCGGTTGAAGCGGGTGGACCGGTTTGCGACGATTGTGACGGCGCCGGGGGAGGATTGCGATTTTGTTTCGCGGTTTTTCGCGCCCTCGAAGGGCGTGCCGGAGGATCCGGTGACGGGTTCGGCGCACTGTACGCTGATTCCGTACTGGTCCGGGCGGCTTGGCAAGCGCAGTTTGTATGCGCGGCAGATTTCGGCTCGCGGGGGAGAGTTGTGGTGCGAGGACGCGGGCGAGCGGGTATCGATGGCGGGCGAGGCGGTGTTGTACCTGGAGGGGCGGATTCAAGTGCCCGAGGGGGAGTAGCGGGGCCGGGGTATAAAAAAGAATCCTGCGCGGCGCATTCCCTATAGGCAATCGTGACGCGATAGGCTAGAATTGAGCATCCGTGGAGCGCATTGGGCGGTATCAAGTCATAGGGGAAGTGGGCCGCGGCGCGATGGGCGTCGTATATCGGGGCCAGGATCCGGCGATCGGGCGCGTCGTTGCGATCAAGACGATCCGGTTGGCGGAGTTGACTGACGGCAACGAGCGGCAGCGCATGCGCGACCGTTTGTTTCGCGAGGCGCAGTCGGCGGGCATGCTATCGCATCCCAACATCGTCACGATTTACGACATCGCGGAAGAGAACGGGCTGGCGTACATCTTCATGGAGTTCGTCAACGGGCCCTCGCTCGAGCGGCTACTGGAGCAGCCCGAGCCGGTAGCGCGCGAGAAGTTTCTGACGATTCTGCGGCAGACGGCGTACGCGCTGGACTACGCGCACGGCAAGGGGATTGTGCACCGGGACATCAAGCCGGCCAACATTATGGTGCACGACGACGGGCAGGCGAAGATCACGGATTTCGGCGTGGCCAAGATTGTGTCGCAGCAGATGACGCAGACGGGCGCGATGATGGGCACGCCGAGCTACATGTCGCCGGAGCAGGTGCAAGGGCAAGCGGTGGACGGGCGCGCGGACCAGTTTGCGCTTGCGGTGATTGCCTACGAAGTGTTCACGGGCGAGAAGCCGTTTGCGGCGGATTATCTTCCGACGCTGCTTTACCGGATTGTGAGCGAGCAGCCGACGGCGCCGCACCGGTTGAATCCGGCGATCGGCCCCGAGGTGGAAGCGGTACTGACGCGGGCGCTGGCGAAAGATCCTCGGGAGCGCTTTCCGACGTGCGGGGAGTTCAGCAACGCATTGATGGACGCGGTGGCCGCGAGTCCGGCGTGGAAGCCGGTGCGCAGCGGTGCCAGCCAGGGACTTGAGACGATAGCGGCGACGGAGCTAGACGCGCGGAGTATATTGCCGGCGGATCTGACCGGGGACAGTGCGACGGTGATGGAGCGCGCGGCGCCGGTTTCCGCGGTTGCGACGGCGACGGGGACGGGCGGTTCGACGCGCGATCAGCCGGCGCCGCCGTTGGCGCCGCCGGTGAATTTGCCTCCGCCGGCGCGGCAAGCGGTACTGGACGATTCCGACAGCAACCCGCTGTTCAAGAACGTGGCGAAGGTAAGCGCCATTGTGGTGGCAGCGGGGGCGATCTACATCGGCGTGCATTTCTATATGCAGAATCAGGGGGAATCCGCGCCGGCCCCGACGGCTCCGCCGGCGGCCACAGCGACGACGGCCCCAACGGGCGCGAAGACGGCCACTCCGGCGGCGCCGGCGCCATCTCCGAGCGCCGCGGCGCCGAAACCCCAGGAGCCGGTGGCGGCAGCGCAGCCGGCGCCGGAGAAAGCGACCCAGCCGAAGGTTTCGCCAAAGGAGGAGCCCGCGGCCGCGCCGGCCGCACGGACTTCGCAGGTGCAGTTTGTATCGAGTCCGGCAGGGGCGACGATCACGGTGGATGGCGACGTGACGAAGCAGTGCCAGGCTCCGTGCGAGATTGCTTTGCCAGCGGGACGGCACACGATGGTGGCCGAGTTGGGCGGACGCCGGCCGAGCCGGAAGATTTTCCAATCGCCCAAAGACTCGGAGATCTTCACGCAGCTTGATGCGGCGGGCGGCATGCTGCTGGTGACGTCTACGCCGCCGGGCGGATCGATTTTCGTGGATGGGAAAGAGTCGGGCAAGAGCACGCCGGCGTCGGTCCAACTCTCGGTGGGACGGCATCAGATTGTGGTGTTGCTCGAAGGACGGCGGGCCCAGAACAACGTCGACATGCAGGACGGCAGCGTCGGGCACATGGATCTGAAACTGCAATAGCAGGAGACACGGGCCGCGGGCGTTACAGTGGAAGTAGGAGGTCACGGAAGGCCGTGCGCCACCGGTACGCGACGCTAGCAGTTGTTTTTTTCTTTGTCTTTATCCTTCCGGCCGCGGCGGCGATCCGGCTGTACCTGAAAGACGGGACCTACCAAGAGGTTCGGGAATATCAGGTCACCGGCGACCGGGTACGATTCTACAGCACCGAGCGGAGCGACTGGGAGGAGATCCCGCTGTCGCTGGCAGACATTGCCAAGACAGAGGCGGAGCAGGCGAAACGAAAGGCGGAGATCACGGTCGAGGCGAAGAGCCAGGACTCGGAGGAGAAGGCCGAGCGGGCGCTGCGGCGCGAGGCGGACTTGATTCCGCAGAACCCGGGGGCGTACTTCATCCGGGACGGCGCGGTGGTGGCGATTCCGCAAGGACAGTCGAAGGTGGTGAGCGATAAGAGGCGAAGCGTGTTGAAGGCGCTTTCGCCGGTGCCGATCAGCGGCAAAGCGACGCTGCAGATGGTGGGAGAGCACGCGCCGACGGTGATCGCGAACAACGAGCCGGAGTTTTATCTTCGGCTGGATCAGCCGGAGCGGTTCGGGATCATCCGTTTGACGCCGCGCAAAGGGATGCGGATCGCCGAGAAGGTGACGATCGTTCCGGTGGCGGATGTGGCGCTGGAGGATCCGAACCTGGTGGACACGGTGCGGCAGCAGGTGGGCGACGGACTGTACAAGATGTCGCCGATGAAGCCGCTCGCGCCGGGCGAGTATGCCGTAGTGGAATATACGGCGGACGAGTTGGATATGCAGATCTGGGATTTCTCATGTACCGCAACCGGGACGGGGCCGAGTGCGTCGAAAAAGCAGTAGCTGCAGGGGAAGATATCTGGACATATGGAGGGACTGTGTTCGTTAAGGCGACTGGCTTAATTGTGCTGTTGGGTGCGCTCGCGTTTGCCGATACGCTGACTCTGCGGGACGGAACGTCGGTGGAGGGGAGTTACGTGGGCGGGGACTCGCGCCATGTGCGGATGCTCGTCGGGTCCGACGTTCAGACGTATGAGTTATCGCGCGTGAGGAGCCTTGCGTTTGGCGATTCGAAGGCGAGCACTGCTCCGGATCCGGCGGCGAACGCGAGTCCGGCCGCGGTGGCGAACGAAGATGGCGCACCGCCGCGGATGAGGCGGCAGCACGTGGATGAGACGACGAGCGATGTTGCGGCGACGGCGGCAATGGCCGCGCCCGCGCAGAATTCGGGCGGCGGGTTTGTACCGGCGACGGGGCCTGGGCAGGGTCCGGTGACGCAGGCCGCGGCGCCCGCACAGGCAGCGGATGGGGCCGCGCAGCCGGCGGCGGTGCCAACCGGGACGGAGTTGGCCGTGCGGCTTGACGACGCGGTGGACTCGGAGAAGGACAAGGTGGGGCAGACGTACCGGGCGACGCTGACCCAGGACGTGGTGGTGAACGGGCAGACGCTGATTCCGAGCGGGGCGAACGTGACGGCGAAACTGCTGGACGATCAGCAGTCGGGGAAGATCACGGGGAAGACGGTGTTGACGCTGGCGCTGACGCAGATTCAGGTGAACGGCAAGACGTATGATATCGACACGACGGCGGTGAACCAGTCGAGCAACGGGCGGGGCAAGCAGAGTGCGGAGCGGATCGGCGGGCTTGGCGCACTGGGGGCGATCATCGGGGCGATTGCGGGAGGCGGCGCGGGAGCGGCGATCGGCGCGGGGGCGGGCGCGGCGGCGGGCGCGGGCGTGCAGGTTCTCACCAAGGGCCAGCGGGTGAAGGTGCCGGCGGAGACCAAGCTGGTATTCAGCCTGCAGGAACCGCTGCAGTTGTCGAATTAAGATCGCGCACAACGCAGCGGGGCGCGGGCCTTGCCTAGCTGGATTGAGCGCGCCTCGCGCTGTGCGCTCGAGCAATCGCTCTTGTAGCAACACCTCCTTCGCGCGCGCGTAACGGCTTGCGGTAGTCTAGCCTTTACGCGCGCGATGCGAAAACTTTTTTACGGCTGGCTCATCACGGCGGCGGCGTTCTTCACGTTCGGCCTGTCGACCGGGGTTCCCTACTACAACATCGGATTTTTCTACGACTACTTCGAACGGACGTTTGGATGGAGCCGTTCGCAGATTACGCTGGGATTCCCGCTGGCGGCGCTGCTGACAATCTGGGCGGGGCCGCTGATTGTTCCGAAGTTCAGCCCGCGGAAGCTGATTCTGGTTGGGCTGACGCTGACGACGGTCGCGCTGGCGGGATTTTCGCGCATGGGCGGCTCGCTTTCGCTGTATTACACGCTGTGGGTCGTCTACACGGTGGGCTACATCGCGGCGGGACCGATTCCGCATCAGATCATCGTTTCGCACTGGTTCCGGAAGAAGCGCGGCACGGCGATGGGGATTGTGTACGTGGGCGTGGGGCTGCTGGGTTCGGTGGGGTCGCTGATGGTGAAGCCGCTGACGGCTTCACTGGGGTTCCGCAATGCCCTGCTCTGTCTGGCGGTGATGTTGTTCGCGGCGTGGCCGGTGGTGCTGTTCGTGTTGCGGGACCGTCCGGCGGACATGGGTCTGTTTCCGGACGGCGACGCGGCGGCTCCGGCGGAGGCGGCGCTCGAACCGGAGACCTTCGGCAAACTGTTCAAGAGTTATGCGTTTTGGCTGCTGCTGATCGGGAGTTTTTGTTCGATCGGGTCGATTGGCGCGGTGAACTTCCACATGAAGTTCGTGTTCCTGGACCAGGGATTCCGCGCGGGCGACCAGCTTGATTCGACGTGGCGGACGGCTTCGGTGTTGATTTTGTGGTCGAGCATCATCGGGCGGCTGTCGATCGGATTTCTGGCGGACAAATTCCCGAAGAAGTACGTGATGCTGGCGACGTATTTCATCGTGGCGGCGACGATTCCGCTGCTCAGGGGGGCGCATCCGCCGGGTCAGCCGTACGCGTTCGCGATTCTGTTCGGTCTGGCGATGGGCGCCGACTACATGCTGATTCCGCTGATGGCGGCCGAGGAGTTTGGCGTGAACACGCTGGGGCGGGCGATGGCGGTGATTCTTCCGGTGAACACGATCGGGCAGACGTGGTTTCCGTATTTTGTTTCCGTAGTGCGGGACCGTTCGCCGAACTACACGCTCGCGATGGGGCTGGTGTTCGCGGTGGCGATCGCGGGGGCTCTGGCGATTGCGCTGTTGCCGCGCAAGGCTGCTTTGGTAGAGTGAACCTCATGCTCCGGCTGACGATTCTTGCGGTTCTGCTGGTTCCTTTTTCCTGGGCGGCGACGAAGCCCGTGGTGGTTCGCGCGGCGCGGATGTTCGATGCCGTGCATGGGCGCATTGTGTCGCCGGGCGTAGTGGTGGTGGCCGATGGGAAGATCGCGGGCGTGGGAGCGGATGCGAAAATTCCGGCCGGGGCCGAGACGGTGGACCTGGGCGATGCGACGCTGATGCCCGGCTTCATCGACGCGCACACGCACCTGTCGATGATGTACAGCGACGACTGGAAGCAGGCGTTCATCGATGAGCTTCGCAAGCCGGTGCCCGAGCAGACGCTGGACGCCATCGCGAACCTGCGCGTGACGCTGATGGCGGGGTTTACGACGGTGCGCGACGTCGGCTCGGCGCATGAGATGGACGTTTCTTTGCGCGACGCGGCGAGGGAGGGGCTGATTCCGGGGCCGCGGATGCTGGTGGCGGTTCATGCGATCGGGTCGACCGGCGGGCACTGCGACGATACGGCGGGATTCCGGCAGGGGCTGTTTGCGGAGCCGGGTCCAACGGATGGGGTGATCAACGGCCCGGACGACGCGCGGCGAGCGGTGCGGATTGCGGTGAAGTACGGCGCGGATGTGATCAAGACGTGCGCGACGGGCGGGGTGTTGTCGCTGACGGATGAAGTGGACACGGCGCAGCTTAGCCAGGAGGAGTTGAATGCGCTAGTGAGCGAGGCGCACTCGCTACACCGGAAGACGGCGGCGCATGCGCATGGAGCGACGGGCGCGAAGCGGGCGATTCGCGCGGGGATCGATTCGATTGAGCATGGGTCGTTTCTCGACGACGAGGCGCTGCACATGATGAAGGAGCGGGGGACGTATTTTGTGCCGACGCTGATGGCGCCGTGGTGGATCGGCGACCGGCTGGAGCATGGGATTTACTATCCGCCGGCGATCGCCGAGAAGGCGCGGGCGGCGATTCGCTCGGTGAATCAGACGTTCCAGAGGGCGCTCGCGATGGGGATTCAGATCGGGCTGGGCACGGATGCGGCGGTGTATCCGCACGGGCGGAACGCGCATGAATTTGTCCTGATGTCGGGGCTGGGGATGCGTCCGGAGGCGGCGCTGCAGGCGGGGACGATTGTGGACGCTAACCTGTTGGGCGTGGCCAATGAGATTGGGTCGCTCGATGCGGGCAAGAGCGCCGATGTGGTGGCGGTGCCGGGGAATCCGGTGGAAGACATCACGCGGGTGGAGCACGTATTCTTCGTGATGAAGCAGGGCGTGGTTTACCGCAACGACAAGGGGACGGCTACGGCTCGATAGGGGCGAAGTGGTTTAGGGGTCCGGCGCCGTGGCCGAGGCCGGGGTTAGATTCGATGGCGCGGGTGATCCAGCGCTTGGCTTGCTCGACGGCGGGGACGAGAGGGACGCCACGGGCGAGCAGGGCAGTGATGGCGGCGGAATAGGTGCAGCCGGTGCCGTGGGTGTGGGGCGTCGGGACGCGCGGGGCGGACAGTTCGAGGAATTGGTTGTCCGAGTAGAGCACGTCGAGGGCGGGGCCGGCGAGATGGCCGCCTTTGACCAGGACGTTTTTTGCGCCGGCATCGGCGAGCGCGCGGGCGGCTTCGCGCATGGCTTCGACGGTTGAAACCTGGCGGCCTGTGAGGGCGGCGGCTTCGGCGAGGTTGGGCGTCAGCAGCGTGGCGAGGGGAACCAGGGAGTGCTTCAGCACGGTTACGGCGGAAGCGTCGAGCAGGGGGGCTCCGTGCTTGCTGATCATGACGGGGTCGACGACGAGCGGGAAGGAGAAAGAAGCCGCGGCGTGGGCGACAGTTTCGATGAGGGCTGCGTTGCCGAGCGCGCCGCTTTTGGCGGCTTGCGGCGGGAGATCGGAGACGACGGCCTCGATCTGGGCGGCGACGAGTTCGGGCCGTAAAAGCTCGACGGCCGCCACACCGGCCGTGTTCTGCACGGTGACCAGGGTGACGGCCGCTTCGCCGTAAACGCCGAACTGATGAAATGTTTTGAGGTCGGCCTGCAATCCCGCTCCGCCGCTCGGGTCCGAGCCGGCGATGGTGAGAGCCGCGGGCCGTGCCGCCACGATTACTTCACCGGCGAAAGCAGGGAGGGCGTCGAGGGAGCTTTGCCGAAGAAGTCGTCGTTCAGCTTGGTGGAAACAGCTTCGCGAAGCTGGTCGGTTTCCTTGCGCGCTTCGTCGTTTTTGAGCTGGGACTCGATCGAGCCTTGGACCTCGGTCAGCGGCTTGAATTTGATCTCTTCGACTTCGATGATGTGATAGCCGAAGGGGGTCTTGACGGGGTCGCTGATTTTGCCCACGGGGAGGGCGAAGGCGGCATTGGCAAATTCGGGCACGAACTGGTTCTTGGCGGCGAAGCCGAGTTCCCCGCCCTTGGCGCCGGTGGAAGTGTCGTCGGATTCGGCCTTGGCTTCGGCGGCGAAATCGGCGCCGGCGTCAAGTTTCTTTTTGATGTCCTGGGCCTTGGCCAGAGCCTCTTCGGGCGTCATGTCCTTGGCGCCCTGGCGGAGCGGCACGCGGGAGCCCTTGTAGCGGACGAGGATGTGGCGGATGCGGTCTTCCTGGTAGTCGGATTTATGCGCATCGTAGTAAGCCTGGACCTGGGCGGCATCGACCTTGGCGGTGTCGCGCAGTTCCTGGACGAGGAAACCGGCGAGCATCTGGTTGACCTGCAACTGGGTGATTTCCTGGACTTCGGGACGGTCGTTGATCTTGCGTTTCCTGGCTTCCTGGGCCAGGGCTTCGATTTCG
>DAIDIH010000336.1 GCA_027459465.1 Bryobacterales bacterium | reverse complement strand
GATGGTCAACACGCTTTGGCTCACCGCCACAGTCGTCACGTCGGCGACAGCCTGCTGGGGCTTCCGCCGCCTCGGGCTGCGCACTGAAATAGCGATCGCCTTCGGCGCCATTTACGCCCTCCAGCCGTTCACCTTTGTCCGAGGGATCACACATCTCAACCTTCTCTTCTATGCAGTTCCGCTACTTGCGACGGGGGCGATTGAGTTGGCTTCCGGGCGGTTCCGGGCGAGGGAACATGCGCGGTATGTGTGGGTCGGGGCTTTATTGCAGGGCTTCGGCTACGCATACGACGCATTCTTTGGCTGCTTCGTGCTGTTGACCGCGGCGGTTTGGGCCTTTCTGGCTCGGAAATCGCGGCGCCAGCTCGGCATCGGCCTGGCCGCTGTCACGGTGCTGGCGGGGGGGGCTTTCATCAACCTGTCGCCGTCGCTGATCTATGTCGCGAAACGCGGCGCTAATCCCGGTTTGCAATACAAGAACATCGCCGAGTCGGAGGTGTACGCGCTCAAGTTACGGCAACTGTTCACTCCGATCCCGGACAACCCGTATCCGCCGCTTCACGCGGTTGAGCGCCGCATTCGAGAGGCCCACTTCCTGGGAGAAACAGAGAACGCGACGAGCCGGCTGGGGACGGTGGGGAGCATCGGACTGCTGTACCTGTTCGGCGTGGCGTTGATGGCATGCTTCGGAGCGACGGTGAGCCCGGTGGCGGGCGCCGCGGCTGGTCTTGCAATCGCCAGCGTGCTGCTGGCAACCACGGGGGGCTTCGGCGCCTTGTTCAACGTGTTTATCTCTCCGGACATTCGTGCTTACAACCGAATAGTCGTTTTCATCAGCTTCTTCGCGTTGGCGGGCCTGGGAGATTGGCTCACGCGTGTTTCGCGCGAGAGAATTTCGCGCGTCTGGGCGGGCGTGGCGTGCGTCACGCTCGCTTTGTTCGCGGCCTACGACCAGGCGGTTGTGACGCGCTATCTCGATTATTCCGGACGCGGGAAGTCTTTCAATGCGGACCGCGAGTATGTGGCCCGGATCGAGGCGATGATCCCCGCCGGAGGCTCCGTGTTCGAGTTGCCGTTTCGCGATTTTCCTCTCGATGTGCCTCACGTGCGGATGAACGTGTACGAGGAGGCGGCGCCCTACATCCACTCACGAGGGTCGCGGTGGAGCTGGGGCGCGATGAGCGAGCGGGAGGGGCAGTGGAACGAGGAGACGGCGGCGATGCCCGTACCGCGTATGCTCGCACGGTTGAAACAACAGGGTTTCGCCGCGGTCTGGCTTGACCGCGCCGGCTACCGGCCGGAGCAGTCGCCGGAAGCGGCGTTGACGGCGACGCTCGGCGCTCCCTTAAACTCTCCCGACGGGCAGATCGGATTCTTCCTGATGCGAAACTACGCGCCCCCGCCTGACATCGCGGCAGAACCCGGCCCGCTCTTCGTCTTCTATTCGACCGGATTCTATCCGTTTGAAACGGCGGGAACAGAGCGATGGCGTTGGTGCGGCAGGGTCGGGCGAATCGATTTTTCCAACCCGTCGGGCCATGTCCGCGCCGTGCAATTTTCTATGATGTTAGAGACGGGCCACGCGGAGGCCGCACCCTTTCAAATAAGCGTGGACGGCAAGGTGGAGCGCCTGATGGCTTCGAGCGCGGGCACCGGGTATACGCATACGATGACAATCCCGGCGAAAGGCGATGTGCGGATGATGATCCGGGCGGGATGCGAACCCGTCGAGACTGGGCCTTCCGATGTGCGGGTCGGGTTGTATTTTCGGACCGTGAACCCCACGCTCCGAGAGCTTAGGTAAGCCGGAGCAGCGAGAATAAGGACGAGATGGCGAAGAAACGAGCGTTGATTACTGGAATTACGGGGCAGGATGGGTCGTATCTGGCCGAGCTGTTGCTGGCCAAAGGATACGAGGTGCACGGCGTGGTGCGACGCGTCGCGCTAGAGGATCCGGGCCACCGGCTTTCGCGTATCGCGGCGGTGCGGGACGAGATCCAGCTACATGCCGCGTCGCTCGAGAGTTTTCCGAGCATTTATCGAGTATTCCAGAAGGTCGCGCCGGAGGAATGTTATCATCTGGCGGCGCAGAGCTTCGTAAGCTACTCGTTCGACGACGAGTTTTCTACGCTAAACACAAACATCAACGGGACGCATTATGTTCTGGCGGCGCTTAAGGAGATCGTCCCTTCGTGCCGGTTCTACTTTGCCGGATCGAGCGAGATGTTCGGCAAGGTTCACGAGACGCCGCAAACCGAGCAGACGGGGTTCCACCCGCGCTCGGCATATGGAATCAGCAAGGTGGCGGGATTTGATCTGACGAGGAATTATCGCGAGGCGTACGCGATTCATGCTTCCAGTGGAATCCTGTTCAATCACGAATCCCCGCGGCGCGGCTTCGAGTTTGTCACCCGGAAGATCACTTCCGGTGTGGCGCGGATTGTGGCGGGAAAGCAGGACAAACTGCCACTCGGAAATTTGGACGCCCAGCGGGACTGGGGCCATGCGCGGGACTATGTCGAGGCCATGTGGCGGATGCTGCAGCAGGATACACCCGACGATTATGTGGTTGCGACCGGTGAGACGCATTCGGTGCGGGAATTCGCCGACCTGGCGTTCGAGGCGGTCGGCTTGCGCGCAGACGATTACGTGACCGTCGATCCGCAGTTTTTCCGTCCGGCCGAAGTGGACCTACTGATCGGGAATCCAGCAAAGGCAAAAGCACGGCTGGGATGGCAGCACACGGTGAGTTTCCCGGACCTGGTACGGGAGATGGTAGAAACCGACATTCAGGCCATGGGAGAGGTGGAGAATCTCGTGAAAGGCGCCCGGGCGCAGGGCAACTGAGAGGGCCGGAGACCGGGGTTCGATGCGCGCACACTATCTGATCATTCCGTTGGTGACGGCGGCAGTGGCGGCGGGGGGAGGATGGCTCAGCCGTTCCGGGATGGAATGGTTTCGAGGTCTGAGAGTTCCGTCGTGGACGCCGGCGGGGACGGTGATCGGGCGTGTCTGGGCGGTGCTGTACGTGATGGCGGCGCTATCGGCGGCGCTGGCGCTGAATGCGGCGACGCCGGAGCGCTACACGATGGTCGCGGCACTGTACGCGGTAAACGCGCTTTTGAACCTGGCCTGGCCCTATCTGTTCTTCGTCCGGCGGCAGATCGGCTCAGCCGCACTTGAAGCGCTGCTGCTGGCGGCCTCGGTGGCCGTCATTCAGGGGAACGTGCTTATGTTCTCGCCGGTTGCCGCGGTGCTACTGTTGCCGTATCTCGGCTGGACGCTGTTTGCGACGCGGCTCACCTATGCGATTTACGGTTTGAACTAGCTTTCTTTTCGGCGGCTTGGGCGGTTTTTTCCTGCTGAGTCTGACGACTGTGGTGTCCGTGATGTCCGGCGTGATGATGGTAAGAACGCGTTCGGGGAAGGGCCCAGGCGGGGACGGCCAGCGCGAGAACGGCGGCAATCGAGGCGATACGTTGGAACATACAAGTCTCCTCTGTTGTTAAGTGAGGAATTCGGAAAGAAAATCGCTCGAATTCCACAGGCTAAAATGACGTTTGAGGTGAGCGACCGATGTCTGTAGAAGTGAAACTTGAGGCCGGCGAGGTGGCGGCGGCATTGCCCGAGGCGCCGTTGACGCTGGAAGGCGCCGCTGTGTTGCACCAGATGATGCGGGTGCGCCGGCAGGAATGGCGGGCGCTCGATGGGTCCAAGCGTGCGGCTCTCGTGGAGGAGGCCGCGACGGCGCTGGGCGCGATGGAGCACAACGCGGAGGGCCAAAGCGCGATATTCTCGCTGTTTGGCCACAAAGGCGACCTGATGTTCGTGCACTTCCGGCCGGACTTCGATGAACTGCAGGCCTGTGAGCTCTCCATTGCACGCCTCGCGATCGGCGAGTATCTCGAGCCGGTTCACTCTTACTTGTCCGTGGTGGAACTGGGGCTGTACGAATCGACGCAGAAGGTTTTCCGTGCGCTGGCGGCGGACGGTATCGCTCCGCATACGCCGGAGTGGGAACGGGCAGTGGAAGAAAACCTGGCGCGGCAGCGGGAGGCGATGAGGCCGCGGCTGTATCCGGAGATGCCTCCGAACCGCTACATCTGTTTCTACCCGATGGACCGCAAGCGCGGCGAATCGAAGAACTGGTACCAGCTTCCGATGGCTGAGCGAGCCCGCCAGATGCACGAGCACGGGATGATCGGGCGGCGCTACGCGGGCGAGGTGAAGCAAATCATCTCGGGCTCGATCGGTCTGGACGACTGGGAGTGGGGCGTGGATCTGTTCGCCGACGACCCGGTGGTGTTCAAGCGGCTGATCTACGAGATGCGTTTCGACGAAGTGAGCGCCGTGTATGCACTTTTCGGGCAGTTTTATGTGGGCATCCGCTGCCCGGCGGCGTGGTTGGGAAAGCTGCTGGAAGGCGAAGTGCCACCGCGATAGGCAGCGCCAGCTCTTGATCGGGGAAGGTGCCGTCGCCCTCACCGAGTGAGCGCTGCATGAGAACCGTGTCAACCCAGCGGCCGAACTTGAATCCGACGGAACGCAGCATGCCCGCGTGGAGGAAGCCCAACTTCTCGTGGAGGCGGACGGATGCTGTGTTTGCGCGGTCCCCTATGACGGCGATCATCTGGCGAGCACCAGCCGCTTCACAGCGTTCAATCAGGTGAGCGAGCAATAAGGTGCCGATGCCCTGGCGGGCGTGCGTGGGGTCAACGTAAACGGAGTCTTCTACGGTGAAGCGATAGCCGATGCGAAGGCGGTAGGCGCTTGCATAGGCATAACCCACGATGGGTCCGTCATCGAGCGAAGCGACAATCCAAGGAAGGCCGAGGCTCTGAACGGCCGCTCGGCGCCGCGTATGGTACGGGCGGCGAAGAATGCCTGTCAGCGCACATCGGAGAAGGGCATCGGATCAAGGATCCAGTTGCTGATGTTCGACACAATCTCCGAGTCGTGAAGTTCCGGACGCGCGGACAGTTTCTTCCACTCAGGGTCGGAACCGAAGGCTCGCCAGAGGCGCTCGCGGGTCGCCAGATCTTCAAAGGCGAGCATGTACATCAGGTTGGGCATGCGGTCCCCGGCGACCATCCGGCCGAAGAAGACCGGCTGCATGCCGAGCCGCTCGAAGATACCGGATTCCGCGGTGTCGAACATGCGGATCTTTCTCTCGAGAGTAACCATGTTTGGGGACTCGTAGCGGCGGAGTTCAAGAATGTGAGATCCGTTCTCGAGCCGCTTCGGCGCCTTAAGCGAAGGAAAGCCCGGGAATCCTTCGAGCAGCCACACGGATTCGCGCTCATAGACGCGGCCGGTGGAGGAGACGTATTTCCCGTAGGCTGCACGGTACGAGGCGTCGCCCTCGAGCTTCTGCGCCGCGCCGGCAAGGGCGCCGAAGGACGCAAATTCGCTCAGCAACACGGCGGTGGGGCTGCCGGGGCCGATGCTGACGCGGAAGGCGCTGACGGTGGTTGCGCCAGCCGAGCGGAAGGCAGGCGCGAGGGCCGAGCCTAAGAACTCCTGGGTGTGGCGGAGCTCGTCGTCAGAGGAGTTGCGCATCTCGATAAGCCGCAGCTCGTAGGCCGAGGGGCCGGCGGAACCGGCGGCTTGAGGCGCGGCTGCCATGAGCAGCGGTGCGGCGCTGAGGAAATCGCGGCGAGGCATCATCCTCTCGACGATACAACAGCCGGCAGTCCGCCAAAGCGGCGCTCGCGGGTGTGGAACTCGGCGAGAGCTTGCGAAAGGTCTTCAGGGCCGAAGTCCGGCCAGAGGCGCGGGGTGAAGTAAAGTTCGGCGTAGGCGCACTCCCAAAGCAGAAAGTCACTCAAACGCTGTTCGCCGCCGGTGCGG
>DAIDIH010000335.1 GCA_027459465.1 Bryobacterales bacterium | reverse complement strand
CCGCTCCATCTCTTTCGGTTCCATGCCCATGCCCTGGTCCGCCACAGAGACGGCCGCCGTCCTGCCACCGTTGCGCAGCGCCACGGTGACGCGCGTCGACTCGGGCGAATACTTCACGGCGTTGTTCAGCAGGTTGTAGATGGCGTACTCGAGCAGTTCCGCGTCGCCCTCGACCGTCGCCGGATCGAGCGTCCCGCTTTCGATTCCGATCTTCTTGCGCTCGGCCAGCGGCTCGGCCCGCTTCACGCAGGCCGCCACCAGGGCCGCTAAGTCCGTCGGCGCGCGCTTCAACTCCATCGCGCCTTCGCTCAACCGCTCCACATCCAGAAACGTCTGGATCATCCGCGCCAGGCGTTTGGATTCGGCATTGATCATCGTCGCGATCTGTTTGCGCTTCTCTTCGTTCAGGTTGTAGCGCCCCATCAGTTCGCTCGAACCCTGAATCGCCGTCAGCGGCGTGCGCATTTCGTGAGTTACGAACTGAATCGCCTGCCGGTAGCGCGCCTGTCCGGTTTCGGCCCGCCGCATCCGCCGGCGCACAACGAAGTATTCGAAACTTGCCGCGGTTGCGACCGACAGCCACGCCGCCAGCACCAGCGGGACCGCGGGAAAAACCACCCCGCGCGGAAAGGCGAAGAACGGCAGGGCGTGCGCGCAGCACACCAGCGCCGCTGCCAGCGCATAGGCAAGCCACCCCGAGGAAAACCGGAAGATCAGCCCGCCCGCCAAAACCAGCAGCGCGCAGGCCAGCAGCAGCGTCGAATCGCGCGCGGAGGTCAAAAACATTCCCCGGCGAATTGTTTCAAATGCCTGGGCGTGCACTTCCACGCCCGAAATCATCTCCCCATACGGCGTCCGCACCCGGTCGCGCGTCAGCGACAGCGACGTCACTCCCAGGAACACGACGCGGTCGCGCAGCAGGCTACCCAGCCCTGGCCGCGCCGCCAGGTCGCGCACGGATACCGCGGGCAGCGGATTCGGCGAGAACCGGATGCGCATCGCCCGCGTGAGGTTCTCTCCCGGCGGCGCCGGAATGCGCACCGCGCCCACCGTCAGGTCGTCCGGCGATTCCACGATTGCCGCCGCGCCCACCGACAGCCGATACGATTCGAGCGCCTCGGCCCAAAGCCGCCGATGTCCGGCCACCGCCTCGAGCGGAATCTGCCGCGTAACGCCGTCTTCCGAGCGTGGGTCGGCTTCCACGTGGCCGAGCGCCCACGCGTGCCTTCGAAACATTTCCAGCGGGAACTCCCACGCGCCGTCGGGGCCAATCTCGGCGGGCAGCACGAGGTTGTTGGCCCCGGTGAGCGCGGCATCGAGGTCCCGGTCGTCGGCCGGCACGGTGGCGTCGGAAATCAGCACATCGAGCGCCAGCACCCGCGGATGCGACGCCGCGGCCAGACGCACGGCGCGCGCCAGAATCGGCCGCAGGCTGCGTTGTCCGCCGAACGCATTCAGCGTCGCATCGTCGATCGCCAGCACAACGCAGGCGGGCTGGGGGTCCGTCGCCGGATACAACCCGAGCATCCAGTCGTACACGTAGTCGTCAAACCGCGTCGCCGGAGAGGTCCATCCGCCCGCCACCGCCGCGGCGAAGCACAGAGCCAGCGCGCCCCAGTAGGCTGCGCCGCGAAGCCGCTCTTGCCATCGCCGCTGAAACAATTGCTTTCCCAAAGCGGGCTAAACAGTCACCCACGCCTGCTTCTGCGCGCTCTCGTGCACTTTTTCGAGCAGGTGCATGCCCAGCAGGCCGTCGGCGAACGTCGGGTACTCCACCGGCGCGGAAGGGTCGGCCACACGCGCGTAGAAGCGCCGGAAGTTTTGTTTGTGCGTGTCGTCGTAGCCTTCGCCGTGCCCGCCCGGAAGGTCGGCGTAGCTTGCCGCCGCGGGCAGCAGCAGCGACGGGTCTTTGACAATCAACTGGTTCGGTGTGTTGCGATGGCCGATCCATAGCTCATCCGGCCGCTCCTGATTCCATGCCGCGCCGCACTTGGTCCCATAAACCTCGATCGCGAATTTGTTCTTGCACCCGGCCGACATCTGGCTCACCGTGAACGCGCCCCGCGCCCGGCCGCCCAACCGCAGCAGCACGGCGCCGAAATCCTCGGTGTCTACCGGCACATCCACCGTGTCGGCGTGGGTCTTGGTCTTGGCGGTGAAGGTTTCGACCGCGCCTCTTGGCCGTTTGCGGGTCCGATGGAAGGTCTGCAGGTCGGCGCAGAGCGCGCTGATCTTCAGGCCCGTCACGTGCTGGATGAGATCCATCCAATGCGAGCCGATGTCTCCCATGGCGCGAAGGGGCCCGTTTTCGCCGGCTTCGATCCGCCAGTTCCAATCCGTGTCGTACAGCAGCCAGTCTTGCGAATAAGTTCCCTGGACGATCAGCACTTCGCCCAGTTCGCCGGCTTCTATCATACGGCGGACCTGCTGGACGACGGGGTAGTAGCGCAAATTGTGCTCGACGCAGTGTGCAAGTTTGCGTTGCTCGGCCGCATCGAGCATCTTTTGGGCTTCGGCGCTGGTGACGCAGAGTGGTTTTTCGCACAGCACGCTCTTGCCGGCTTCGAGCGCAGCCATGGTCATGGGGAAATGAAGCGCATTGGGGGTGAGAATATGCACCGCGTCGATGGACGGGTCGGCGAGGATCTGCCGGTAGTCGCCCGTGGCGGTGGGGATGCCCTGGCTCGAGGCGAAGGCTTGCGCCTCCGCGGCGGTTGCCGACGCCACGGCCGCCAATTCCACGTTGCCGAGGCGCCGGATGGCGTCCGCGTGGACCTTGCCCATAAAGCCGGTCCCGATGAATGCGGTCTTGAGTCTACGCATTTGGTGTTGAGTGCCCTTTCGTTGCCGATATGGAAGTTGCTGCTGGTAAACTGAATTTTACAGGAATGGTCGTCAGGATACGACTCAAGCGCGGGCGTCGGAGGCAGAGCCTGAGCCCTAGGCGGCAAAAGGTTCTCCTGGCGACAGCGGCTTTACTCCAGCCCGCCGCCGTCATGGCGGGCGTCCTCGCCTTCTGGCGCTTCGGCGCCGATCTGCACCTGACCAGCAAGTTCGCTATTTCCAGTGGTCTTTTTTCCCATTGGCAAGTCTGGTTTGCCGTCTTTGTCCTTACGGAAGGCGTTGCGTTCCTGTTTAATCGCGCAGCTCAAGTACGGTCAAACCCGACCGCCCGCCAGGGAACTTCCACCCCGCTGGCAAAATCCGGTTTCTAACTTTTTCGCCTACTTTCTTTTGGCTGCGTCCCGTGACCGATACGCCCACCCGGGCATTTGACCTGGCCGTTCTGCAACGTTTGGAGACTGGGTTGCATCTACTCCAGTGAGAAGGGGCAAAACGATGTCAGCCAACCGCCTAGCCGAAACGTTCTATCCGTCCTGGATCCGGCCCATGGCGTCGGTTTGGACGGGAGAACCAATCCTTGATCGCGAGGCGGTGCGCCACTTGCGGGTAGCCGTCGACGTGGTCTCCTTTTTGGCGAATTCTCTCGCCGTTGCCTCGCTCAGTCTGGGATTGTGGCGGCTTGCCGGCGACTTGAATCTGGCCGGGCATTTCTTTATCGGCGCGGGGCTTTTCTCCCATTGGCAAGTCTGGATTGCGCTCGCGATGGCGTTGAAATTCGGGCATGTTTCGCTCGACCGTACGCTGGCCCGCGTACCGGACGGCAAGCCGCGGGCGCGTTCCTGACGCCTTCTGTTATCCTGTAGCCGGAGTCCTGCTCCACACCCATGGCGTACCGAGGCGGCCGAACCCGCACTCTCAGGTTTCTTTCCTCCGGCTGGTTTCCGCCCGCCACAAAGTGGCTTCTGATCGTTAACACGGCGATCTTCATCTTCACGTTCCTTTTCCATCAGTCGGTCCTTGTCCAGGAGGTTTCCGGCCTCTTGGCGCTCACCCCGCGCGCCGTCGTCGAACTGTTCATGGTGTGGCAATTGGCCACATACATGTTTCTTCATGGCGGCTTCAGCCACATCATCTGGAATATGCTCGCGCTCTGGATGTTTGGCGCGGATCTGGAGCGGACCTGGGGCGCCGCGAGGTTCTTACGCTACTACCTGGTCTGCGGCATCGGCGCGGGCGTGTGCGTCGTCGTCGCTAACTATGCGGTGGGAACCCCGAATGTCGCCACCATCGGCTCCTCGGGCGCCATCTTCGGTATTCTGCTCGCCTACGCTCTTCTGTTCCCCACGCGCACCATTCTCTGGGGCTTCCTGATTCCGATTCAGGCGAAGTACTTCGTCATGATCATCGGCGTCGTTTCGTTCCTCATGTCGATGAGCGGCGGCAACACCGGCATCAGCGAGTTCGCCCACCTCGGAGGACTGCTGGTCGGCTATCTGTACCTCAAGATGCCGCGCGTGCGTCTAAATCCGCGGAGCAAACTGCAATCGGCCTACGCTGAGTGGAAGCGGCAGAGGATGCGACGGAAGTTTCAGGTGTACCTGAAAAAGCGTGGCTCCGACCGCGACCCCTGGGTGCAGTGAACGCAAGTACACTAAAATTGCGTACGGTACGGGAGGTACGAGCCATGCGATTCCTGATCGCCATTTCACTTACACTCGGCATGACGTTGTTCGCGCAGGAGGGGCCGGGCTCGCAATCCACCGAAACGGTCGCCAAGCCTAAGACGAAAGACGCCACCGCCCCGGCCGATTCAACCCAGGCGCCCATCCCGTCCCAGTACAAGAAGGAAAACCAGCAGACCCCCGAGGCGACCTTCAAGGCCGAAGCCATCACGGTCACCGTCGACGTGTCCGTCCTCGACAACAAAGGCCACTTCATCCCGCGCATTCCGCCGGGGAACTTCCGCGTGCTCGAGGACGGTGTGCCGCAGCAGATCGCCGGCGTCAACATGGGCGAGGCGCCCATGACCGTCTGCCTCCTCATCGAATTCAGCAACCTGTTCCAGCAATACTGGTCCGATGGTTGGTATCAGACCCTCACCGCCGCTTACGGGTTTGTGCAGACGCTCAAGCCCGAAGATTATGTCGCGGTGATCGCTTATGACCTCAAGCCCGAGATCCTGTCCGACTTCAGCACAAACCGCCAGAAAACGTACGACGCCCTCCAGCGGTTGCGTATCGCCGGCTTCTCGGAGTCGAATCTCTATGACGCCCTGGTGGACGCCGAGTCCCGCATGGAAAACATCGAAGGCCGCAAGGCCATCGTCCTCATCTCCTCGGGTGTAGACACCTTCAGCAAGCTGACCTTCGATAAGGCCCGGAAATCGATTCAGTCTTCCGCCGTGCCGATCTACGCGATCGGCATGCTCCAGGCGCTGCGCGAATACATGGACGCCGCGGGCATGCTCGGCAACATCGCACAGCTTGACTTCCTTCAGGCCGACAATCAAATGAACGTATTCGCGCGCGAGACCGGCGGTCAGGCGTTTTTCCCACGTTTCTACGGCGAATTTCCTTCGATCTTCAACGCCATTTCGACCGCGCTCCGCAACCAGTACACGATCACCTATCACCCCAGCAACCAGGCGCGCGACGGCTCGTTCCGCAGAATCAGGGTGCAACTGGTGAATCCCGCCACCGGCGAACCGCTTCGCGTCGTCGATGCCAAGGGTCATTCCATCAAGTACCAGATCATCGCCAAGGCGGGCTACAAGGCGCCGAAGGAAGTCGAGTAGGACGCGCGTTCACAATCTCCGTCTCCGAGTCAAGCACTCGATCTTGCGAGTTCCCAGAAGCATAGCGTTCAATTGACAGCGGAATCGCCGTTGCGGTACCGTCGCCCTTGACTAGAACATGAGAGATTCATCCGCTGCACAGACAGCCCGAATCTTGATGGTGGACGACAACGGATTGGGACTGGTGGCCCGAAAGAGCGTACTCGAAGAGCTTGGGCACCGGATCACAATCGCATCCTCGGCGGAGGATGCACTCGAGCTTTTCACCAACCAACGATTCGAATTACTAATCACCGACTTCAAGCTGCCGAAGATGAATGGCGTCGAGCTGACAGCCCACATTCGCAAACTGCGGGCCGATATCCCCGTGATATTGATCTCCGGCTTCACCGACGCGATGGGTTTGAACGAAGCGACCACCGGCGCCGACCTTGTGATTCAGAAAAGCTCGCGCGAGGTGACGCAGTTGATTCGCGGCGTGGGCCGCCTGCTTGGGCGCGCGCCGCGTAAGCCCGCCTCCTCGGCGGGCCGCGCGCGGCTGCGAAACAACGATGCGGCGAGACGCGCCGGCCCCGTTTGACCTCGCTTTCCCGGGTGGATTTCGGGCCCCGTCGTCCGGCTCCCGTCGACAAAAATTTCCCTTGCCGCCTCCTATCGGGTAGAATGTTGGGTTTGACCCACGTGTAAGGCGCCGCTCCTTGAAACGCGCATGAAAGTCTGCGCGTCTCGTCCCGGTAGCACTTTGACTTGGATGTACTGAGCGTTAGTGAAATTTGCGCACACCGTGGAATTTGCGCACAGCTCAACTGGAGCGCCACTCGGAGAGGAATTCGCGCAGGGTGGAAAGGAACGATTCTTGACGATGTATCACAGGCCTGGCCGCCTGATGACGCTGTTGCTGTGCGCGCTGCCGCTAGCGCTGGCCCAGCAGCCGTCTTCACAGCAAAAGCCATCCACCCCGCCGCCCGCTAACCAGCCGGCGCCGCAGGCGCAGCCTCCCAAACAGGCCCAGCCCGCGCCGCAGGCGAATCCATTCGAAACGGTGCCGCAAGCGCAGGAGCCCGGCAAACAGCAGCAGCAGCAGCCGTTCGAGGCGCCGCCTACCGCGAAGGCGCCTACGCCAACCGTGAGTCCGGCCGACACCATTGAGGCGATCGAATTCCGTGGCGCCCGCCGCGTGCCGCAGGACACCCTGCGCGCGCTCATTTTCTCCCGCGTGGGAGACAAGCTCGACGACGACGTCATTCACCGCGACTTCTCCGCGCTTTGGAACAGCGGCCGTTTCGACGACCTGTCGGTGGAGAAAATCCGCGGCAAGACCGGCTGGATCATCCGCTGGCTCGTCACCGAGCGCCCGATGATCCGGTCGATCACCTACGAAGGCAATAAGTCGATCAGCGTGTCGGACATTCTGGACCGCTACAAGGAACGCCACGTCAGCCTCGTCGTCGAGTCGCAGTACGACCCGAACAAGGTGCAGCGCGCCAAGAACGTTCTCGTGGAACTCCTCGCCGAGCGCGGCCACCAGTACGCCACCGTGACACCGGTGCTGCACCAGGTGCCCCCGGCCTCTCTCAGCCTCGTCTTCAAAATCGACGAAGGCCCCAAGGTAAAGGTCGGCAACATCGAAGTGAAGAACAACAAGGTTTTCTCGCGCAAGGACATCATCAACGCGATGAAGAACCTCCGCCCCCTCGGTATCCCCCACTCGATCCTGTTCGAAAACCTGTTCGCCAAAACCTACGATTCGTCCAAGTTCGAAGAGGACCAGGAGCGCGTGCGCGACTTCTACCAGCAGAACGGCTACTTCACGGCGCGCGTGGAAGACCATAGCGTGACGATTCACGACGTCGGCGGCACGGGGCGGAATATCCCGCTCATCCACTCCAACAAGATCGGCAAACGCGCCGACTTGAGCATCACGATGGATGAGGGCATCAAGTACAAGATCGGCAAGATCAATTTCACCGGCGTGAAGCTGTTCAAGACGCCGAACGCACTGATGCGGCCTCTGTTCGGCATGACCGAAGGCGACACCTTCTCCACCGAAAAGCTCCGCAAGGGCGTGAAGAACATGCAGAAGCTCTACGGCGAGTTCGGCTACATCGACGCCGTCGTCGAGCCCGACTTCGATCCGCACCCCGAGAACGGCACCATCGATCTCACTCTCGCCGTCGACGAAGGCAAACAGTTCTTCGTCCGCCGCATCGACTTCACCGGCAACACGACCACGCGCGACAAAGTCATCCGCCGCGAACTCCTCATCGACGAAGGCGACCTGTTCAACACCCGTTTGTGGGATATCAGCATCCTCCGCCTCAACCAGCTCGGCTACTTCGAGCCGCTGAAGGAAGAGGACGCCGCCACCGTCACCCGCGACACCAAGACCAACACCGTCGACCTCAACTTGAAGGTCAAGGAAAAAGGCAAGAACTCGATCCAGCTCAACGGCGGCGTCAGCGAAATCGCCGGCAGCTTCATCGGCTTCTCCTACTCAACGAACAACTTCCTCGGGCTGGGCGAAACGCTGAGCCTGAGTTCTCAGCTCGGCACGATGCTCCGCAGCGTGCAGTTCGGCTTCACCGAGCCGTATCTGTTCGACCGTCCGATCCAGACCGGCTTCACCATCTACATGCAGCGCTACAACTTCAATCAGGCGCAGCAGGCGTCGATCTTCGCCGGCTACAACCTCGCCCCGCTGTA
>DAIDIH010000334.1 GCA_027459465.1 Bryobacterales bacterium | reverse complement strand
AAGATGGATCTGTTTGTCGCCAACGACACGGTGCAGAATTTTCTGTACATGAACCGGGGCAAGGGGCCGAACGGAAAGACGCGCTGGGAGGAGATTGGCCTCGCCGCTGAAGTCGGCTTTAGCGACAACGGACAGGCGCGGTCGGGAATGGGCGTTGACGCGGGCGATATCGACGGCGACGGGTGGCAGGACCTGTTCGTGGCCAACGTGGACCAGGAGATGTTCTCGCTCTACCGGAACAATCACAACGAGGATTTCAGCGATGTCGCGCCGAAGAACCAGATTGCCGGAGCTACCCGACTTCTGAGCGGGTGGGGTCTGAAGTTCTTCGACTACGACAACGACGGCTGGCTGGACCTGATCCTGGCCAACGGGCATCCCGACGACATGATCGATCAGTATTCGCAGCAGGTCCGCTACCGGGAGCCACTGCTGCTTTTTCACAACGACGGTGGGCGAATGCATAACGTCAGTTCGCAGGGTGGACCGGCGTTCACACGCATGTTTCCGGCGCGAGGGCTCGCCATTGGGGACTTCAACAACGACGGGCGGCCTGATGTTTTGATCGGCAACAACGGGGGCGCTCCGCTGTTGCTCAAAAACAACGCCGGCGCGGGCAACCACTGGCTGGGCGTGCGGCTGGTTGGCGTGCACTGCAACCGTGACGCAATCGGGGCGCGGATTACGTGGTCGGCCGGTGGAGTGACGCATTCGCGGCTGCGCAATGCGGGTGGGAGCTACCTTTCGTCACACGATCCGCGGGAGATTCTTGGCGTGGGGCGGGTGGAGAAAATTGATTGGGTGGAGATCACATGGCCCCAACCCAGCGGCAGGAAGCAGCGATTCACGAACCTCCCGCTGAACAGATACGTTACGATGACCGAAGGTAAGGAGACCCTGTCATGATTTCCCGTCGTGCGCTGCTCGCTTCTACCGCCGCCGCGGCCGCCGCTTCTCAGTTCGAACTTGGCGCCGCGACCCCGGAAAAAGCGAAGTTCCATCTCGGCGTAGCCAGCTATTCATTTCGCAAGTTTTCCCGCGCGCAAGCGATCCAGATGACCAAGGAGCTCGGCGTCACCTGGATCGACATCAAGGATTTTCATCTGCCTCTCAACAGTACGCCGGACGAGATCCGCGCCGCGCGAAAGGAGTTCGAGGACGCCGGCCTGTACATCGAGGGCGGTGGCAACATTTCCTTCCCCAAGCCCGACGAGGCCGACATCCGGCACAAGTTTGAATATGCAAAGCTCGCTGGCTTCCCGCTGATTGTGTGTGCGCCGACGCACGAGTCGCTGCCGGTCGTGGAGAAATTCGTCAAGGAATACAACATCAAGATCGCCATCCACAATCACGGCCCGGAGGATCACAACTTTCCGACACCCCAGAGCGCACTCGAGGCGGTTAAGCACATGGATCCGCGGTGCGGTCTTTGCGTTGACATCGGCCACACGGCGCGGACGGGGGCCGACATCATCGAGAGCATTCAGATGGCGGGCCCGCGGCTATTCAGCATGCATTTCAAAGACCTTGCAGACACCAGTTCGCGCGAAAGCCAGGTCGCGGTCGGCGACGGCAAACTCCCCATCCGGGGTATCTTCGCGCAGTTGATCGAGATGGGTTACTCGGGCGGCGCGATGCTCGAATATGAAATTCATCCCGACGACCCGATGCCGGGTATGCAGAAATCGTTCGCGTTTATGCGCGGCGTGTTGGTGGGGATGCAGGCGGTCTAAAAAGAGAAACGGGGCGCCTGCTTGTCAGAGGGCGCCCCGTTTCGCATTTTTGGGTCCGAATTAGCCCGGATTTCTCACCAAGCGATGGCAAAGAGCGGCTTTTCGTGGCATAACTGAGTTTCCAGACAACAGTTACGGTCAACGAAAGAGCGGCTTTTGCTATGACAGAGTGTACCCAATCGTCCTTCTCCTTTGCACGTCATTTTTTGCGTGACGTGGTGGCCCGGTTTGATGGGGGGCAGATCAGCACGGAGGCCGGAGCGCTGCTGTTGCGTCTGGTGGAGCAGCGCACGGGCATCCTGCGCCAGTTCGCGGCCTGTTTCCGCGACCATCGGCGGGCGGATCGGGTGGAGCACACGGTGAGCGAACTGGTCCGGCAGCGAGTGTACGGGATCGCCTTGGGCTAGGAGGATCTCAACGACCACGATCAGTTGCGGCAAGATCCGTTGTTGGCCCTGCTGTCGGGTAAGCGGGACGTGGAGGGCGAGCAGCGGCGGCGGGAACAGGACCGCGGCAAAGCGGGAGCGGGGAAAAGCACGCTGAACCGGTTGGAGTTGACGCCGGCCGAGGCCAAGCCCGACGCTCGCTATAAGAAGATCGTAATGGACGAGGCCGCCGTGGACGACCTGTTGGTGGACTTGTATGTCCAGTCCCAGCCGCGGCAGCCGAAGCGGATCGTTCTGGATCTGGACGCCACCGACGAGCCGGTGCACGGCGAGCAGGAAGGACGCTTCTTTCACGGCTACTACGGTTGCTACTGTTATCTCCCGCTCTACATCTTCATCGATGAGCACCTGGTCCGTGCGCGGCTGCGGCCCTCCAACATCGACGCCTCGGCTGGGGCGCTGGAAGAGGTCCAGCGCATTATCAACAGACTCCGGTTCACCTGGCCGGAGGTGGACATCGTTCTGCGGGCGGACTCAGGTTTCTGCCGGGACGAACGGATGAGTTGGTGCGAGAACAACCGGGTGGGGTACGTGTTCGGGTTGGCCAGGAACGAACGGCTGGTGAAGAAGTTGGGCAAGCGGATGCGGGAGGCCAAACAGGAGTGGAACAAGACCGGCAAGGCCGCCCGCCGGTTTCTGGATTTCCGCTATCGCACGCGGGAATCGTGGAAGCGCGGCCGGCGGGTGGTGGGCAAGGCGGAATATCTGGCTAAGGGGGAGAACCCGCGCTTTGTCGTCACCTCGCTGCGCATCGAGGAAATGGAGCCGCGCAGCTTGTACGAGGATCTCTACTGCGCGCGGGGCGACATGGAGAACCGTATCAAGGAGCAGCAACTGGACCTGTTTGCGGATCGCGCCTCGACCCATGCCATGCACTCCAACCAGATTCGCCTGTACCTGTCGACGGCGTTGCGCCGTCTGGCTTTCGCAGGCACCAAGATGGCGCAGGCGCAATGCGGGACGATCCGCCTGCGGCTGCTGAAGATCGGGGCTCGGGTGCGGCCCACTGCGCGCAAGATCTGGATTTCCATGGCGGCCGGTCATCCCGCGGCGGCGGTCTTTGCGGCGGCGCACCGGAGGCTGACCGGCGCACTCCCGCTTCGCTCCTGAGCGCAACGGGTTCGGCCAACGAACTCCAAGTATTCCTTTTCGCGCCTCGATTGCGGGGCCTATAAGCAACCCGTTGAGGAAATCCGAGCGAAAACGCCGTCCCACGCCAAATGAAAGCCACCGAAGAACAATTCCGGTGCTCCCGCACGAGATCCACGAGGCACTGCCCCCATAAGCGAACCAGCACGATTTTCAAAATCGGACTTGAAGCCCTGATTTCATCCCGCTCGATCCATCCGGCCTTCTTGGTGAGAAATCCGGGCTAAAGCTTCGGTCGGGATAGTCCGATTGAGAAGTTCGGCGTGGCGTCGCGACTCCAGATAAGGATGGGTTGTGGATCGGACACCCGGCGTGTAGAAGCCAAGTTCCAGGGACCGGTCTGGGCTTCGGCGCTGCGTGAGGTAAGAGCGTCGAAACGTCTCATTCGGAACGTGTTCTTCGTTCTTTCGCGCGACTCGCTCCTGGAGCGCCGCGCCCGCGGAATCCCGGACCCGATCGAGCGGCTTCGCTACCTCCGCTCCGCCGCGAACCATCCGCCCAGCCGCGCTCTGCCCTGGCTCCGGCCGCTGTTCGTCGCCGCGTTGGCCCTGTTCTTTGTTTTTCTGTCCCCTCCGCTGGCCTCCATATCCCATGCCAACCCCAGTCCCCTCCGGTTAGGCCGCGTGGAGCCGCCGCCGTTCCCGCCACCCGGCGATTTCGAGCAGATCTGGGCGGTCGAGGAGGCCGCGGACCACGAAACATTCAGCAACGGATTGCGGGTCGAAAACACCTACGAGGGCGACAGTCAACCGCGTCGCTCATACGTGGCATTTGTCGCCTCCAACCCAAGGCCGGAATCGGCCGTCACCTTGACGGCGCCCGCCGGACTGGTGTTTCACACCACCGAAAGCGATGAACTCCCGTTCGAACCAGGAGAGAACCAGACCCTGCAAAGGGTGAGCGCGGAACTGCTTCGCTTTGTGCAGCGCCATCGGTCGTACAACTTCGTCATCGACCGGTTCGGCCGTGTCTACCGCATCGTGCCCGAAGACCAGGTCGCCTATCATGCCGGGGAATCGGCCTGGGCCGACGGCCAGTACCTTTATCTCGACCTCAACCGGAGCTTTCTCGGAATCGCGTTTGAAACCCGCACGCGTCCGGGCCAGCCGGTTCCGGACCTGACGAGTGCGCAGACCTCGGCCGCGCGCGCCCTGACGGACATGCTACGAAGCCGCTACCGGATCCCCGTGGCGGACTGTGTCACCCATGCGCAGGTGTCGCTGAACCGGGGCTATCGTCTGCTCGGCTGGCACACGGACTTCGCCGCCAGTTTCCCGTTCCAGGCCATCGGCCTGCCCGACAACTACGCGCTCCCGCCCGCCGCGATCTACGCGCTGGGCTTTCACTACGACGGCAACTACCTGCGCCTGACCGGGCCGCGCGTTCTCCCCGGCCTGGCGCTGGCCGACCGCCAGATTGCAAATCAATCGGCGAAACTCGCGCTGCCGGAGAACTCATATCGCGACCTTCTCTGGCGGCGTTATAAGGAACTGCTTGCGGCCCGGAGAAAAGCCGCGGGCAGATGAGCAGGATCACGCGCGACACTTCGCGCTCGGGAGTTGACTTATGAAGAACAACGGCAACGCATCCGCACTCGGCATCGATATCGGCACCAGCCGGATCTGCCTGGCGCGGCGTAACGAGGAGCGGTTCCAGTTTGAATCGCAGTTAAACGCCTTCCTCCATGTTCCGTTCTCGCCGATCACCGAAGGCGTGTTGAAAAAGGAGAAGGTTCCCCACACCTTGCGCAACGGCGAGATCGTCGTTTATGGCAATGAATCTGACAAGTTGGCCGAACTGCTTGGCCTCGAAATCCGGCGCACCATGAGCCGCGGCATGTTGAATCCCTCCGAGCCCGAGAGCCTGAACATGCTTCGCGAGATGATCGCCGCCATGGTGGGAGAGCCGCAAGGCAAAACGAAAATTTCGTTCACCGTGCCCGCGGCCCCGCTCGGAGCCTCCGACAGCTTGACCTACCACGAGGAGACTCTGAAGCAGGTGCTCAACGGAATGGGATATGAGGCTCAGCCCGTGAATGAGGGCCTGGCGGTGGTGTACGCCGAACTCGAGGCGCAAAACTTCACCGGCATCGGCGTGAGCTGCGGGGCGGGGTTGTGCAATGTTTGCCTCGCCTATCTCGCCGTTCCGGTCATCAGTTTCAGCATCCCGCAGGCCGGAGACTATATCGACTCGAGCGCCGCGTCCGTGACCGGCGAACGGGCCAATCGCATCCGCCTCATCAAAGAAGAGTCGTTCCACTTTAACGGACACTTCCCCGAGAAGACCCACCAGGTGCTCGGCGTCTACCACGACGTGCTGATCCGGAGTCTGGTCGAGCGGATGGCCGAGGCGTTCGGCGCGGCCGGCAAAGCGGCGCGTCTGAACCGCCCCCTGCCGGTGATGCTGAGCGGCGGAACATCGATGCCCGCCGGCTTCCGCGACCGCTTCGAAAAGATCCTCCGCGAGCACGAGTTCCCCGTCGAGGTTTCCGACGTGCTCATGGCCCCGGAGCCGCTGCATTCGGCGGCTAAAGGCGCCCTAACTGCCGCGTTGACTGCACCGTGACTGCAACCTGGACCCCTCTAGCGGGAGTTTACTGCCACATCCCTTCCGAGGGCTGTAAGGCAGTGAGTGGAGGGCATTTGCGTGGGGAGGGGTGTATTACCCACGCGGGGCGCTGTTGAGTTTGTCGAGGCCGAGCGCCTCGGCGAGGCTCTGCT
>DAIDIH010000333.1 GCA_027459465.1 Bryobacterales bacterium | reverse complement strand
ACGAGACCGCACACAACACGGGCCCCAATGGGACCTCCATGTCCACCACCCTCGTCGCCTGCGGCCTTCGCCATGACCGCCTCGTCGTCGCCCACTTGGGCGATTCCCGCTGCTACCTCATCCGCAACAGCCAAACCCACCTGCTCACCCGCGACCACACCGTCGCCCAGGATCAGGCCCGCCTCGGCGTCCTCTCCGCAAAGGAAGCCGCCCGCGCCTCCACCCGCCACGTCCTCAGCCGCTCCCTCGGCAACGAACTGTTCGTCAACGTCGAAACCAACGATGTCCAACTTACTCCCGGTGACGTCTTGCTGCTCTGCTGCGATGGCCTCTATCATTCCGTCGAACCCTCCGAAATGGCCGCCGTCGCCGGCCACGGCGCCGATCTTCGTGCCGCCGCCAAACGCCTCGTCGATCTTGCCAATCATCGCGACGGCAGTGATAATATAAGCGTTCAGCTCATCCGGGTCCGGAGCGTGGAACGCGTCGGAATGTACCGCGGAAGGCCCTATAAACTGCGCTAACCTATCCTCGCCCCCCTCCCCGCCTCGGACCTCCAAATGACCGCACTCCACACCGGCGCACAACTCGATCACTACCGGATCGAAAGCGTCGCGGCCCGCAGCGGCATGGCCTCCATCTTCCGCGCTACCGATCTGCTCACCGGCCGGCAGGTCGCCATCAAAGTCCCGCATCCCGAAATGGAAGCCGACCCCGTGCTCTTCGACCGCTTCAAGCGTGAAGCCGAAATCGGACAAAAGCTCGACCACCCCGGCGTCATGAAAGTATTCGAGTGCGTCACCGGCGAGCAGATGTACATGGTCATGGAATGGGTCGAAGGCCGCCTGCTTCGCCATGTTCTGCAGGAACAGCGCAAACTCCCCGTCGATCGCGCCCTCCGCATCGCCATCGCCATCAGCGACGCGCTCGACTACATCCACCGCAACGGCGTCGTCCACCGCGACCTGAAGCCCGAGAACATCATGATCGGCGCCCAGGATCAGATTAAACTCATCGACTTCGGCATCGCCAGCCAGCAAGGCGCGCGCCGCCTCACCTTCGCCAAGCTCTCGCAGGTGATGGGCACGCCCGATTACATCTCGCCCGAGCAGGTCAAAGGCAAGCGCGGCGACGGCCGCAGCGATATCTACTCGCTCGGCGTCATGCTCTACGAAATGGTCACCGGCAAAACGCCGTTCACCGGGCCAAACGGCTTCGCCATCATGAACGACCGGTTGCTGAATAACCCCATCCCGCCGCGCGAGGCCAACCCGGAAATCTCACCCGAATTACAAGAGGTCATCTACCGCGCCATCGAGCGCGAGCCGCAGAACCGCTACTCCACCGCCAACGAGCTCGCCTGGGACTTGGAACACCTCGACCAGGTCGGCGTCGAAGACCGCGTCGAGCTGCATAACTGGAAGAAGCGCCGCACGCCCATCGTCCGCCAGGTGCTCTTCTATGTGGCGATGGCGCTCATCCCTATCGTCGTCTTCGGCCTCCTGCTCTGGATCGCCAAGCGCTAAGTATCCCTACCTTTGCCAGAAGTCCTCGTTATGGCTGACGAAGTCCGGATACGCCCCCGCGCCTAACTCGAATAAGTCGAGTCCCTGCCTCTCGCCTTCGGCGGCGGCTCGCAAGGGATAGAACTTATTGAGCAGCCAGTTGAAGCCGTAACTTACCGGCAGAACAAAACCAAGAATCGCCCCTACCCCGGCCAGTTGCGCAACCCACTGGCCTTCGGCCGCCCCCGGCGTCAGGAACCCGGCCGCCAGCAGTCCCCAGATGCCCGCGAAGCCATGCACCGAAATAGCGCCCGCCGGATCGTCGATGCGCAGGTGTAACTCCAGCCACTCGACCGAGTAGACCACCAGCGCTCCCGCCACAATCCCCACCAGCATCGCCCCCGCGGGCCGCATCATCGAGCACCCGGCGCTCGAAGCCACCAACCCTCCCACCCAGCCGTTCGCGCTCAGCGAGGCGTCGGTCTTGCCGAAGCGCCCGCGCGTGATGCCCGCCGCCACCAGCGCCGCCGAAGCCGCTCCGAGCGTCGTGTTCACGGCAATCAGCGCCGCGCGGCTCGCGCCATCGCCCAGCAACAGCATCGCCCCCGCGCCGCCGAGCCCGATCCATCCAACCCACGCGAGAAAGCACCCGAGCAAAACGATCACCGCATTGTGTCCCGGCAGCGCCGAGGGCATGCCGTCCGCGGTGTACTTGCCTCGCCGCGGACCGAGAATCCAGGTGACGGCAAGCGCGGTGAGCCCACCTGTCACCTGGATCGCTCCGGCCCCGCCCGCATCGAGGAATCCGCGTCCCAACCCCGCAAGCCGCCCGGATTGCGCCAGCCAACCCACGCCCCAGGCCCAGTGGGCAAGCACCGGAAAAGTCCAACCGGCCAGCATCGCCGCCGAAGTGCAAGCCGCGCCCAACCGCCAGCGGTCCGCGCCGCTCCCCAGCGGAATCATCGCCCCGATCCCGGCGCTGACCATCCCCAGGACGATCGCAAGCGCGGTCGGGTTGTTCCAATCAACGCCGCTCAAAAACACGCCGCCCGCCCCAAGGCAGTCCCAACTCTTTCCGCCAATCGTCATCACGCGGCCGGCCACACTGGGTACGCCCTGCCAGCAGAATCCAACCACCGCATAGGCCAGCGCCGCGACGGAAGCCACCGAAAGCGAAGCCAGCATCGCGTGCGCGGCGTTCCGCGAGCGTCCCAAACCCGCGTTGATCAAGGTGAGTCCGGCTGCGGCCAGCGGCGTCAGCAGAACGAACCCGAGGCAGACCGCGGCAGCGGCATCGCTAAGCGAGGGGCCTGCCTGCGGATTCATTGGCGGTCCCCGCGCGGCGCCAGATGACCGCGTGCGGCTACCACCAGGCCGAGCGCCTCAACCAGTACGCCGGCCACCGTAAAAGCGCCGCGCGAAGCTTCCGTCCGAAGCAGCACGAGCGCCGCCGCGACGATACCCCATCCCGCCAGTAACAGCATGATTCCCGCGAGTTTCACCGGAGTTGGCCTATTATAACAACGCACTCTGCCGGGCTTCCCATTCGCTGTGATATCGTTAACGAAATATAATTCCCAAGGAGATCTGCACCATGCGAATGACACGCCGGCAAGCCATCGGCGCTCTCGCCGCCGCCCGCGCCATCCTCACCCCAAAGGCCTCGGCCGATTCGCCCGCCCTCGAAATCGAAAAGGGTCCATTCCAGGGTACGCGGGAATCTCTCAAGGCCTACCGCGTCCCCGATTGGTTCCGCGACGCCAAACTCGGCCTCTGGGCCCATTGGGGACCCCAGTCCGCCCCCGAACAGGGCGATTGGTTCGCCCGCAGCATGTACCTCGAAGGAAACCACGACTACGAGTGGTTCCGCCAGAACTTCGGCCCCCAGTCAAAGTTCGGCTACAAAGACGTTATCCCCACTTTCAAAGCCGACAAGTGGGACCCCGAACATCTCATGGATCTCTATGTCAATGCCGGCGCTAAGTACTTCGTTAGCATGGGCGTCCATCACGACAACTTCGATATGTGGAATTCGAAGTATCAGCCCCGCTGGAACGCCGCCGCCGCCGGTCCGAAAAAGGATATCGTCGGCCTGTGGAAAGACGCAGCCCGCAAACGCGGCCTCCGCTTCGGCGTCAGCGAGCATCTCTCCAACTCCTTCGACTGGTTCGCCCCCGCCCACCTCGCCGACAAAGAAGGACGCTACGCCACCATCCCCTACGACGGCAGCGACCCCGCCTACGCCGACCTCTATCACAGTTACAAAGACATGCCGCCAGGCTTCGCCGAGACAGCCAAACCCATGGGCCGCGTCGCCCCCGATTGGTGGAAACTCCAGTACTTCAACCGCATCAAGGACCTCATCGATCAGCACCAGCCCGACTTACTCTACACCGACGGCGCGATCCCGTTCGACGAATACGGACTAAGTCTCGTTGCCCACGTTTACAACGTAAGCGCGAAGTTACACGGCGGGAAGTGCGAAGCGATCTATACGAGTAAGCGTCCGGACGACTGCGCCGAAGGCACCTGCGCCCTCGACCTCGAACGCGGCGTCGTCGACAAAATCTGGCCCGACCCCTGGCAGACCGACACCTGCATCGGCCAGTGGCACTACCGCCGCGATATCGTCTACAAGTCCCCCAAAATCGTCATCGACATGCTCGTCGACATCGTCAGCCGCAACGGCAACCTCCTGTTGAATTTCCCCCTGCCCGGCAGCGGTATGCTCGATGACCGCGAACTCGCCGTCCTCACCGCCCTCACCGAATGGATGAAGGTCAACAGCGACGGCATCTACGCCACTCGCCCGTGGAAGATCTACGGCGAAGGACCCAGCACCATCCCGAAGCCCGAACGCCCCGGCAACATGGGCTTTAACGAACGCAACCGCCGCGAGTTGACGCCCCAGGACATCCGCTTCACCACAAAAGGCAGCACTCTGTTCGCCTTCATCATGGGCTGGCCGCCGTCGGAAGTGGAGATAAGCGCCCTCGGCGCCGCCAGCCCGCAACAGCCCGGTAAGATCCGCCGCGTCGAGTTGCTCGGCCACAAGGGGAAACTGCAATGGACGCAAAGCGATCAGTCGCTCAAGGTCCAGATGCCCCCCGAACGCCCCTGCGAACACGCCATGACCTTGAAGGTCTCACCCGCCTGAAACTCGTTCCTTCGAAAACTCCCCCGCTTAACCCGCTGAATCAGCACGGGGTTGTTGGGGAGGCCGCTCGGGGTGTTGAGCAAGTAAGTGTTGCTCGATCTGTTCGAGCCGCTGCAGCAGACGACGTTTGGTCCTTTCCGGATTCTTC
>DAIDIH010000332.1 GCA_027459465.1 Bryobacterales bacterium | reverse complement strand
CTTTCTGGTTGCGGGCCGGACGCTGCGCTGGCCGGTGCTGGTGTTCACGCTGCTTTCTTCCTGGATCGGGGCGGGAAGCCTGTTCGCCGGGGCGGAGAACGCGTACCTGCACGGATTCGCGGCGCTGTGGCAGCCGGCGGGCGGGTGGGTTGGACTGATTGTCATCTTTTTTGTGGCCGGACGAGCGCGGCGGTTCGGGCAGTTCACGGTGCCCGATCTTTTGGAGGCGCGGTATAACCCGGCGGCGCGCGTGATGGCCACGATCGCCATCGTGATTTCCTACACGATGATCACCAGTTATCAATTCAAAGCGGGCGGGGACATCCTGCATCTGATTTTTCCCAGCGTGGACCGTCTGACGGGGATGTGTTGGATTGCGGGACTGGTGATTGTGTTTACGGCCGCGGCCGGGATGGCTTCGATCGCGTATCTGGATCTGATCATCGGCGGAATGGTGACGGTGATCGTGTTGTTCGCGGTTCCGGTGGTGATTCATGGGGCGGGCGGGTGGAGCGGGGTGAAGGCGGCGCTGCCGGAGACGCATTTTCAGGTGTTCGGGAGCCTGACGCCGGCGCAGGCGCTGGGTTACATGATGCCGACGCTGCTGCTGCTGGTGGGCAACCAGGGGATGTACCAGAAGTTTTTCTCGGCCAGTTCGGAGAAAGACGCGCGGAACGCGGTGGTGGGCTGGATTGTGGGGACGCTGCTGCTGGAGACGCTGCTGGTGACGCTGGCGGTGGCGGGCAGCGCGCGGTTTCATGTGCCGAACCCGCGGGAGATCATTCCTTACACGGCGCGGGAGGGGCTGCCTGCGTGGGCGGGAGCGCTGCTGCTGGGCGGGGTTTTCGCGAAGGTGATTTCGACGGCGAATAACTACTTGTTTTCGCCGGCGACGAATTTGATTCACGACGTGTACGCGCGGTTCATTCACAAGAGAGCGAGCGAACGGGCGAGTTTGATCGCGTCGCGGGTGATTGTCGTGCTGCTGGGCGTGTTTGCGCTGCTGCAGGCGACGCAGTTCGAGTCGATTCTGGCGGCGTCGTTGTATGCGTATACGGTGTACGGGGCGGCTGTGACGCCGGTGGTGCTGGCGGTGTTTTTCTGGCGGCGGACGACGACTGCGGGGGCGGTGAGTTCGATCGTGCTAGGTACGGCGACGACTGTGGCGTGGCGGCTGATGGGATATGATCTCGATTACGCGGTGTACCCGGCACTGGGCATTTCGCTGATTGCGCTGATCGGCGGGAGCCTGGTGACGAAGCCGCCGGAAGAGTCCAAATGGCGTCCTTTTTTTACCAAAGCGGAGTGAAATGGCTGCGGATCTGAGAGCGATTCAGGAGGCGCTGCGGGAGGAAGGGCTCGACGGTTGGCTGTTCTTCGACCACCACGAGCGGGATCCGCTCGCCTACCGGACGCTGAAGTTCCGGCCGCAGGGGACGATGTCGCGGCGCTGGTATTATTTTCTGCCGGCGCACGGAGAGCCGGCGGGGCTGGTGAACCGGATTGAGCCGCATGTGATCGATGCGCTGCCGGGGGCGAAGCGGATTTATTCGGGATGGGCGGCGCAGTTTGACGGGTTGCGGGCTCTCGTCGGCGGGGCGCGGCGCGTGGCGATGCAGTATTCGCCGAACTGCGCGGTGCCGTACGTGTCGATGGTGGACGGAGGGACGATCGACCTGGTTCGCGGGTTGGGTGTGGAAGTAGCGAGTTCGGCGAACCTGATTCAGTTGTTCGAGGCGCGGTGGAGCGCGGAGCAGTTGGAGATGCATCTGGAGGCTGGGCGGAGAGTGGATGCGGTGCGGGCGGCGGCGTTCGCGCGCGTCGGCGAATTGCTAAGGGCAGGCAGCGCGGTGCGCGAGTACGACATCAAGGTGTTCGTGCGGGAGGGATTTGAAAAGGCGGGACTCGAAACCGACCATGGGCCGATCGTGGGGGTGAATGCGCACGCTTCGAATCCGCATTACGAACCGGAGGCGGCGTCGAGCGCGGAGATTCGGAAGGGCGACGCTTTGCTGATCGACCTTTGGGCGAAGCTGAAGCGGTCTGGCGCGGTGTACTACGACATCACCTGGACCGGCTACTGCGGCGCGGGGGCTCCGGGGGAGATCGAGAACGTGTTCGCGGTCGTAGCCGGGGCGAGAGACCGGGCGGTGGAGCGGGTGAGGCAGGCGCGGGAGAGCGGAACGGAGTTGCACGGGTTTGAAGTGGACGACGCGGCGCGGGGCCACATCGCGGCGAACGGGTTCGGCGAGTATTTCGTGCACCGGACCGGGCATTCGATTGGCGAGGACGTGCACGGGACCGGGGCGAACATGGACAACCTGGAGACGCACGATGAACGGAAGGTGATCGCCGGGACGTGCTTCTCGATCGAGCCGGGCATTTACCTGCCGGAGTTCGGCATCCGGAGCGAGGTGAACCTGTATGTGGAGGAGAAGGGCGCGCGCGTGACGGGGGAAATCCAAAAGGAGCTAATCAAGCTTTCCGTATGAAATTCAGGGCAGCGATGTGGGCCGCGGCGACGTGCGCGGCGGCGATGGGAACGGTGTGGGCGGGACAGTGGGCGACGTTCGGATACGACCCGCAGCGGACCGGATGGGCGAAGACCGAAGATACATTGAGCCCGGCGAATGTTTCGAAGATGAAGCTCGAGTGGTCATTGAAGCTGGACAACCAGGCGCTCGAGTACAACGCGCTGACGGCGCCGATTGTGGCCGAGCGGGTGATTACGCCGGAGGGGTTCAAGGACATTGTTTATGTCGCCGGGAGTTCGGATCATCTGTTTGCGATCGATGCGGATTCGGGAAAGCTATTGTGGTCGAAGACGTTCACGCGGACGGCGGAGCCGAAGCAGAAGCCGCACTGGCTGTGCCCGAACGCGCTGAATGCGACGCCGGTGCTGGACCGGAGGGCGAAGACGATTTATGTTGTATCGAGCGACGGGATGTTGCACTCGCTGAGCCTGGTGAACGGGGAGGACATGAAGCCGCCCGTGGCGCTGACGCCTCCGTTTGCGAAGATGTGGAGCCTGAACCTCTACGGCGGGATGTTGTACACGGTTACGTCGCAGGGCTGCAACGGGGTGAAGTCGGCGGTGTATGGGATGGATTTGAAGGATCCCGAGCGGCCGGTGAAGAAGTATCAGGTGAGCACGGCGGGCGGCGGGATATGGGGGCGTGCGGGAGGGGCGATCAGCGCGGCGACGGGAGACGTTTACGTCGAGACCGGGGACGGTCCGTTCGACCCGGCGGCGGGGAAACTGGCGAATTCTTTTGTGGCCGTGACGCCGCAACTGACGCTGGCCGATTACTACACGCCGGTGAATTATCAGTGGATCGATAAGAAGGACCTGGACATGGGCGACATCAGCCCGGTGGTGTTTCCGTTGGGGGACAAGGAACTGGTGGCGGGCGGCGGGAAGGAAGGGGTGCTGTACATGCTGGATGCGAAGTCGCTGGGCGGGGCGGACCATCGGACGCCGATGTACCGGAGTCCGCGGCTGTTGAACGACCGGGTGGATTTTGCGGGGCACGGGTTCTGGGGCGCGCTGTCAACGTGGGAAGACGCGCAGAAGACGCGGTGGCTGCTGGCTCCCGCGTGGGGACCGCCGGCGGAGAAGGGGATGAAGTTCGCGGTGAGCTACGGGGCGACGCCGGATGGGAGCGTGATGGCTTTCAAGGTGGTGGACAAAGACGGGCGGGCGGAACTGGAGCCGGCGTGGATGTCGCAAAACATGGAGGTGCCCGAACCCGTGGCGATCGCCAACGGCGTTGTGTTTGCGCTGGCGACGGGAGAGAATGTTCAGCAAGTGGACAGCGACGGCAACATCCTGAATTCGGCGCAGCGCGAGGCGGGGACGAAAGGGCACGCGGTGCTCTATGCGCTGGACGCCGAAACCGGGAAGACGCTTTATTCCAGCGGCGACGCGATGCACGGTTTTGCGCATTTTAGCGGGCTGGCGGTATCAAATGGACGGGTGTTTGCGGTAACCCATGACTCGACGGTTTACGCCTTTGGCTTAGGGGAGGAGAACCCATGAAGAGTGCGGCGCAATGGATGATGCTGGCGGCGCTGGTGGCAGGCGGCGCGGCGGCTCAGGATGTACAACCGGGGAAGACGACGCTGAAGGTGGGCGACATGGCACCGGACTTCACGTTGACGGACACGAACATGAAGCCGGTGAAGTTGTCGGATTTCCGGGGGAAGAAGAACGTTCTGCTGGCATTCTTTCCGGCCGCGTTCACGGGTGGTTGAACGATCGAACTCACGGCGATCCAGTCTGGAATCGCGAAATTTAACGCTGCTGATACGCAGGTGCTGGCGGTGAGCACGGATTTCAACCCGACGCTGGAGCACTGGAAGAAAGAGTTGCATGCGGATTATCCGATGCTGAGCGACCATATGCGGAAAGTGGCGGCGATGTATGGGGTGCTGATTCCGTCGATGGGGATCGCCAACCGGGTGTCGTTCCTGATTGATAGGGACGGAAAGATCACGGATATCTTTGAAAACAAAGAGGCGCTGGACCCGAGTGGGGCGCTGACGGCGTGCAGCCGGTTAAAGCATAGGAAGACTTAGCGGGCGTACGGAAGGCTCCGCTTAAGAACCGCTTTACAATCGGCCCTTGATATTGTCGGGCCCGGGAAAGCCAGTGAGTGGGCATCCCGCTGACTCAGCCGACGGGGAGATACCGCGGTGCTCTCCGACGACGGTGTGGACGAGCCGAATGGCATCGACGGCTCGCAAGCCGTTGGGCCTGCCCGAGTTCGGCAACTGTTCAGACTGGCGCGTCGCCGCATGCGAGGTTCGCCGGTGCTTACATGTTGTGGCGTGCTGGGTAAGAGGCATACCCACTCGGCGCCGATCATTTCGCAGCGCTTTTTCGGAATCCCGCCCGTCTGGTTCTCCGCATTGACCGACGGAATCCGGTAAGTATTCTCACAGCGGATCCTCGGACCGCTGGATGCGCCGGGTGCTGGCCTGCGAAGGGAGTTGGTTCCCGCGTGGAAGGGCTAGGAATTTTGGGTAATTCTGATGACTTACGGGCTCTGCGCAGGAATCTGACAGAGGCCAAGCAGGCGTGGATTTCCTGAACCCGACCCAAACCGCTAGACTGGCGGATTGAGACGCGACGACTGGAGCAAGATACTGGGCTGGCCGGGCTACACCGTCTTCCAGCAGGAAATTGACGAAAATGCGAAGACGTTAAAGCTGTGGGTGCGGCGGAAACGGGGCAACCGGAAGTGTATTTGTTCCGGCTGCGGAGCGCGAATCGCGGCGCCGGCCGACACAACCGAGCGCGAGGTGCGGGATCTTCCCTGGGGAGAGTTTCGCACCACCGTGGTCATTGAACTATTTCGGGTGCGCTGTCCGAACTGTGGCCTGCGGGTCGAGAAGGTGGACCAGTTGCCCAGTAAGGCGCCCTTTTCCAAACGTTTCGAAGAGGCCGTGGGCGAGGCCTGCGAGAGTGCTTCGGCGCGCCGCGTGGCCAGGCGGTTCGGCTTGGCCGAAAGCACCGTGCGGGCCATCGATCTGCGTTGCCTGGAGCGCTGGAAGGCACAGCGCCGAATGCCTGGGCTCCGGCACGTGGGCGTGGACGAGATCTTTTTGGGAAAATCCATGAAATTCATCACCGTGGTGAGCAATCTGGAGACCGGCGAGCCGCTCTGGTTCGGCCGGGAGCGCAAGAAGGAGACGCTGGACGAATTCTTCCGTGCCGAGTTGACGGCCCATCAACGGCGACGGCTCCAGGCGGCGTGCCTCGACATGTGGGAGCCGTTCAAAAGCAGCCTCGAACAGTGGGCTCCCAACTGCGCCATCGTATACGACAAGTTCCACATTCTGCAGCATGCCAACAAGGCCATCGATGAGGT
>DAIDIH010000331.1 GCA_027459465.1 Bryobacterales bacterium | reverse complement strand
CTCATCGGCCGCCTGCTGTGGATCGCCGCCGGCGCAGGCTGCACACTCCTCGCTGCAATCTGGTTCGACCGCTTTGATCCCTCGCGCGAGTGGAAAAAGCGCGCTGCAATGCCGTCCGCTCCGCAACTCGAAACCGAAGCGCCCACGCCGCAGCCCATCCTTCTTCACTCCGCCCTTTCCCGCCTGAGTCCGGACTCCCGCCGGTTCCGGTTCTTACCTTTGGTGCGAGCCGAGTTACATCTGGCCCTCAAAGGTGTCGGGCGCTGGTGGTACATCGTGGCTCTGATCCTGATCCTCGGTGGCCTCCTGACTCCCCTGGCTATCTCGCGCCTCTGGCTAATCGGCGCCTGGATCTGGCCCATCCTCATCTGGTCTGCCATGGGAACCCGCGAAGCCCGTCACGGCGCCGCGCCGTTCCTTTTTTCCACGGCCCACCCGCTGCGCCGTCAGTTACTCGCCTGCTGGTTCGCCGGCGTAATTGTCGCGCTGCTCACCGGCCTCGGTCCCGCCGCCCGCATAGTGGTCGCTCGAGACCTCGCCGGACTCGGCGCATGGGCGGTCGGAGCCCTCTTCATTCCCACTCTCGCGCTAGCCCTCGGAGTCTGGAACGGGAGCAGTAAGTTGTTCGAAGTAATCTACACGCTCCTCTGGTACGTCGGCCCAGCCAGCCGCTTCCCTCCGTTCGACTATATGAACTCTTCCGGCGCCGCCCCGCAGTCCGGCACGCCGCTCGTGTTTCTCCTCGCGACAGTTCTGCTGGCCGCGGCCGCCCTTTCGGGCCGTAAGCGGCAGTTAACCGCATCGTCGGCCTGACCTCTCCGGTCAATTGTCTCTAACCTTACTGAAACCGGATGCGGCCGGGATACGTTTACACATCATCTGAAGGTGCGCAAACTCTACCAAATCGCTGTGTTGACCCTGGCGCTGTGTATGTCCAGTGTGCAGACCATCGGCGCGGTAGACCAGCACGAGGACAACCACGGAAGCCCGCACCATCAGTGCTGTCCCATCTGCCAGGCCGGTCAGATGGCCGCGCTTCAGACCGCCGTCGCCACCGTCGATGCGCCCGCGCGTACCGAATGGCGCAAGCCGCTCACAGAAATGCCCCGGTCGACAAGTCCGGCGCCCATTTACTCCCCGTCCCGCGCACCCCCCGTCTAACCTTCCTTTCACAATCTGCCTGAGCACAACCGGAACGCCGGCCGCCCGCGGCTATGCGTCCGGCGCTTCTTTCCCTGCAGCACCATCCGTCGTCCCGTACGCGGTCAGAAAGGATTTATCCGGGTGTCAAAGAATCATCTTTTAGTGGTAATAGCCGTCGCGCTATCTTGGCAATTGCTATGGGGACAACCCGCTGGTTCCGTGCGCGGGACCATCGTCGATCCCTCGGGCGCAGCCATCAAGGCCGCGACCGTGGAAATCGAGAATCCCGTCTCCCACTACGTCCGCGCTGCCCTCACCGACGCGCAGGGAGGCTTCGTCTTCGCCAATCTCCCGTTCAACAACTACCACCTCACCGCGTCGGCGGCCGGCTTCCAAGTTGCGTCCGTGGACGTGAATATCCGTTCCGCCGTACCCATAACCCTCAACACGTTAACCCTGCCGCTGGCGACCGCGGTGACGACTGTAACCGTATCGGAATCCGCGGGCGACCTCGTGGAAACTGACCCATCCACCCACACCGACATCGACCGCCAACTTATCGACAAACTACCCCTCGAAAGCGCCTCCTCGTCCTTAAGTTCCCTCGTGACCCTGGCCTCACCCGGCGTCACAGCCGACTCCAACGGCCTGTTCCACGGCTTGGGCGATCACGCGCAGAATTCCTTCTCCCTCGACGGCCAGCCGATCACCGACCAGCAAAGTAAGGTCTTCTCCAACCAGATCCCGACAGACGCCGTGCAGTCGATGGAAGTCATCGAAGGCGCCCCGCCCGCCGAGTATGGCGACAAGACAAGCCTCGTCATCGTAGTGACAACCCGCTCCGGCCTCGGAGTAACTCAACCCCACGGCGACGTGACCGCGTCCTACGGATCCTTCGGATCCTCCAACGGCGCCTTCGACCTCGCCTACGGCGGCAACAGTTGGGGCAATTTCATCTCCGCCAACGGAATGGACACCGGCCGCTTCCTCGACACGCCGGAATTTCAGATCTTCCACGACCACGGCAACCAGCAGAACGTGTTCGACCGCCTCGACCTCAAGCCAACCGAAAACGACAGTGTCACCGTCAACCTCGGCTTTAGCCGCTCCTGGTTCCAGACCCCGAACTCCTACGACTCACAGACCGCCGACGCCTGGTCTGGACTCGTGGCCAACAGCGGCGGTCTCGGCCCCAACGGCCTGCCTGTCGGCCCAACCGACCAGCGCTCGCAAATCCAGACCATCAACTTCGCACCGTCATGGAACCGCGTCCTTAGCTCGAGTACCGTATTTACCCTCGGCGCCTTCGTCCGCCGTGACGCCTACAACTACTATCCCAGCAATAATCCCTTCTCCGACTTAGTCCCCGACCTCCAGCGCCAGACCGTAAGTCAAGCCCGCACTCTCACCAACATCGGCGGACGCACTTCGCTTTCCTACGTGAAAGGCATTCACAATCTGAAAGCGGGCGTAACTTACCAGGATACGCTGCTCAACGAAAACGACGGCTTCGGCATCGTCGACCCCACGTTTAACTCCGCCTGCCTGAACGCGGACGGCAACCCCTATACGGGCTTTGGCATCAACAATCCAATCAACTGCACCGGCGCCCTCGCGCCGAATCCCGGCTTCGTGCCGTCGCTGGCCTGCTATGATCTCACGCGTCCCGGACTGCTGCCTTCTTCCTTCGGTTGCCCGAATGCCAATCCGACGACATATATGTACCACGGCCACGCCGACATCCGCGAGATCTCCATGTATATCCAGGACGCCATCACACTCGGCGACTGGACCTTCAACCTCGGCCTCCGCGGCGACGTCTACGACGGCATCACAAGCGCCAACCAGGTCGAACCGCGCCTCGGCATCGCTTACAACTTCAAGCCCACCGGCACCGTCTTCCGCGTATCGTACGCGCGAACGCTCGAAACGCCTTTCAATGAGAACTTAGTCCTGGCCAGCGAGGGATGCACGAATCCGGTCATCAACCAGATGCAGGCCATCACGCAGGGCTACCCCTGCATCACGTCGCCCATCACGCCCGGCTGGCGCAATGAGTTTCACGCCGGCTTCGAACAGGCCTTCGGGAAGTACTTTGTCCTCGATGCCGAATACATCTGGAAATACACCCACGGCGCCTACGATTTCAGCGTTCTGGGCAACACGCCCATCACGTATCCGATCGAGTGGGCCAGTTCGAAAATCCCCGGCTTCGCGATTCGCGGCAGCATGCCGAACTTCCACGGTTTGTCAGCGTTCGTTGTCATGAGCCACGTCACGGCTCGCTTCTTTCAACCCCAGGTCGCCGGCATCGGCGAGACGCCTCTGGGCGCCGCGGAAAACGGCGTGTTCCGCATCGACCACGACGAAGCCTTCAACGAGACAACCCACATCCAGTACCAACCGTTCAAGAACGGCCCGTGGTACAGCTTCAACTGGCGCTACGACAGCGGCATGGTGGCCGGCGCCGTTCCGTTCGCCGCCACGCCGGGCGGCATCGTCGACGCCTCGTATCTCACGCCCGACCAGCAGTTCGAGGCCGGCCTGTTCTGTGGCTCCGTCCACGCCACGCCCACCACGCCCATCAGTCCGGCAAGCACGTGCCCCGGAGCCATCTTCGGCTCAAACCTCGTCCGCATTCCCGCGCCCGGAACCGAAAACCCCGACCACAACCCCGCGCGCATCGCCCCCCGCAATCTCTTCGACATGGCCATCGGCGACGACAACCTGTTTCACGGCGACCGCTATAAGTGGAGCGCGCGATTCGAAGCCGTCAACATCACCAACGAGTACGCGCTCTATAACTTCTTGTCCACCTTCTCGGGAACTCACTATGTCACTCCGCGCGCGCTGACCGCCACGCTCGGATTTCACTTCTAATCCCGTCCGCGCCGGTTAGTGCGACAAACTCGCCGCCAGCGGGATCCAGTGCGAGTAAATTTCAGGCGGGATCGGACTCGCCCAGTGCCCCGTCAGCCGCGCCGCCGTCACGCTGGCCACAAAGATCATTGCCACCCCGGCCGCCACCCACCTAGGCGATACGCTCCGGCGCCGCGGCGCCTGGAACTCGAGTGCGCCTTCCACCGGACACGACGAAACGCACTCCAGACACCCCGTGCACTCGACCGAGCGAATCGAGATCAGCTTGTCCACCGCCAAATGCGACGGGCACGCCTTCGCGCACTTGGCGCAGTCGATGCACGCCTGCTCGGACCGCCGGATTCGTGTCGGACTCAGCCACGAAACCAGGCCAATGAGCGCGCCGTACGGGCACAGGTACCTGCACCACAGGTTCTGCACAAAGATCGATCCGATGATCAGCACCGCGAGCATAATCGCCGCCGTCACGCCAAGATCGCGGAAGAAGTTCAGCATCTTCACATCGGCCAGCACGCCGAACGGCGAGCGCTGAAACTCGGCGATCGCATCCGCCGGCATCGACAGCACCGCATACAGGAAGAACCCGAACACAAGATACTTGAGCGACCGCAACGGAATGTCCAGCCACCGCGGAAACCGCCAGTTACGCCGGAACGTCCGCCGTCCGAACTTCCATAACTCTTCCGACAGCGTCCCCACCGGACACAGCCACGAACAGAACGACCGCCGCAGCAGCCAACTCATCGCCAGAAACGCCGCCAGCAGCACCATCGCCGCCGGATGAATCGCCGGCATCTCGCCCGTGAGAAGCGTGTATTTCAGGTTCAGCAGGCCCGCAATCGGTAGCCAGCCTTCCACCCCCGGCGGACGAGCGTGCGTCACCGCCGCGCCGGTTTCAAACTGCCGCACGAAGAGATAGAACTCGACCCCAATCCACTCGTTCAGCGCGACAAAAGCCAGTTGCACGGCACGGCGGAGCGTCTGCGAACCATCGGGCGAAGCGCGGCGTACGAACGGCTTCTTCATGGCTTCTCCCGTTCGTCCTTCCGCGCCTGCCGTTCAATCCGCACGATGAACAAATACAGCGCCCCGCAGCCCAGAAACAGCAGTCCGGAAAAAATCGCGCCCGGCAGCGCCGCCGAACGCCTCCCCGCAAGGAACGAGTCGAGCGTCGCCGACAGCAGCCACACCTGCGTGATCACTAGAACCACGACAAGCGCCATGGCGCCGTTGATCGCGGTGAGTCCACGTCTCCGATGGGGCAGTGAAGGATCCATCAGCTTTCCGGCTCCGCCTGCATACCAAGGGCGATCAGTTGCCCATTCCGCCGCCTCAGCACCACGCGCGGCAGCGGGCGCGTCGGCGGCCCCTGCAGCACGGACCCGTCACGGATGGAGAAATAGCCCTCGTGGCACGGGCATTCGATCCGGTTATTCTCCGCCGAGTAATACACCGCGCACGACAAGTGCGTGCATTTCTGGCTATAGGCGGCGTACTCATCCGCCCCCGTGCGGATCAGCAGGCACTGCTCGCCCGGATTGGGATACTGAAACACTTTCACTCCCCCGACCGGAATTTCCCCCAAATTCGCAATCGCCTTCTCCGGATAACTCACCGGGCGGCTGACAAAGCTCTTGGCCAGGATCCACAGGTTACCCACAAACATAGCGAGGCTGGTCAGAGTGAGGAACTTAGTAAACTGGCGCCGGGCGACATACGCTTCGCCCGCCTTTCGGACGGAAAACTCCTCGCGCCACAACGGTTCGCATTCCTTACACGGCGGCTTCAACGGTTTCTCCTTTCCATATGTAGTCGGCCACGTCCAGAACAACGTCGCCCGCGCCCGCCGGCGACATCAGATACACCTTCGTCAGCACCTTCTGTTTGCCGAACCACACCACGTTTTGCGGCTTCTCGCGGCGCCGCGCAATCTCCTCGGGCCGTACGTAAGCCAGCGCCTGGCTGGGGCAAACGGTAGCGCACATCGGCCGGCGGCCAATGGACGTGCGGTCGTAACACATGTCGCACTTCATCATCTGCTCCATCTCCGGCATCAGCTTCGGAATGCCGAACGGGCAGGCATAAACGCAGTTCGAACAGGCGATGCACCGCGGCTTCAGCGACGAATGTACAACGCCGTCCTCGTCCTTCTTGATCGCGTCCGCCGGGCACACCTGCGCGCACGTCGGGTCGTCGCAGTGAAAACACACAAACGCCGCGGTGGCGATCGTGTTCGGCCGGTCCACGTAGTCGAAGTTGATCATCGAAACACCGCGGTGCGTTTCGCACTCCTCGCACGCCTTCACGCAACTCTGGCACCCGATGCAGCGCGTGGTGTCGACGTAGAACTCGTAGCCGAACATCAGCGGTCCTCCCCGGGCCCGTTCGCCTTGCGGATCCGGCACGCCGACACTTTGAACTCGGGAATCTTGCTCCGCGGGTCGAGCGTCCGGTGCGTCAGCTTATTCGCGCTCTGCCCGCCCGGCCAGTGATACGGAATGAACACGGTGTCGGGCCGGATCGTCCGCACCACCATCGCGCGCAGCGTAATCTCGTCGCGCCGCGTGGCCACCGTCACCCAGTCGCCGTCCGCAATGCCGTGCGCAGCGGCAAGCTGCGGATGAATCTCCACTTTCGGCTCCGGATAAATCGCCACCAGCCCGCCGATGCGCCGCGTCTGCGTGCCCGACAGATACTGGCTCACCACTCGTCCGGTCGTCAGGTAAATCGGGTACGACGCATCCGTCGGGTCGCCGCTCTCGCGCGGCACGGTTACTTGAAAGCGGCATTTGCCGTCGGGAAACATTGATACGCCGTTCTCCACCAGTCGCGGCGACCCAGGGTGGTCCTCCGACGGGCACGGCCAGCACACGCCGTACTCGCGGTCGATTCGCTCATACGTAATGCCGTAATAATCGGCAATCCCGCCGCGCGACGCCTCGCGCAACTCGTCGAATATCTCCCGCGTGGATCGGTACGGAAAGTACTCCCCTTTCCCAAGCCGCCGCGCAAGGTCGCACAAAATCTCGGAGTCGCCCCGCGCGTGCGCGGGCGGATCAACCGCCTTGCGGATGTGAATCACGCGCCCTTCCGTGTTGCACGTGACGCCCTCTTCCTCTTCCTGCAGGCTCCCCGGGAGTACGATGTCGGCGTGCTGCGCCGTCTCGGAAAGAAAGAAATCGATGATCCCGAAAAATTCCAGCTTGTTCAACGCCTCGCGCGTGAACTCCGCCTGCGGCAGCGACACCAGCGGATTGAAGCACAGGCTGAACAATGCCTTGATCTCCCCCGCATGGATCGCGTTCATGATCTCCTGCGCCGTGTAGCCCGCCTCCGGCAGTTCGCCCGGCTCGATGCCCCACACCTTCGCCACATGCTCCCGCGCCGCCGGATCGTGGATCGATCGCGCACCCGGCAACTGGTCGCACTTCTGTCCATGCTCGCGCCCGCCCTGCCCATTTCCCTGGCCGGTAATCATCGCGGCGCCATTCGCCCGCCGTCCGATGTGGCCGGTGGCAAGCACAATATTGAGCAAAGCCAGAACGTTCTCCACGCCCTTGGATTGGTGCTCGATTCCTTTGGCGTGAAGGGCGACCGAGTTCGGACCTTCGGCGAACCACCGCGCCGCCGTCTCAATCGACTGTGGTGGCACGCCGGTGTGCTCGGCCGCCGAGCGCGGGTCCCACGCCCGCACGCTCTCGGCCACCGCATCGAACCCAGTCGTATGCTCGGCAATGAAGGCGCGATCCTCCAGTCCATCGCGCAAAATCACGTGCAGCATGCTCATTAGCAGGATCAGATCTGTGCCGGGCCGCACCGGAAGGTACAAATCGGCGTTCCGGCAGATCGGCGTCATCCGGGGATCCGCCACAATCAGCCGCGCGCCATGGTCGCGCGCGCGCCAGATGTAATCCGTCGTGATCGGCGCGCACTCCCCGATGTTCGCCCCGGCCACGAAAATCACGTCGGCTTCCGCAATATCGCTCCACGGAATCGGGCTCCTGTCAAAATCGAACACCAGCTTATACGCCACCCCGGCGCTTACCATGCACAGCCGGCCGTTGTAGTCGACGTGCCGCGTGCCTAAGGCAAGACGCGCCAACTTGCCGATCAGATACGCCTTCTCTGTGATCAGCGACGCACCCCCGAATACCGCCACCGAATCCTTCCCATATTTGGCCTGTATCTCGCGCAGCCTTCGAGCCGTCTCATCGAGAGCCTCATCCCAGGAAGCGCGCCGGAACCCGTGCTCGCTCCGCATCAGCGGCTCGAGCAACCGGTCCCGATGGTTCGCTTGCAGATACCGCTTCACCCCCTTCGGGCAAAGCATTCCACGGTTGAACGGAAACTCCTCCCACGGCTCGAACCCGATCACAGTGTTATCCCGCACTTTGAGCTGAATGCCGCACTGCTGGCCGCAGAAGCAGCAGTGCGTCTGCACCAGCCGCTCCGCGGGCTGTTCGGATTCGCTGTGCCACCCTCCGGCCGGAATTTCGTTTAGATGCGGCCCGAATTCGCGTGCAAGCTCGGTAAGAGGCGCGGTCGGCTTAGCCACGGCTGTACTCCTCCTTCCGCCGAAGCTGCGCGCTCGCAATCGACTTGCGCTTACACGCCGGACATAGCGCCTGCCAATACTCGATGCCTTCCTTCATGCGGTAATCGAACCCCAACTGCGGCAGCACGCGCGTCGTCAGATCCTCAATCTGCATCCGCGAAGCGAACCGCGTCCCGCACCGCCCGCAGATCGTTCCAGGATCCGCGTCGCCGGCCTGCTGGTACAGCTTGATGCCCGCCTGCGCCGGCCGCTGGAAGATGTGGAAGAACTTCCCGAACGGAAGATACAGTAGCCCGCCTATGACAGTGATCGCGTGCAAAATCGAAAGGAAGCTGTAAGACGCCCCGCCCAGCCATGCCTGCGATACGGTCAGCGCAAGCCCGGTCACCGAAATCGCGAACAGAATCAGAATCGGCGCGAAGTCCATCGCGAACGACTGCACGGCCTGCGCGCCCTGATCGCGCAGCCGCCGCCACAGGGACAAAGCGATACCCGTGAGCACGAGAACTGCCGCGATGTCCAGACCATGGAACAGCAGCGTCGAAGTCAGCGTCCGGATCGCAAAGCGTCCCGCCGGAAAACCGAACAGATACGTCACGTAAACCATCTGGTTATCCGGCGCACTGCGAAAACTGATCCATCCGAACACCAGCGGAAACGTGATCGCCACCGCCAGCAGACAGCCCCAGAAAAGGAACTGATGCATCGCCCATCGCACCCGGGAGCGGTTGAAGATGAACCGCTGCGTCAGTATGTGCGTGAACACCGTCTTCCCCACCCTCGCCGGGCCGCGCAACAAGCCGTTGCGCCGGAACAGCTCCCACCCGCGGTCCCAGTAAACCCGCGTCGGAGGCTTCTCAATCCAAACGTTGTAGTGATACACCACCCCCCACGTCGCAAAGATCACAGCGAATGTGTAAATCACCAGCGACGGGTCGAAGTTCTCCAGATTCCGCGACCCCACCACAATCGCCGCAACCAGCAGCCCGGTCCAGATCGTCGCCCACGCGCCCGCGCGCACCCGTTCGTAGCCCGGCGTCCGCGGCAGGCTCGCCTCATGCGGAACGAACAGCCGCGCATTGACGAACCACAGAACCAGCGCCAAAGCCGCCAGCAAGACGAATCCCGGCCAGATCACGCCCAACCGGTCCTTGAACACGCCGAGCAGCAGCGGCGGGAAGAAACCGCCGAGTCCGCCCATCGCGCCCACAAGTCCCGTCACCGTGCCCGTCTCCGCGGGGAAATATTCGGGAACCAGTTTGAACACCGCGCCGTTGCCCAACCCGAGCAGCGCCGAGCAGCCCAACGCGCCCGCCGTGAACGGAATCATCGACGGCCATGCCAGTAGCAGCGCGAACGGCACAATCGTGAGGAAGACGGCCGAAAGCAGGCGCGCCCCGCCGATCCGGTCCGAAAGCCAACCGCCCACCGGCCGCAACAGCGTCGCCAGCACGACGAACCCCGCCGTCCGGAACCCCGCGTCCGTCGCACTGAGATGAAACTCCTGCGCCAGCAGGCTCGGCAGATAGATCGAAAAAGCGACAAAGCCGCCGAAGGTCAGAAAATAGAAGGCCGAGAGCGCCCAGGCGAGAGGCGCGCGGCCCAGCAGTGCGAGCATCTCGCCCAACGTCTTGGGAGGGGGCAGACGGGGCGCATTGCGCGCGCTGAGATAAAACGTCGCGGCCCAAACCGCCAGCAGCACCGCGGCGGCCAGATACACGCTTTTCCAACCGATGAGCGCGGCCAGCACCGGCCCGCCGAACACCGCCGCCGATTGCCCGATGTTGCCCAGCCCGTACACGCCGAGCGCCGCGCCCTGCTGCTCGCGCTCGAACCACGGCGAAACAAACCCGACCCCGACGGCAAACGACGATCCCGCCATCCCCAGGAAAAACGCCGCGATCAGCAGCCCGGCGTAACTTTGCGTGAACGGAACCCAGGCGCAGGCTATGGCGGAGAACAGCATCAACGCCGGAAATACCACGCGGCCATGGAAGCGGTCCGTCAACAATCCCATCGGCACGCGCGCCAGCGCGCCCAGCAGCACGGGAACCGCAATCAGAAACGCGGCCTCACTCGCATTGAGGTGATACAGCGCCCGAAACCGCGGCGCAAACGCGCTCACCAAACCCCACGCGGCGAAACACAAAGCGAAAGACAGCGTGCCCAGAGCAAGCTGGCGCCGTGGCATTAGCGATGGCTCCTCCCTCCGGCGCCGCTCTGTGCTGCCATGGCTCGCGGCCCACCGGCAAGAAAAGCATATCGTACTGCGATACAGTCTGGAGCCATTCCGGCTTTCCTCTCTGATTCGAGCGTAAGGCCGGACGGGCCCCCGGCTCAGTAACCAAAGTCACCGCCCGAAGGAAAGCTATTCGTCTACCGATTCGCGCAGGTCGAGGTCCGTGTACTTCTGGCAACACCAGCACGGCCCCGGCGTGTAGGTCCGGATGTAGCACGTATTGCACCAGTACGTGATCATCAGCCGCTTGCCGTCCTTGTGCACGAACATCGCGCGTTCGTGAATCGGGTCGATCTCGAAATGCCCCGGCGACGTGTAGTGGCCCAGCGCTTCAAAATCCATGTTCGCCAGCCGCACATCGTTCAGCACGCCCATCGTGTCCGGGTCGCCATGCAGGTAGACGAGTTTGCCGTCCGTCGTCATGAGCGCCGGTTTGCCCTCCGGCGACTTAGTGAGAATGCCGCGAACCGAAATGGACTTCGCCGCGCCGGCCGTGGAAGCCGCGCGAACCGCGGCGGGCGCCAGAATCAGCATCCATCGCAACGCGTCACGACGCCTCATACCTTTCATTTTACCGTCCCCTGCGTGCGAATTTGATCGTCCTTGCCTTGCCGCGCGCCAAGCCCGTATAGTTTGATCTGCAAGGAACTCGACATTGATGAGAACCGCCGCTCTCCTGCTGCCTTCGCTTCTCTGCCTTTCCACGCTCGCCCCGGCACGCGTGCGCGTAACCGCCGCAACCACCATCTTCATCGACTCGCGCGAACCGGGCCCCTTGCAAATGGCCGCCTCGGATCTCGCTGGCGATTTTCAGCGCGTCTTCGGCCGCCGTCCTGCCATCATCCACAACGCAAGCCAAACCGGCGAATCCACCATCTGGATCGCCTGCAACGAACCGCTCCCTGCGCCCGTCGCCAGGCCCTCCGGCTGGGAAACGCTCCATATCCAAACCATCGAAAACGCAAACCAGCACGAAGTCGTCCTCACCGGTTCCGACATGCGCGGAGCCATCTACGCCGTCTATCAGTTCTCCCAACAGTTCCTCGGCGTCGACCCTCTCTATTACTGGACCGACCACGCCCCCGCCCGCCGCACCGAAGTCCTCCTCCCCGAAAACTACGCCCACACCGAAGGCCCCACGTTCCACTATCGCGGCTGGTTCCTCAACGACGAGGATCTGTTCACCGGTTGGACGCCCGGCGTGCAGCAAGGCACCGGCATCGCCCTCAGCACCTGGGACCACATCTTCGAAGCCATCCTCCGCCTGAAAGGCAACATGGTCGTCCCCGGCACGTGGATCTTCCCCTACGAGCCTCAGATCCGCGCCGCCGGCGAACGCGGCCTCCTCGTCACCCAGCACCACGTCAACACCCTCGGTCTCGACACCTACCGCTGGCCGCCCACGCGCCCCATGTCGTTTCTCTCCGATCCCAAATCTCTCGAAGAAGCCTGGACCCGCGCCGCCAGCCAGTACCCCAAGGGCCTCGAAGTCCTCTGGAGCGTCGGCTTCCGCGGCCAGAACGACTATCCTTTCTGGCTGAACGACTCGAACGCGCCCACCACCGATGAAGGCCGCGCCCGCATCATCCGCTCCGCCATCGACACCCAGATCGCCATCGTCCGCAAACAGGACCCCCACCCGCAAATCTTCCTGAACGCCTGGCGCGAAGCGGCCACCTTTATCCACGAAGGCTTCTTAAAGGTGCCCAATGGCGTCTCGCTCATCTGGCCCGACAACGGCCACGGTCTTCTCGAAGACCACGGCGCCATCGCCGCGGGCCAGGGCGAGTACTACCACACCGCCATGTTCGATTACATGTCCAACCACTACAGCGAAATGGTCCCCCTCGAGCGCATACAGCGCGAGCTCGGCCGTGCCGTCAACGCCGGCGCAACCCGCTGGCTCCTCATCAACACCGCCAACGTTCGACCCGTCGTCATGACCACCCGCGCCGTCATGGAACTCGCCTGGAACCCGAAACCCTGGGTCGGCCCTCAGCCCCACGGTGACACCGAATACCTCGAACGCTGGTGCCGCGATGAGTTCGGCCCCCGCGCCGCCCCAGCCGTCGAAGCCTACTACAACGCCTACTTCGCCGCTCCCGCCCAATACGGCAACGCCGAAGACGCCCGCGCCGCCGACAACTTCTATTTGACCGTCACCCGCCGCATCCTCCTTGCCCTCCTCGAAGGAAACACCAACGCCCTGAAGGGCCTCTCCGGCCGCATCCCCTTCTCCACCATCGATGACTTCGCCTCAAAAATCCTCGCCCCCGCGCGCGACGCCGAACCCCGCTGGCAGCACGCTCGCGACCTCGCCATGAAAGCCAGACCCCTCGTCCCGCCAAACCGCCAGCAGTTCTTCCAGGCCAACATCCTCACCCAGGTAGACATGCACCTCCACTTCAACGAGATGATCCTCAAGCTCGCCGAAATGGAGCAGGCCGTCGCGATACCCACGAAAATCGCCCTACTCAACGATGCCATCGCCGCCGGCATGGAAGCGCAGCGGGCGCTTGAAGCCGCCGGCTACGGTAAGTGGAAAAACTACTACACCGCCGGCGACTGGCTGCTCAACACACCGCTCACGCTCGACCTCGAACGCGCCTACCTCAACCATCTCGAAGGCCGCCCGGTCGATCCCAATGTCGTCACCCGCGCCCGCGACACCGGCTTCGCCTACCATATGATCACCGCCTATCAGGGCACGCAAACCGTTTTCGGTGTCCCATCGCGACTGTAGGCCGCCCGCGATACAATCGGGACTGAACGAATGCCCTCCGGCCGCGTCTCCCTTTTCGTCACCTGTATCGTAGACCAGGTTTTCCCAAACGTCGGGCTCGCCATGGCCGGCGTGCTCGAACGCCTCGGCTACGACATCGAATTCCGCCAGGATCAGACCTGTTGCGGCCAGCCCGCCTTCAACAGCGGCTACCGCGACGAAGCCGCCACCGTCGCCCGGCACTTCCTCCGCGTCTTCGAGGGCGCCGAATACATCGTCGTCCCCTCCGGCTCCTGCGGCGCCATGATTTCCCACCACTTCGAGGAACTGTTCGAGCCCGGCAGCGACTGGCATAAAAAATCGCTCAAACTGAAACCCCGCGTCTACGAGTTCTCCCGCTTCCTGCTCGAAATCGCTAAGACCGACGACGTCGGCGCCCGCTTCGACGGCGTCGTCACCTATCACGACAGTTGCCACGCCCTCCGCGAAATGCACATCAAGAACGGCCCCCGCCGCCTCCTCGGCAAAGTCCGCGGCCTCACCCTCAAAGAGATGGACGCCGCCGAAGAATGTTGCGGCTTCGGCGGAACCTTCTCCGTCAAATTCGCCGAAGTCAGCGGCGGCATGGCCCGCACCAAAATCGACTCCATCCAGAAAACAGGAGCCTCCACCGTCGTCTCCATCGACTCCAGTTGCCTGATGCAGTTGCAAGGCGCCATCTCCCGCGCCGGACTCCCCATCCGCACCATGCACCTCGCCGAGGTCCTCGCAAGCCGATGAACCCCTCCTCAGCCCCGCCCGACGCCGCCATCCACGAAACCCTCGGCGACCCCCGCCTGCAAACCGCCATCTACAGCGCCACGCAGCGCCTCATCGACCATCGCAAAAAGGCCGTCGCCTCCGACGCCCTGCCCGCCTACCAGGACCTCCGCACCCTCGCCAACCGCATCAAGCGCCACACCATCGAGCACCTCGACTACTACCTCGAACTCGTCGAATCCCAGGTCACCGCGCGCGGCGGCAAGGTCGTCCTCTGCGAGGACGCCAACCAGGTGGCCGACTTCGTCCTCAACCTCGCCAAGGAAAAAGGCGAGCGCGTCATCGTCAAGTCCAAATCGATGACCACCGAAGAGGTCCATCTCAACGACCGCCTCGAAAGCCACCATCTCGAAGCCGTCGAAACCGACCTTGGCGAATACCTCCTCCAACTCGCCCACCAGCGCCCCTATCACATCGTCGCGCCCGCGCTTCACATGACGCGCTACGACGTCGCCGACGTCCTCACCCGGAACCTCGGCGTCGAGCGCGAGGTCGAGCCCGAAAAGCAAACCAAAATCGCCCGCGCCACCCTCCGCGAAAAATTCCTCGAAGCCGGCATCGGCATCACCGGCGCCAACTTCGTTGTCGCAGGCTCCGGCGCCGTGGTCATCGTCGAAAACGAAGGCAACGCCCGCCTCTCCTCCTCCGCGCCCCGCATCCACATCGCCGTCGCCGGCATCGAAAAGCTCATCCCCACCGCCAGGGACCTCGCCGTCTTCCTCAAACTCCTCGGCCGCAGCGCCACCGGCCAGCCCCTCACCGTCTACACCTCCTTCCTCTCCGGACCCCGCCGCGAAAACGAACCCGACGGCCCGGAAGAGTTCTACCTCGTCCTGCTCGACGGCGGCCGCACGAAACTCCTCGCCGACCCCGGCAAGCGCGAATCCTTGTTCTGCATCCGCTGCGGCGCCTGTCTGAACCACTGCCCCGTCTACCGCAAAATCGGCGGCCACAACTACCCCTGGGTCTACTCCGGCCCCATCGGCGCCATCATCACTCCCCAGTTCCACGGTATCGGCAAGGACCCCTGGCTCCCGTTCGCCTCCAGCCTCTGCGGCGCCTGCGCCGAGGTGTGCCCCGTCAAAATCGACATCCCCAAGGTCCTGCTGAAGCTTCGCGCAGAAGTCATCGCTTCCGGCGCCAAAGGCCCCGCCGAACGAACCGCCTTCCGCATCTGGGCCTCGATCATGGCCCGTCCGAAACTGTTCTCGCTGTTCGGCGCCATCGCCGCCCACTTCGCCCCGCGCCCCAAAAACGGAGCCTGGATCCGCAAGCTAAGCTGGCCCATGAACCTCGCGCCCCTCGCCGCCTGGCTCAGCCAGCGCGATCTCCCGCCGCCGGCTCCCCAAAGCTTCCGCAGCCAGTGGAAGTCCCGAAAGGCCGCCCGATGAGCGCCCGCGAAAATATCCTCGGCCGTATCCGCACCGCGCTCGGCCGCATGCCCGGCGAAGGCATCCCCCCACGCCCCAACTTCGAACTACAGATCCCCTCCGTCCCCGACCGCGTCGCTACCTTCTGTGAACGCTTCGAAGCCCTCGCCGGAAAACCTCACCTCGCCGCCGACCGCTCCGCCGTCCTCGAAACCGTCAAGGCCATTCGCAACGGCCGCACCACCGTCGCCGCCGATCACCCCTTGCTCGCCGAAACCGGCATCCTCGATCTCGAAGGCGTCGAGCACTCTTTCCCCGATGCCGCCGCCCGCCGGGAAGCCTGCGCCCGCTGCGACATCGGCATCTCCAGCGCCACCTACTCACTTGCCGACACCGGTACCATGGTCATGTTCGCCAAGCCAAGCGAGCCAAGACTCATCTCTCTCCTCCCGCCAATCCACGTCGCCCTCATCCCCGCTTCCTCCATCCTCGCCGGCCTCGAAGATCTGCTCGCCCGCGTCGCCGACCCCGCCACCTATTCCAGTTCCATGGTCTTCATCACCGGCCCCAGTCGCACCGCCGACATCGAGCAGATCCTCGTCCGCGGTGTCCACGGCCCCGGCGAGGTCCACGCCGTCGTGCTTACGTACTGTTAGCCATCTTACTGTCGTACCTGTTGACGAGTCCCCCGGTCTGGTACAATAACAAAAGTGTTGCGGCGCCCTCACCGAGGGACCCGGCGCTGAGTGACGCGGGGAGCGATCCCAGATTTTGATCGCAATCTACCCCCTGCGCGGCGCACTGACGAATCGTCCGCAACCTTTTTAAGAAGAGCCAGAGCACTTCCCATCTGGCGGAACAATTCCCACAAATGCCTGCTACTAGCTGTCCCAACGGCTGGTGATGGAATGAGGAGGTCGAATGCCGAACAGACTATCGAAGCGCCTGATGGTGTTTGCCGGGTTGCTGGCAGCGCCGGTAGGCACAGCGGTCAACGCGGCCAAACCCCCGTTGCAGCCTAGAAGCATCGATGCCAGACTGCCCAAACTGACCAAGTTCTTCGCCGATCATAACTGCCCCTTGCGCGACCATGCCCGGGTCTTCCTGGAGGTGGCCGATCGGAACCACCTCGATTGGCGTCTCTTACCAAGCATTTCCGTCGTCGAGTCCGGTGGAGGGAAGCAGTTCCGGAACAACAACGTGCTCGGCTGGGCCAACTGCGAACAAAACTTCCCCTCCGTAACCGCCGGAATCCGAACCGTGGCGCGACGGCTCTCCCGTTCCCATCTCTACAGGCACAAATCCCTGGACGGAATCCTCGCCACCTACAACCCCCGCCCCGAGTACTCGATGAAAGTGAAGAGTCTGATGCGCTCCTTCCAGTTCATCCAGATTCCCGAGGTAGCCGCCGCAAACTAATCCCCAGGCTACCGCGAGCACACAACCAAGTCCCATCACGCCTGGCCACGGCGCTCGGTCGTCAACGCAAAGTTCTTCGGTCGCTGGCCGCGGCCTGGTCCACTCCTAACCTTCTAAGAGATGGACACTTAGATAGAGCCCGCCGAACACCGCTACCGCAACAATCGCGCCGATGATCCACTTGATGGCGCGCTCCCGAGTGCTGACAGCCTTGTGATCATCAGCCCGGATCGTGTCGTCGAGGCTTTCAAACATAGGTGCCTCCTTAGTTTCGGTCTGAACTGTGACCGAATCGTGTTCCGACTACAGTATAGTCCCGCTAGGGTAGAAATACCATCCGCTACTTGAGGTATCGCAGCCGGCTAGCGCCTGTACCTCCCGCCTGACCGTCTCCGGCCTCAAACCCAGTGCCTCGGCCGGCCCCCGCCTCCGCAAATCCCCCCAACCGCCAATTCATTTTGCCTGAATTTCTCACCTCCTCCAGAAAAACTGACGAATTACTTATGTCCGTCGAAGAAAATGTTCTCTCTCGATAAATTTTGTGAGAGATTTTTTGCCTTATTGCCACCAAACCATATCGCCGGAGGTAGGCCTTCGCAGTTCGGGGGCTAAGGCCCGGCGCAATTCCAGGCAAAAGCCAGTGGCACTGGCGCGAAAGGGACTTGTGAAGGCTCTTACTGTGGATGTCAGACAGTCAACAGGCCGGGTGTTGTGCTCCACCATCTTTCGTCCCGGCGGAAAGAAGTTGCTCGCCAAAGGTCATCAGTTGAGCGAGGAGGATGTAAAACTGCTCGAGACCGAAGGCATGCGGGAAGTTTGGGTCACCGAACTGGAAGAAGGTGAAGTCGGCGAGGATCAGGCCGTCACCCGGGTCGGGATGGAGATGGGCTGCGGCGCGCTCGAAATCCGCCTCGCCGCCGGCGGCCGCGCCAATCTGATCGCGACCGAGCCTTCCTGCAACCTCATCGACGAGGAACTGCTGAAGCAGATCAACTGCACCTCCAGCATCGCCATCGCGACCATGCCGAACTTCTCGTACGCTGAACCGGGCCGGCGCGTGGCCACCGTCAAAAGCGCTCCCTTCGCCATTGCCCAGGCCGAGCTCGAGGCCGTCACGAACATCCTCACCGAGCAGGGGCCGATTCTCCAGGCACGGCCCATCCGGAAGCCCACCGTCGCTGTCCTCTATACGGATCCCAACCACGGCGATCGCGCCCGTCTAATGTTTGAAACCATCATGCACCAGCGCCTGGAGCCGTATCCGCTGGGCGGCGTACAATCCCTCGCCGTGGTCGAGCGCGAGGATGCCGTCGTGCGCGGTCTGGAAAGTCTGCTCCGCACCAAACCCACCGTAGTCTTGATCGCCTCGACAACGGCGCCCGCCGGACCCTACGACACCATAGGCCGGGCAATCTCCAAAGCCGGCTGCCAGATCGAGCGCTTCATGGCGCCCGTCGAACCGGGCAACCTGCTGCTGCTCGCCTATCACGGAGATACGCCCATCATCTCCGCGCCGGGCTGCTTCCGGTCGGCCAAGACCAATGTCGTCGACCTCATCCTGCCACCGGCCCTGGCACAATATCGCGTCTCCGGCTGGGAGATCGCCTCCCTCGGCCACGGCGGGCTTCTCATCTAATACGCTTTCCTCCACACCCGCCGGGCGACCCTCCACTGCCCCGCGGGTTTTACCGGCCGGGCGCCTGACCAACGCCCGGCCGCTTTCTTTCCCGCCGTACGGGCCATCCGTGTCGTCCTGATATGCTGAAGCTGAAAAACGAAGCCAGCGGAATCCTCATCCGGATTCACAAGGCGTAGCGAATGTCCATTCTGAGTATCAGCGGCGAACCGGGCTGCCGGCCGGAAGATTTGGCCCGGCTACTCGCGCCCCGCTTGAGCTACGAACTTCTTATCAGCGACGGGCTCGAACAGATCCTCGCCGACGGCCGCAAAAAAAATGAAGCACTGCCGGACCGGGCCTGGCCCCTGCTCGCCGCCGACGTCCTCATCCGCCGCGCCGCTCACGGCGGCCTCATCTACTGCCTGCCCGGTGGACAGTTCCTGCTCCGCGGCCTCCCGGATGTCTTCCGGGTCCACCTCGCCGCCTCGGAAAGCAGCCGCATCGGCGCCTACATGGCCGATGAGGGTCTCACACGCAGCACCGCCATCGAGCGTCTCAAACACGACGAACAGCAGCAGGCGGCGCTCAACAAACTCCGCTTCGGCCGTGCCCGTCTCCACGCCTCCAGCGTGAGCCTCGTGCTCAATACCGAATCCCTCGACACCCCCCAGCAGGCCGCCGTCGTCGAGGCCGCCCTCCACGCCCGCGGCGCCATCGACGCCGCAGGAATCGGCGCCGCCGCCCAGGCCCAGATGCTGTTCGGCATCCGCCTGAAACTCGCCCGTTTCGGCATCAGCCCCCCAGGCGAGATCGCCACCCGCCGCCCCATTTTCAGCCATCCCAGCGAGGAAATTTTCGCCAAATTACTCGATTTCTACCGCATTCCCTGGGAATACGAACCCCGCAGCTTCCCCCTCCAGTGGGACTCCGAAGGCCGCGTGATCGAAGCCTTTACCCCCGACTTCTTCCTCCCCGAGTTCGACCTCTACGTCGAGCTCACCACCATGAAACAGGCCCTCGTCACCCGCAAGAACCACAAAATCAAGCTGCTCCGGGCCATATACCCGCACATTAACATTCAGGTCTTCTACCAGAAGGATATTCAGGACCTCATCCTCAAATACGGAGACGCCCGCACGCCTGGCGAGCTACACCACGCATGACGTCCGCCGAACCGCGCCTCGAGCGCATCCTCTTCACCGAAGAGCAGGTTAACCAGCGCGTCGACGAAGTCGCCGCCGAAATCTCGGCCCACTACGCCGGCCGCGAACTGAAACTCATCGGCGTCCTCAAAGGCTCCGTATTCTTCCTCACCGCCCTCGCCCGCCGCCTCACCGTCCCCGTCAAAATCGACTTCCTCGCCATCTCGCCCTTCGTCAACCCGGCCGGCGCGCCCGGCGTCGTTCGCATCTCCAAGGACCTCGACGAAGGCATTCAGGGCGAGCACGTGCTGCTCGTCGAAGACATCATCGACACCGGCTTCACCGCCCGCTACCTGCTCCGCAACCTCGCCAGCCGCGGCCCGGAGTCCATCGGCCTCTGCACCCTCCTCGACCGCACCACCCGCCGCCTCGCCCAGATCACCATCGACTACCGTTGCTTCGAAATCCCCGACCGCTTCGTCGTCGGCTGCGGACTCGACTTCAAGCAGCTATACCGCAACCTCGGCTATATCGCCGTTCTGAAACCGGATTGAGCCCGTCCGTTGCTCCTATAATGGGGATGCACCCGCACCCCCATGTCTACCGCGATTGACGCTTACGTACGCCAGAACGAGCAGCGTCTGCTCGAAGAGATCAAGGATCTGCTCCGCATCCCCAGCATCAGCACCGCGCCCGAGCATAAAGCCGACGTGCGCCGCGCCGCCGAATTCGTCGCCGATAAAATGCGTGCCGCCGGCCTGGAAAACGTCGAGGTCATTCCCACCGCCGGCCATCCCCTCGTCTACGCCGACTGGCTCCATCAGCCCGGCAAGCCCACCGTCCTGTGCTACGGCCACTACGATGTCCAACCCGCCGACCCGCTCGAACTCTGGCGCAATCCCCCCTTCGAGCCGGTGTTGGAAAACGGCAATCTCGTCGCCCGCGGCGCCGCCGACGACAAGGGCCAGATGTACACCCACATCAAGGCCGTCGAAGCTCTGCACGCCGTCCACGGCAAACTCCCGCTCAACGTCAAATTCCTCATCGAGGGCGAAGAGGAAGTCGGAGGCGAGTCGATCGCCGATTACGTCGCCGAAAATCCCGCCCGCCTCAAGGCCGACGTCGCTCTCGTCTCCGACACCGAGCTCTTCGCCGAAGGCCTGCCCACCCTCTGCATCGGCCTCCGCGGCCTCGTCTATACCGAAGTCATCGCCCGCGGCCCAGCCAAGGACCTCCACTCCGGCATCTACGGCGGAGCGGCTCCCAACGCGGTGTTCGGCCTCATCGAACTGCTCTCGAAATGCAAGGACGCAAACGGCCGCATCCAAATCCCCGGCATCTACGACGACGTGCGCCCCCCCGCCAAAGAAGAACTCGATAGCTGGGCCCGCCTCCCCTTCGATGAAGCCGAGTTCCTCCGCGACGAAGTCGGCGCCTCGCGGCTTACCGGCGAACCCGGCTACACCGTCCTCGAACGCGTCTGGGCCCGCCCCACGCTCGAAGTCCACGGCATCGCCGGTGGATTCACCGGCGCAGGCGCCAAAACGGTCATCCCCGCCACAGCCACCGCCAAACTCAGCCTCCGCCTCGTACCCGATCAAAACCCGGACCGCATTCTCGACGCTCTCCGGAAATTTCTCGAAGCCAACGCCCCCGCGGGCATTTCCATCGAACTCCGCGTCCTCAGCGCCGGCCCCCCGCTCACCGTCAACCCGCACCACCCCGCCATCGAGGTCGCCGCCCGCGTCTTCCAAGAAACCCTCGGCAAGAAAACCGTCTTCATCCGCAGCGGCGGCTCCATCCCCGTAGTCGGCGACTTCGCCACCCATTTGGGCATCCCCTCCATCCTTATGGGCTTCGGCTTGCCCGACGACGGCCTTCATTCGCCCAACGAGAAATTCCGGCTGGAAAATTACTACACCGGTATCCGAACCGTGGCCCGCTTTTTCGAGGAGTACGGACGCTAGGGCCCCCGTAGCCGGCCGGCGGTAGAACGAGAGTGCCGATCGAAACACAGATACCCGGCGCCGGACCCCGCTCGCAGGCCGAACAGGTGGCGCGATCAGCGGGTATCGTGTCCCTCGCCGTCCTCGCCAGCCGCCTCAGCGGCCTCCTGCGCGAAATCATTCTCGCCCGCTTCTTCGGCGCCGGCTCCGTCTACGACGCGTTCCTGCTCGGCTTCCGCGTCCCCAATCTCGCGCGCGACCTCTTCGCCGAAGGCGCTCTCTCCTCCGCCTTCGTCCCCACCTTCACCCAAACGCTCGCCCGCCGCGGCCGTGAAGCCGCCGCCGAACTATCCAGCCTCACCGCCTCGGCCATCCTCATCGTCGTCGGCGCCGTCTGCGCCCTCGGCGCCATCTTCGCCCCCGTCATCGTCGAACTCCTCGCCCCGGGCTTCCACTCCATCCCCGGCAAGTTCGAACTCGCCGTCCACCTCACCCGCATCATGTTCCCCTTCCTGCTCCTCGTCGCCCTCGCCGCGCAGGCCATGGGAATCCTCAACTCCTGCGACCGCTACGCCGTACCCGCCCTCTCTTCCACCGCCTTTAACCTGGGCTCGCTCGGCCTCGGCCTCGGCCTCGGCTTCGTCATCGGCCAACGCATCGGCCTCACTCCCATCGAAGGCATCTCCGTCGGCGTCGTCTTAGGCGGCGCCCTCCAACTCGCCGTCCAGATCCCGTCCCTCCGCCGCCTGGGCTTTCACTTCCGCTTCCACATCGACTGGTCGGACCCCGGCCTTCGCCGCATCGTCGAACTGATGGGCCCGGCCATCCTCGGCTCCGCCGCCGTCCAGATCAACGTGATGGTCAACACCAACCTCGCCTCCCGCATCCCCGGCGATGGCCCCGTAAGCTGGCTGCAGTACGCCTTCCGCTTCATGCAGCTTCCCCTCGGTCTGTTCGGCGTCGCCATCGCCTCAGCCACGCTACCCTCCATCTCTCGCAGCGTCGGCGACGGCAATATCGACGAGTTCCGCCGCACCGTGGCCCACTCGCTCGGCATGGTCTTCCTCTTCACTCTGCCCTCCTCCATCGGCCTCGCCGTGCTCGGCAGAACCATGATCGGCGCCATCTACCAGGGGGGGCACTTCCACGCGAACGACACCAATCAGACCGCCATCGCTTTGGCCTGCTACGCCGTCGGCCTCACCGGCTACTCCGCCATGAAGGTCCTCAACCCCGCCTTCTACGCCCTCCACGACGCCCACACCCCCATGTGGACCGGCCTCGCCTCCATCGGACTCAACCTCGCGATCGCCCTTACTCTGCTTCGGGCCTTCCGCCTCGGCCACGCAGGCCTCGCCCTCTCCACTTCCGCGGTCGCCGTCGCCGCCGCCGCCGCCCTGTTCCTGGTTCTCCGCAATCGCCTTGGCGGCATCCACGGCCGCGCCCTCTTCTCCAGCTTCTGGCGCATCGCCGTCGCCAGCATCGTCATGGGCGCCGTCGCCCTCGCCGCCAGTCACGCCATCGAGAGCTGGCTCGGCGAAGGCCGCCTCGCGCGCCTCGCCGACCTCGCCGCATCCATCCCCTTAAGCGTCGTCGCGTTTTATTCCGTCTGCCGCCTGCTCCGCGTCGACGAACTCGCCCTGGCCACCCGCTCCTTCTTGGCGCCCTTGCGGCGGCGGTCCGCGGCGCTCTGAGCGCGCTGCGACCGCCGCTCGCCGTTAACCGATTCTGGACCCGCGCCGCGCCGCGTCGCGCGCGGTTTTAACGCCTGAAACCCGCGCTTGGCCCTCAGTATCGCCAGCAGCGCCCCCGACACGTACTTCTCCTCATTCGGATGCCGCAGCGGCAGCTCGCCATGCACCCGGTAATGATTCCGCCGCCCCACTCGCTCGCAGCTCACGTACCCGTCCGCAATCAGATCCGCCACAATGCGCTGCGCCGACCTCTCCGTAATCCCCACCTTTTCCGCAAGCTCGCGCATCCGCATCGCCGGCTCCGCCGCCAGGCAGAGAAACACATGCCCGTAATTGGTCAGAAACGTCCAGCGTTCCATCAAATCACCCCGAACCAAGCGCGCCGGCCCCGTCGGCGGCCCGGTGGTTTCCTAAAAGCTATGCTGGCACATTCCCGACCGCATGTCGAGTGGAAACACGACTTGCATTTCGTGTTTCCCGTGTCGTACATTAGTACGAATCCAGATTCATCCACGGAAGGAGAGAAGTTTCTTTGTCTAACCCTGTTCCCATCACGGTCGCCCACGGAGACGGCATCGGTCCCGAAATCATGGACGCGACGCTCACCATCCTCCGCGAAGCCGGCGCCGCGCTCTCGATCGAGCCGATCGAAATCGGCGAGGCGGTCTACAAGCGTGGCCTGACCGCCGGCATCGAGCCTTCGGCCTGGGAGTCGCTGCGGCGCACCAAGGTCTTCCTCAAAGCCCCCATCACCACCCCCCAGGGAGGCGGCTTCAAGAGCCTCAACGTCACCGTCCGCAAAACCCTCGGCCTCTACGCCAACGTCCGCCCCTGCGTCGCCTACGCTCCTTACGTCGACACCAAGCACCCCGGCATGGACCTCGTCATCGTCCGCGAGAACGAAGAGGACGTCTACGGCGGCATCGAACACCAGCAGACCCCCGAAGTCGTCCAGTGCCTCAAGCTCATCACTCAGCCGGGCTCCGAAAAAATCGTCCGCTACGCCTTCGAGTACGCCGTCCGCAACAAGCGCAAGAAGGTCACCTGCTTCACAAAAGACAACATCATGAAGATGACCGACGGCCTCTTCCATAAGACCTTCGACGAAGTAGGCGCCGAGTACCCGGACATCGAGAAAGAACATTGGATCGTCGATATCGGCGCCGCCAAAATGGCGGACACCCCTACCGCCTTCGACGTCATCGTCATGCCGAACCTCTACGGCGACATCCTCTCCGACGTCGCCGCGCAGATCGCAGGCTCCGTGGGCCTCGCCGGCTCGGCCAACATCGGCGAGCAGTGCGCCATGTTTGAAGCCATCCACGGAAGTGCCCCCCGCCGCGCCGGACAGAACCTCGCCAACCCCTCCGGCCTCCTTCTCGGCGGCGTCATGATGCTCGTCCACATCAACCAGGCCGGCGTCGCCGCCCGCGTCCACAACGCCTGGCTGCGCACCATCGAGGACGGCATCCACACCTACGACATCTTCCAGGAAGGCGTCAGCAAGCAGAAGGTCGGCACCCGTGAGTTCGCCCGCGCCGTCTGCGACCGCCTCGGCAAACTCCCCGAAAAACTCAAGGCCGTCAACTACACCGCCGTGCCCTCGGACAAAATCAAGTCCTGGACCCGCAAGCCCCGGCCCACAAAGGAAACCATCGGCATCGACGTCTTCCTCGACTGGACCCCCGGCGCCCCCGATGAACTCGCAGCCCAACTCCAAAAGCTCCAGACCGACGGCCTGCCGCTGACCATGATTACCAACCGCGGCACCAAAGTCTGGCCCGACGGTATGCCCGAAACCTTCTGCACCGACCACTGGCGCTGCCGCTTCCGCTCGAAATCCGGCGGACCCGTCCCGCACTCCGAATTGTCCGCCCTCCTGAGCCGTATCGCCGCAGCCGGTCTCGACTTCATCAAAACCGAGAACCTCTGCAAGTTCGACGGCAAGGAATCCTACTCGCGCGGCCAGGGGGAGTAAGGACCGCACAGGGCCGCGAGCGGCGCAAGCCGCGCGGCTCCGTTGTGCGCGGAATGCAAAATGACGCCCCCGCGGCGAATCAGTACAGCGTCAACTCCACCGGCGACCCGGCGGCCACTCCCAGCTTCTGCGCCGCCGAAGCCTGATTCGCCGCCACTTCAAAGTATCCGGCGCTGCCCGGAACCACCAGCAATTCTCCCGGCTCGCCCTCGGAAAACGTTGCGGCGAGCCGGCTGATTTTTACCAGCCCGGCAAGCAGTTCAAACGGCCGCTCCATCACCGCCGGAAACTCCTCCACCCGGAAATTCGTAATCAAATTCCCGAAGCGGTCCACGCGCAGCACCGTCCCCACCCAGAACCGCTTCCCCGTTCGCACCGGCGTTAGCCCGCTGATGATCCACGGATCGTTCACTACCTTGCCCAACTTCGCCGGCGCCACGCCCGAGGCCAGGTGCGCCGCCGCCGGCGCGAAAATATCCCGCCCATGAAACGTTGCGCTCACCGGGTGCAGCCGATACTCCTCCGCCGTCAGATGCCGCACCTTGTACTCTTTCTCGCGCGCCATCAGCAGCGTGAACACGCCGTTATCCGGCCCGATGAAATACTGCCCCGCCGCCTCCACCAGCACCGGACGCCGCGCCGACCCCACTCCCGGATCGACCACCACGACATGGATCGTCTTCTTCGGAAACCACCGGTACATCGCCTCCACCGTAAAGGCGCCTTCCAGAATTTCAAACGGCGGTATCAGGTGCGTAATATCCACGATCGTTGCCCGCGGCGCAATCGAGTGAATGACTCCCTTCATCACCCCGGTAAAGTGGTCCGCAACGCCGAAATCCGTAGTCAGAGTAATCAGAGAACCAGGCATAAGTTGTTAGACTGAAAAGTATCCACCGTGGAGCGCGCTTACTTCGATCACAATGCGGCCTCGCCCGTGGCGCCCGAGGTTCTCGAAACCTTCACCGCCGTGCTGCGCGACGCTCCCGGCAACGCCTCCAGTATCCATCATGACGGCCAGATCGCCAAGCAGCGACTCGAAATGGCCCGCCGCCAAATCGCCTCGCTCCTCCACTGCGACGCCAAGGAAATCGTCTTCACCAGCGGCGGCACCGAGTCCGACAACCTCGCGCTGTTCGGCGTTCTGCGCAGCGCGCCCGGCGCCCGCCGCCATCTCGTCACCACCGCCATCGAGCACCCCGCCGTCCTCCGCACCTGCGCCCAACTCGAGCGCGAAGGCGTCGAAGTCACCTACGTTCCCGTAAGCTCCGGCGGCCTCGTCGATCCATCCTCCATCCGCGCCGCCCTCCGCCCCGAAACCGTCCTCGTCTCGGTGATGCACGCCAATAACGAAACCGGCGCCTTCCAGCCCGTCCAGGCCATCGCCGAAATCGCCCACGACGCCGGCGTCCTCTTCCACATCGATGGCGTCCAGGCCTTCGGCAAAATCCCCGTCCGCATGGACGAAACCGGGGCCGATCTTTACTCCATCAGCGGCCACAAAGCCGGAACCCCCAAGGGCGCCGGCGCGCTCTTCGTCCGAAAGGGCACTCCCCTCACCCCGCTGATCTTCGGCGGACGCCATGAGCACGGCCTCCGCGCCGGCACCGAGAACGTACCCGCCGCAGCCGCTCTGGGCCGCGCCGCCGCGCTCATCGAAGAAACGCTCCCCGCCGCCTCCGCCCGCCTCCGTGACCTTCGCGACCGCCTCGAACGAGGCATCCTCTCCGAAGTCCCCAACTGCGGCGTCAACGCCCACACCGCGCCCCGCCTGCCCAACACCACCAACATCTACTTCGACGGCATCGAAGGCGAAGCGATGGTCATTTCGCTCGACCTGAAAGGTTTCTCCGTCTCGAGCGGTTCGGCCTGCTCGAGCGGCGCGGTCGAGCCTTCGCGCGTCCTCCTCGCCATGGGTCTGTCCCCCGAACGCGCGCGGTCGAGCCTCCGCTTCTCTCTCGGCCGGACCAACACCGCTGACCAGGTCGATCGCCTCATCGCCTCGGTCGCGTCCTCCGCCGCCCAACTTCGCCGCCTCTCTCCGACTTACAGTGAACGCTGAATCTCTCATCGCCGTCGCCATGTCGGGCGGCGTGGATAGTTCGACCGTCGCCGCCATGCTCGCCGCGCAGGGCCAGCGCGTCGTCGGCATGACCATGCAGTTGTGGAACCAGCGCCGCCTCCCCGAGTTGCAACCCGAAGGCGGCGCCACCGGCCGCTGCTGCTCGCTCGACGACGTCTACGACGCCCGCCGCGTCGCCGAACAGCTCGGCATCCCTTACTACGTCGTCAACTTCGAGCGCCGCTTCGAGGAGCGCGTCGTCAAGCCTTTCGTCAACGACTACCTCGCCGGCCGCACGCCCATCCCCTGCACCCTCTGCAATAACCACGTCAAGTTCGACGACTTCCTCGACATGGCCGCGGGCGTCGGAGCCGATCGCATCGCCACCGGCCACTACGCCCGCGTCGATTACCACGAAACCACCGGCCGCTGGCGTCTCCACCGCGGCGCCGACGCAAGCAAGGACCAGACCTACTTCCTCTTCGGCCTCCGCCAGGATCAACTCGCCCGCACGCTCTTCCCGCTCGGCGCCTTGGACAAGACCCGCGTCCGCGAACTCGCCCGCCAACTCGGCGTCGCAGTCGCCACAAAGCCCGACAGCCAGGAAATCTGCTTCGTCCCCAACGGCGATTACGCCGCCTTCCTCGACTCCTATTTCCGCGAGCAGGGCATTGCCCGCGCCCAAACCGAAGGCGAAATCGTCGACACCACCGGCCGCGTCGTCGGCGAACACGCCGGTGTCCACCACTTCACCATCGGCCAGCGCCGCGGCCTCCGCATCGCCGCGGGCGAGCCTCTCTACGTCATCTCCACCGAACCCGAAACCCGCCGCGTCGTCGTCGGCCGCGGCGACGAACTCCTACAAAAACGTCTCACCGCCCGCGAAATGAACTGGATCTCCATTCCGCCCATCGAGACCCCGCGCCGCGCGCAGGTCAAAATCCGCAACAGGCACCTCGCCGCCTGGGCCACCATCGCCCCGCTCGACGGCAACCGCATCGAAGCCGTCTTCGACTCGCCACAGCGCGCCGTCACGCCCGGCCAGGCCGCGGTACTTTACGACCAAGACACCGTCCTGGGCGGCGGCTGGATCGAATGACCGAGTGAAGCTCCGCATCGAGTTTTTTCTCGCACGCTTCGTTCTCTTCACCCTGCGCCGCTCCCCGCGCCGCCTCGCCCTCTCGCTCGGCGCCTTCTACGCCCGCCTGCTCGATCTCTTGATCCCGCGCCTCCGCCGCACTGCCTTCCGCAACCTGGAACTCGCCGGCTTCCCCGCCCCCCAACACAAACCCATCGTCGACGGCGTCTTCTCCTCCATCGGCCGCCTCCTCGCCCTCTTCGCCCGTTTCCCCGATCTCAACCGCCAAAACATTTCCGAATGGATTTGTTACGAAGGCTTCGAGCACTTCCAACGCGCCCGCGCCCGCGGCAAAGGCGTCCTCTTCGCCACGGCCCATCTCGGCAACTGGGAACTCAGCGCCTTCGCCCACGCCCTCCTCGCCGAACCCCTCAACATCGTCATCCGCCCCCTCGACAACCCCTTCATCGACTCTCTCGTCGAGCGCCGCCGCACTCTACCCGGCAACCGCCTCATCGACAAAACAGACGCCGCCCGCTCCATCCTTCGCGCCCTCCGAAAAGGCGAAGCCGTCGGCGTCCTCATCGACCAAAACTCCTCGGAGTCCGAAGGCGTCTTCGTCGATTTCTTCGGCGTCAAAGCCTGCGCCAACTTGGCCTTCGCCCGTATCGCCGCTCACAGTGGCGCCGCCGTCGTGCCCGGCTTCGCCCTCTGGGACGCGCGACTCGCGCGCTACACCCTGCGCTTCTTTCCCGAAATCGAAATTACAGGCGATTCCTCTTCCGATACCCAGCGCCTCCAGACGATACTGGAAAATGTGATTCGCCAATACCCCGATCAATGGCTCTGGATTCATCGCCGCTGGAAAACCCGTCCTTCCGGGGAGGCGCCTCTCTACTAATGCGCCGCACTCTCGTCCTCTGCTTCGTACAGGCCGATCGCGCCGAAGCCTACGCAGTCGCCAAATACCTTCAGCTTAATTCCCCTTACAAAGTCAATTTCGAAGAAGCCCACGGCGCGCCGGATTATCTCGAAACCGCCGGCCGCGCTCTCGGCGGAGACGTCACGCTGCTGCTCGCCTCTCCCAACTCGGTCACCGAAACGTGGAAGCGCGAAGCCTGGGAAACCGTTCTCGTCAACGAGGCGCGCGACTCCCACACCGAAGTCCTCGTGCTCCAACTCGCGCCCTGCCCTCTGCCCGCCCTTCTCAAACGCACCGGCTTCTTCGACGCTTCCACGGATCGCACCGTCGCCCTCCGCGCCTGCAAACGCCATCTTCTCGGCACGGGTCCCGCTCCTTCCGCCTCCGCCAACTTTGAATCTCTCCGCGCCCAACTCGCCGACTCCGCCGGAGTCGCCGAAACGTCCCTCGAAGAAGCCCGCGCCTTCTCCTCCGCCTGCGCCGGCGATTTCGAAGCCGCCGTCCAAGTGAATTGCGCCCACCTCGGAGCCACCGGCGTCATCGCCGCCATCGGCTGGGAACTCGGCATGCGTCTTCGCGGACCCTACGAAGAAAATCTGAAATCCCTCCGCACGCTCACCGGCGACCGCCGCTGCCTCCTCGTCCTCGAAAACCTCCACCCCGAACTGCGCCCAATCCTGAAACTCGGCAACCGCGCCTCACTCCTCTTCGCTACATCCGAACAGATGCCCGCGCCCCGTCCCACCGCCGAACTCCTCGCTCTCTTTTCTTCTTGGATGCGTCAACCCGACGAATGCCTGCGCGCCCTCGGCGAACTCGAAGCCCGCCTTGCCCTCGAACCCGACCCCCTCGAACGCGCCCACCTCGCCCGCGCCGCCTCCGCCCTGCTCACCAACCACGAGCGCTTCGCCGAAGCCTTCGAAATGCTCGACCGCTTGAGCACGTCCCTCGACGAAGCCGGCGACGCCCTCGGAAGCTACCGCGCCCGCTGGGACCAAAGCTGGATCCTCGAACAGTGGGGCCTCCGCCCCGCGCAGCCCACTCCGCCCCCATCCGCCTCGACCGCCGCCGAGCAGATGGCGCTCCCGTTCTGACTCTTCCTTACTGGATCGTCACGTTCACCATGTTGGCCGCACGACCCGCGGCCGTAACCACAACCGGCACGTTGCCCATCCCCTTCAACGAATACGGAAGCAGCACGTTCACCTGATCCAACCCGGCAAACGAAGGCTGCGCCCCGGCGAAAGCCGGAGTCAGCGCCAACGGCCCCACCGTCACGGACACCTGGTTCTGCGCCGCCCCGCGTAGACCCGTCCCATACAACTCCAGATAGACCTTGTC
>DAIDIH010000330.1 GCA_027459465.1 Bryobacterales bacterium | reverse complement strand
TGCGATTCTTGCCGAAGCGCCGGAGTTGAGCGACGCGACGATCGAGTCGTTTCTGGACGTGGCGCAAACGGTGGAAGCGATCAAGGATGCTGGGGTGCGGAGCGACGCGGGTGGGACGGTGCAGGGGTTGATCGGGCTGTGGCAGATTTTCCTGCGGCAGGGGTCGCTGCCGGCGGCGGCGGCGGATAGGACGCTTGCGGGGATACTGAAGCCGTTTGAAGACATCACGTCGGAGAGCGACGTGTTTCCGGCGGGCGAAGCGGGGGTGAAGCTGCTGCTCGAGAACACGCAAGGCGGAGAGGGGCCGGCGCAGGACCGGATAGTGGACCTGCTGGCGGGCGGGACAGCGGGCGGGGCGAACGCGGATGTGCAGACGGCGATGCAGGAGAACCTGATTCGCGTGTTCGAAGCGCAGAAGCTGATCCCGCTGGACACGTTGTTCAAACTGGAAGCGGGATTGGAAGGGCTGGCAAAGGGCAAGAAGGTAGACACGGCGGCGATTGCGAAGGTGCAGAGCCGGATTTCGGAGATACCTCTGCCGCGGGCGATGCTGAGCGCGCCGGAGAAGAACGCGCTGGCGTTCGGATATTGGAGCGAGCGGCACATCGAAAACGAGCGGAAGGTGAACCTGCGGGCGATTGTGGAGCGGGGGGGCGCGGGCAAGAAGGGGGACGAACCGCGGGCGCTGCTGGCGCCGTTTCTGCGGGACACGCTGGTGGGATTGAACTACGCCTACTATGCGCCGCCGGGCGCGGAGCTTCTGCTGACGAATCCGGCGTTCGTGCGGAGCCACGATTTCGTGGGGCTGCAGGGCGTGAGTGCGCTGTGGAAGATGACCGATGTACAGGCGAGCGGGTGGCCGACGAGCGCGGGCGGGAAGCTGCTGGGGTCGCTTGCCGGGTTGCCGTACGCACTGGCGCAGGCCGAGCAGAATTTTCTGGTGCCGTCGCGGGAGCAGGCTCTGATCTGGGGCGACCTGGTGCCGGAGATTCTGATTGGGGCGACAGTGCCGCGGTGGTGGCGGGTGACGCCGCTGCAGATGCACTGGGTATCGGTGCACATGGAATACGGCGAGACGCTGCTTGCCGAGGCGAGCCTGAATGCGGGGCGGCGGAAGGAAGTGCTGGAGGAGCTGCGGAAGTACGCGGCGCCAGTCCGGGTGGCGACCATTGAGGCGGACCTGGAAGAAGGGAACGCGCGGGGAGCGCTGGAGCAGACGATGCCCTCGGAGATGTATTTCATGGCCGAGGATATGAGCAGGGAGAAGGCGAGCCGGGGGGAGAAGCTGGCGGTGGAGATCCGGCAGGAGGCCGAGGAAGCGCCGGGGCAGTTGAACCGGGAGGCGATTTCGCGGGCGTTTGGGACGCCGAAGCCGACGCTGGCGAATTCTTTTGAACCGCAGTTGCTGAGCCTGCGGACGTTTCCGGCGCTGATGGGATATTCGAGCCGGATTCTGGCCGAGAGCTGGGAGTCGAGCGGATTGTACTACGCGGCGCTCGCCGACGACCTGCATCTGCGGCCGGCGCAGTTGAACGTGCTGGTGCCGGAATGGACGAGGGCGACGGTGGAACATATTTTCGCGACACACCTGGAGGACTGGCCGGCGCTGTTGCGGAGCTTGCGGATGATAGGGACGCAGGCTCTGGCGGAGGCCGATAGGGGCCGGACGGCGACTTCGGCTGGTGGATACTGAGATTGGATTGGGGCCGGGTTTTGCGGAGGGAGCCGTGACGTATTTGTACATAGCAGCGGCGTCGGCATTGGCGGCGGGAACGGCGATCGTGTGTGCACAGGAGCGGCCGACGTTCCGAGTGAAGGTAGACCTCGTGGTGCTGAGCTTCGAGGTGACCGACAACAAGGGCCACTACGTGAACGGGCTGAAGCCGGGCGACTTCAAGATATACGAAGACAACATTCTGCAGAAGATGAACACGTTCGGCGAGGGCAACAAGCCTCCGGTGCAGGTGCTGGCCGACGGGACGACGCGTCCTCTGGCGGTGGGCGGGGAGTTCGCGGACAACAAGCCGCAGACCGTGGGACGGGGCGATATCAGCACAGAGGCGTTCGTGGGCACCAACGTATTTGTGCTGTTCGACACGAGCAACTACATGTACCGGGGATTTGTGTACGCCTCCGACGCGATCAAGGATTTTGTGCGCGGGCTGGACCGGGCGGATTCGGTGGCGGTGTACACGTTCAGCCGCAACTTATCGCGGGCGGCTCCGCTGACGCGGGAGCGGGGGAATGCGATCTTCGGGCTGGGGAACGCGGTGGCCGGCGACGATTCGGCGTTGTATAATTCGCTGCTGCTGACGCTGCGGGATGCGGCGAAGGTTCCGGGGCGCAAGGTGGTGATCGTGTTTTCCAACGGGCCGGACAACGCGAGCATGGTGGCTCCGGACGACGTGCGGGCGGTAGCGGAGGACGAGGGGATTCCGATCTACGTAATCTCCACGAGCGAGGTGAACAAGGATCCGGTTTCTTCTACGGTGTTCCGGCGGATAGCGACGCAGACGGGCGGGAAGGCTTATTTCGCCAAGACGTGGCAGCGGCAGGTGGAGGCGTTCGAGTCGATCCGCGAGGACCTGGGGAACAGCTACACGGTGACTTACTATCCACAGCCGAACCCGAACGAAGGGTTCCGGAACATCCGGGTCGAGATTGTTACGGATGCGGCAAAGAAGTACCGCGTGCGGGCGAGGCCGGGGTATCGGCCGCGCGGGGGGTTCTGAGAACCGGAGCAAGGAGCCGGAAGGCAGCGGACTGGAGGCGGAAGCCCCTCAGGCCGCCCCGGCCTGACGGGGCCTTCGGCTGCCGATAGCGATAAGGCTGAGCGCTTTTTTTCACTCGTGCGCAACTTTTGTCCCCATGTCGCGTGTTAGAGAAGTGTGTACGAAAGAGTCCAGCGGGGCTGAATCATGAAGACTTTGTTGCTTGCGCTTGCACTGCTTGTGCTGGCCAACGGACAGAATGCCACTCCGGTTATGAGCGACACCGCCGCCGCGCGGTTTCTCGATCAGGCCACATGGGGGCCGACGCCCGCTTCCATCGCCCAACTTCAGCAGATGGGGATCGCCAACTGGCTGCAAGCTCAGTTCGCGATGAATACGTCCGACCTGCCGAATCAGCCTGTGATCGGGCCGACCGGCAAGCCATACACGGTGCTGGCCGACGTGCAGCGGGCGTTTTTCGTGAATGCGCTCGCCCAACCTGATCAGCTCCGCCAGCGGGTGGCGTTCGCGCTGAGCGAAATCTGGGTGGTCAGCCAGCTTGGCGGCGTGAACTACGCCTACGCGTTCCCACCTTATTGGCGCATCTTCCGAGACAATGCTTTTGGCAACTACCGGGACCTTATCGAGGCGGTGACACTCAGCCCGGCGATGGGGCGGTATTTGAACATGGCCAACAACAACAAGGCCGACCCGTCCGGCCGCACGTCGGCGAACGAAAACTACGCCCGCGAGTTACTTCAGCTCTTTACTCTGGGCTTGACGCAGTTGAACGCGGACGGCACGCCGGTGGTGGATTCCAATAACAATCCCGTCCCTACTTACGACGAGGCCGTGATTCCTCAGATGGCCAAGGTGTTCACCGGATGGACATATCCGGCCGCGCCGAAGCATAAGGCGGGCGCGAACAATCCGCCGTACTACATGGGGCAGATGTATGCGGCAGAGTTTAATCACGACGAGACGCAGAAAAACATCTTCGGCGGCAACGTAATTCCCGCCGGGCAGACGGCCGAACAGGATCTGCAGATGACGCTCGACGACCTGATGAACCAGCCAACGATGGCGCCGTTCGTCTGCGAGCAGTTGATCCAGCATTTAGTCACCAGTAACCCGAGCCCGGCTTACATCGGGCGCGTGTCGAATGTGTTTTTGAACGACGGCAACGGCGTGAAAGGCAACATGCAGGCCGTGATTCAGGCGATCCTCACCGATCCGGAAGCGCGCGCCGGGGACGAGCCGTCCTCGGTGACGGCGACGGCGGCGAACTTCGGCCATCTGCGGGAGCCGATCCTGTTTTTGGCGGACATTCTGCGCGGCCTGAACGCGACGCTCGGCAATTCGAGCGCGGTGCAAACGTATGCGGCGCAGCTTGGCCAGGATTTGTTCCGGGCTCCTAGCGTGTTCAGTTACTTCTCGCCGCAATACCGGCTGACTAACGGTCTGCTGGCGCCCGAGTTTCAGCTTCAGTCGACCGCGGCGGCTTCCTTCCGGGCCGACATTGTGAATCGCCTGCTTTACGGCAAGCTAGACCCGAGCACCAAGGTCGATTTGAGTCCGTTCGTCGCGAAGGCGGGCGACGCCGGGACGCTCACCGACTATATCAGCTACGTGTTCTTCCACCACGCGATGCCGGCGGCGGTGGCCCAGCAAGTGGAGGCGGCTGCCGAAGCACAGGGCACGGCGCTCGCCAAGGCGCAGGCGGCGCTGTATGTGGCGCTGACTTCGAGCGAATACCAGGTCGTGCAATAGGAGACGAAAAATGACTTCTCGCCGCGGATTCATTCGGGCTGGGTTGACGACGGTCGGCACGCTGGCGCTGCGGCCGTTCGGGCTGCTGCCGGCGATGGCGCAGAACGCGTCAAACTATCGCGCGCTGGTGTGCGTGTTTCTGTTCGGCGGCAACGACAGCAACAACACGGTGGTGCCGATGGACGACACAAATTTCCAGGCCTACACCACCCTGCGCGGCGGCCTCGCGCTGCCGGCGAGCGAACTTACGGCGCCGGTGCTGAGCGTATCCGGCGCGCCCTACTCTTTCCACGGCAAGCTGCCCGATCTGGCGAGCCTGTTTGGCTCGAAGGAGCTCGCCGTGGTGGCGAATGTGGGCTCGCTGGTGCAGCCGCTCACGCGCGCCCAATATCAGCAGGCGCAGGCGCCGATCCCGAACAACCTGTTCTCTCACTCGGACCAGCAGCTACAGTGGCAGACCTCGGTCGCCCAAGGCCACAGCCCGACGGGATGGGCGGGACGCGCCGCCGACTACATCGCCGCGCAGAAGATCAACACGTCGGACTTTCCGGTTTTCTTCTCCGTTTCCGGCAACGTGCTCGAAGGCGCCGGCGCAAGCACGCAACCGGTGGCGGTAACGCCGGGGCAATCGCTGATGCTGCAGGGTTTCAACAGTTCGAAAGGCTCGCAGGCGCGGCTGAGCGCGCTGACGACGCTGCTCACCGCCGACACCGGGGTGAGCCTGGTCCAGGCGGCGAATCAGGTAATGTCCAACAGCATGGCCGACGCGCAGGCGCTCACGAACGCGCTCGCAAAGGCGCCGACTCTCAAGACGCAGTTCCCTAAGACGAGCCTTGGCGCACAGCTTCATCAGGTGGCGCAGATTATGAGCGTGCAGTCCGCGCTTGGCATGAACCGGCAGATTTTCTTCTGTTCGCTCGGCGGCTTCGACACGCACGTCAGCGAACTGGAGACGCACAACGCGCTCTACCCACAGGTGAACGACGCGCTCATCGCCTTCTACAACGCCACCCAGGAACTGGGGCTTGCGGACTCGGTGACGACCTTCACCGAAAGCGACTTCAGCCGCACGTTCCAGCCCACCACCGGCGACGGGAGCGATCATGCCTGGGGCAGCAACCAGCTTGTGTTGGGCGGCGCGGTTAGCGGCGGGCAGATCTACGGCCAGTTCCCGACGTTCGAGCTTTCCGGCCCCAACGACGCCGACACGCGTGGCCGGTGGATCCCGACGACTGGGGTCGACCAATATGGCGCCACGCTCGCCTCCTGGTTCGGCATTCCCGATAGCGCGCTGGCGACCGTGTTCCCGAACCTGGCGAACTTCCCGACATCGAAGCTCGGCTTCGTGGGGTGAAGCGTCCTCACACCTTCAGCTTCTGCCGCGCGAAGACGAGGCACGTACGGACGTTGGCGTCCTCTTCGGCCAACTGCCCCTCGCGCGGGAGGTTACTTACTACCGGCAGCGGCGTTGCGCCTTGGTAGTCGCGGACGAGACGCAGGGTGCGGGCGAGGTAAATGCCGCCGCGGTCCGGGAAGGTCGTCCAGTAGGCGTCGTTCAGACAGGCGACTGGCAGCGGGTCCCTTGTGATCATTTCGAGCGTGAAGCGCGTGTGCGGGCGCGCCTGCCGGACGAGGTCAATCATTGCCTGCAAGTTGAGAATACCCGTGCCGAGCGGCACCTCGGAAAGAAGGAAGCCGTCCGGCGTGGGCTCGACGCCCATGTCCTTGACGTGCGTCACGACGGCGTGCGGCGCGAGTTTCCGCGCCACGTACATGGGGTCGTCGAGCAGGCTGATGTTGTTGCCGAAATCGAGGCAGGCGCCGAGGTACTCGCTGGAATGTTTCTCCAGCAGTTCGGCCAGTTGGTCCGCGGTCCAGTCTTTATGGTTCTCGATGCCGAGCGGGATGCGGTAACGGTCGAGCAGCGGCAGCGCCTGTTCGATTGATGCGCGGGCGCGCTTCTCCCATTCCTCCCACTCGGCGAGCGTCTTGAACGTGATGTAGCGCCGGCCGTGCAGCATGCCGGTCCGCAGCGCGGTTGCGCCGGCCTCGCGCGCGTCCTTCAGCGCTTTCTCCAGTGCCTCCGTCGAGCCGTTTTCCGGCATCGGCACCATCGCCTCGACATACATGCCAAGTTCTTCGGCGCGGGCGCGGATTTTCGCCGGGTCGCCGTGGATCGCCGACTGAATTCCCGCTGCGCCCATCGCGTGGCAGTGTTCGAGAAATTCGAGCGTGTCCCGCGGACGCCAGAAGCTCAGGTACGAAGTTGTTGCGACGCCCATCCCCGCCATCGGCTCGGCCGCTTTACCGAGCGAAGATAGCGCCGAGGCGGCGGCGAGTGAAAGGAAGCCGCGGCGGTTCATGCCAGCGCGTGCCGGACGGCCTGGCCCCAGGGCTCGCGGTACGGCCGTTCGAGCAGCGCGTTGGCCTCCGCGTCGCCGACGATCACTTCGTTGTCGGCGTCCCACCGCAGCCGCCGCCCGAGCTTCAGCGACATGTTGGCCAGGTGGCAGGCCGTCGCGACCTGATGCGCGCCCTCGACGTCGGCGATCGGCCTTTGCCGGCTTTTCACGCAATCGAGGAAATTCCGCGCATGCAGGTCGAACTGCTCGGCGGAGGAACCGGGCACCTTCATCGGCTGTGTCCACGGCACGGGAGTGGTATTGCTGCGCTCGGGTCCGCCGGTTGGATGTCCCTGGAACACAGGAATCGCGTTCATCGGGTCGATCTTCATATCGGGGAAGATTTCGAAGCCTCCACGGTTAATGACGAGGCCGCCGCGCTCGCCGTTGAATTCGAGTCCGTACCGCCCGCGCATCCCCGAGCTTGCCTCGCGATAGGAATAGTGCACGGTGAAGCCCGGATACTCGAAGATCGCGTCCTGCGTGTCGGGCGTCTCGCAGATATCCTGCAGCGCGAAACGGCCGCCGACGGAAGAAACCGAGATCGGCCCTTTCACCTGCATCACCCAGTGGATGATGTCGAGCTCATGCGCGCCGAGATTCGTCATCTGGCCGCCCGAATAATCCCAGAACCAGCGGAAATGGTACAGGCTACGCAGCTTGTTGTAGGCGCGCAGCGGCGCCGGGCCGAGCCACATGTTGTAATCAAGGTCCGGAGGCGGGTCGGAGTCAAGCGGCGTGCCGAAGCCCGGCATTACGTTGCGCTGCGAGCCGGAGTGCGCGTACATGATCTTGCCGAGATAACCGGCTTCGAGCAGTTCCTTCGCCTTCTGATAGTGCTTGCCCGAGCGCTGCTGCGTTCCCGCCTGCACCACGCGATTGTACTTCCGCGCCGCCTGCACCATCCAACGGCCTTCGCGCACGAACAGCGTGAGCGGTTTTTCGACGTAGACGTCCTTGCCCGCCGCGCAAGCGAGAATCGTCAGCGGCGCATGCCAGTGGTCCGGCGTGCCGATCACGATTGCCTGCAGGTCCTTGTTGTCGAGCATCTCGCGGAAATCACGATAGCCCTTGGCCTGCGGCCCGCACGCCTTCAGACCCTCTTCGAGCCGAGGCTGGTAGACGTCGCACATGCCGGCGAGGTCGCAGTCCTTCTGGTGGCTGAAATCGAAGACGTGCTCATGGCCGATGAGGCCGAAGCCGATGAAGCCGACCTGCACGCGGTCGTTGGCGCCGAGAATGCGCTTATACGACGAAGCAGCCAGCGCGGTGAGCGGCAGCGCGCTGCGCCGCGTGATGCCACCCGAGGCGGCGGGAGCCGGATTCGTGTTCTGCGGGTTCATCGTGCGCACCATCCTCCATCAATCAAAATATCGGTGCCGGTGATGAAGCCGGCGTCTTCCGAGCACAGATACCGCGCCAGCGCGCCGATCTCCTTCACTTGCCCCCATCGGCCCACCGGAATGCTCGCCAGAAACTGCGCGTTGGCCTCGGGATTGTTGATTAGCGAAAGGTTCATGTCGGTGGCGAATGGTCCGGGGCTGATGCCGTTCACCGTGATGCCTTCCTGCGCGAGTTCGAGCGCCAGCGCGCGCGTGAGGCCGAGCAGCGCGGTTTTGCTGGATGAATACGCCGCGCGGCCGGGCAGCGAAACGTGCGCCATGATCGACGTCATGTTCAGAATGCGGCCGTAGCCGGTTCCGCGCATTCCGGGCACGAACGCCCGGCAGAGCAGAAACACGCTGGTCAGGTTCGTATCCATTACGCTCTGCCATTCGGCGAGGGCGAACTCGGTGAGGTTTTTGCGGATGTTGATGCCCGCGTTGTTGATGAGGATCTGGACGCGGCCGCTCCGGGAGGGAACCTCATCAGCCAGGCGCGCCACTTCGTCTTCCTTCGTCACGTCGGCGCGATACACATCGGCCGCGCCGCCGGATTCTGCGATTTCTCCACGGACTTTCTCGAGCAATCCCTCGTCGCGCGACACGAGAGCCACGCGGCAGCCTGCACCGGCGAGCGCGACAGCCATGGCTTTGCCAAGCCCTTTGCTCGCACCGGTAATGAGGGCAACTTTGCCGGACAATTCTTGATTGGACATGCGGATTCCACGTGATTATATTCTTCTGGCGCGCGCAATGGGCGGAGCAGCGGAAACACGCGACCTGTATCCTCATTTCATGGGCACTCGCTTCTCCGGAAACTCGCGCACAACAGACCGCTGCCCATTCGCCTGGAATCGAGTGTCTCGAGGGAGCAACCAGCGGGCAGCGGCTTGTGGGCTCTACGGCTTGACACTCTGCGCCGCTCTTCTGTTCGCCGCCGGCCCGCTTCGCGCGCAACTCAGTCATTTGGGCGAGCCGCGGCAGCTTACCTTCGAGGGTCAGAACGCCGAAGCGTACTGGTCGCCCGACGGCAAGCGGCTCATTTTCCAATCGACCCGCGACGGCGCCGAATGCGACCAGATCTACATCATGGACGCCGACGGCTCGCACGTGCATCGCGTTTCGAGCGGCCGTGGACGCACGACGTGCGGCTACTTCCTGCCCGACGGCCACCACATCCTCTACGCGTCGACGGAAGCCGAAGGAGACGCCTGTCCGCCGCCCGCGGACCGCAGCAAAGGCTATGTCTGGGCGGTTTATCCGAGCTACGACATCTACGTCGCCAAGGACGACGGGTCGGACGCCCACCGCATCACCACCACGCCCGGCTACGACGCCGAAGCCACGGTGAACTTTGCGACCGGCCGCATCATCTACACTTCCATGGCGAGCCACGATCTCGAGTTGTGGACCATGGCGGAGGACGGCTCGGGGAAACGCCGCCTCACCCGCTCGCTCGGCTATGATGGCGGCGCCGTGTACAGCCGCGACGCGCAACACATTGTCTGGCGCGCCAACCACCCGAAAACCGCGGCCGCCGCCAAACAGTACAAGGACCTGCTTGCGCAGGGCCTCACCACGCCGATGAAGATGGAACTATTCGTCGCCGACTCGGACGGCAGCCACGCGCGGCAGATCACCCGCTTCGGCTGCGCCAGTTTCGCACCCACCTTCACGCCGGACGGGCGGAAAATTCTCTTCGCTTCCAACAAGCAGCACTGCGACAGCTCCGACTTCGAGTTGTACCTGATCAACCTCGACGGCACCGGCCTCGAACAGATCACGTCCTACGGAGGCTTCACGTCGTTCCCCGAGTTTTCCCCCGACGGCAAGACGCTGGTGTTCGCCTCGAACCTCCACGCCCACAGCCACTACGAGTTCAACATCTTCACCGCAAGCTGGAGACAATGACCGCACGAGTGCTTGCTTTTCTCGGTGCGCTTTCGCTGCTTGCGGCTCGCGCGCAGACGCTTCCTACTACCGAATTTCAAACGCTCGCCGGCTCGAAGCTCACGCTGCCGGCCGACTCCCAAGGCCACGCGGCGCTGTTCATCGTCGGCTTCAGCCACGCCTCATCGAAGCCCACTTCCGTCTGGAGCAAGCAACTCGAAACAGACTGCGCGGAAACCGGCACGACTTGCTACACCGTCGCCGTCTTGCAAGATGTGCCGCGGCTGGTCCGCGGCATGGTCGTCTCGGGCATCCGCTCCGGCATCCCGAAGGACAAGCGCGCCACGTTTCTGGTCCTGCTACACGGCGAAGACGTGTGGAAGAAGCTCTGCGGCTTTTCGGATTCCGACGGCGCGTATCTCGTGCTGATTTCCCGCACCGGGCAGATCGTCTGGAAATGGGCCGGTCCGCCGGACGCCACTGGGCTTTCGACCGCCCGCGAGCGCCTCCATGAGGCCGCCAGGAACTGACCCGCTGAAGCGGTGATATTCTAGGTCCACCTGGATCGAGGTTTTCTCTCGAGAGGGTTCCGAGGTGCGCACTTGAACCGCTTGCGAAACTTGAGCGCCGTGGCGGCGCTGCTGCTGACTCCCCTCTGCTTGCCGGCGCAGACCGGCAATCACGCGGACCGTCTCGAATGGTTTCGCGACCAGGGCTTCGGGCTGTTCATTCATTGGGGCGTCGACAGCCAGCTTGGCTCGGTGATCAGCCACTCGCTCGCCGGGGCCTCGGAGGACTACGTCAACCGCTTCTACACGGAACTGCCGAAGACCTTCAACCCGCACAAATTCAACCCGCAGGACTGGGCCGTGCTGGCCAAACTTGCCGGCGTCCGCTACGTCGTCTTCACCACCAAGCACCACTCCGGCTTCTGCATGTTCCGCACCGCTACCACGGATTTCAGCATTTTCCACACGCCCTACCCGCACGACATCGCCGGCGAAATTTACACTGCGTTCCGGGAGCAGGGCATCGCGCCGGGCGTCTATTTTTCGCCCGACGACTTTCATTTCCTCTACGAACACCACATCCCGATCCAACGCAACGTGCCCGAAGTTTCGCCCGAGCACAACCCCGAGCTTTTGCAATACGACCAGGCGCAGGTTCGCGAGCTTCTTACGCAGTACGGCCCGATGTCGGTGATCTTTTTCGACGGTCCGGCGGGCGGATTGCGCGAACTGGCGTGGAAACTGCAGCCGGAGATCGTGGTCACGCGGGGCGCGCTTGAGACACCCGAGCAGTACGTGCCCGGAGTGCCGCTCGAAGGCGCCTGGGAGTCCAACCTCACGATGGGCACGCAGTGGCAGTACAAGCCGACGAACGAGCATTACAAGTCCGGCACCACGCTCATCGATACGCTGATTGAAACGCGCGCCAAGGGCGGCAACCTGCTGCTCAACATCGGCCCGAAGCCCGACGGCGAAATTCCGATCGAGCAGGAAGCGCGGCTGCGCGAGATCGGCCTGTGGATGTTCGTCAACAGCGAGGCGATCTACTCGGTGCGCCCGTGGGTGATCACGAATGAAGGCGAAATCTGGTTCACGCGGAAGAAGAACACGAACACGGTTTACGCCCTCGTCGCTTCGAAAGAGCCCTGGAAATGGGGCGAGTGGAAAGACATCACGCTGCATTCGGTGAAGGCCACGCCGCAGACCGAGGTGAGCGTGCTGGGCCAGAACGACAAGGTGCTCGAATACCGCCCTGATGTCGTGCCCAAGACGACGTGGCATCAGGAAAGCGATGGCCTGCACATCCGCGCCATGCGCACGCAGCGGCTTTACAACAACCGCCAGTGGCCGAACCCCGTGGTGCTGCGCATCACCAACGCCGAGCCGGCCATGGAGCCGCCGAAGGTTTCCACGGGCGGCGCGAAGTGGGACCCGGCGACGCGAACCATGACGCTTTCGGCCGATCTCACCGATCTGGGCAAAGCCACATCGGTCGAAACCGGCTTCGAGTGGCAGCACATCCGCGGCCTCGACGTGCACGAGCGCGGGGGCACGTGGACCGCGACGCCGCTGAAAACCATGACGGCGCCCGGCACGTTCTCCGTCACGGTGCCGGACTGGCAGCCCGGCGAAGACTACGTCTACCGCGCCGTGGTGGTGCATCCGCTCATCAAGATCTACGGGAAAGACGTGGCGCTTTCGGCCAAGTAAGGAACCAACCGGGGAGGCTGAAGGTCCGGATACAGCAGCCACGCGCGGCGCTGGGGATAGTGCGCAAGCAGCGCCTTGTTCGCCTCCTCGCCTAAATCCCGCGCCCAGACAATCCGCGCCGCGTCGATATCGGCCGCGTTGTGGACCCATTCGTGGAAACGGTGGCCGGCGGAGTAGCGAACGAACACCAACTGCCCGCCCGGCGCGGCGTCAAGCTGCGCTTCCACCGCATACCGGCCCAGCGGGTCGGGGTCTTCGATCGCATCCCATGTCTCGTAGCGGATCAGTCCGGCGAATGCCGGCCGCTCGAACAGGTGAATTCCAAACCAGAACGCGAAATGCGCGGCGGCGAGAAACAGCAGCATCCGGGCGGCGGGCGCGCCGGAGTCGAATCCGTGCAGACGCACTTTTGAAAGCCGTTCCAGCGACGCCACGGCCACGAAGACGAACACGGGCGCGAGCGCGGCGATGTAGTGCGTGTAAAAGTACGGATAAAAGTTCGTGCCGAGCGCGAACAGCAGAATCGACGCAGCCGCGGCCGCGTTGAGAGGACGGCGCAGCGTGAGCAGAAAGAACGGCAGCGCCAAATACAACGGCGCGACGAAGAAGAACCGGTAGAAGCGCGCGCGCCCGGCAAGCCGCGACACATAGCGCGGAATCGTATCGGGGAGCGGACCGTGAACCGCCGCCTGGGTGTCGTAATCAAGCTGCTGTTCCGGCGTGAGCGCGCGGTGCGGCTTCGGCATTGGTTGAAAGGTCAGCGAGGCGGGGACGCCGTACTGCACCTGGCTGAGCCGATACGGCAGCGTGGTCCAGGAGCCCGTCACGGCCTTGTTGTGCGCGGCCACCAGCAGCAGGGCGGGCGCAAGCGCAGCCGCCGTGACCCGCAGCGAGCGCAACAAACCCGGCTTCCACGGCGCCAGCACGATCCCCGCGGCCGCAAACAAAAAGATCGACTCGTAGGGGCGCGTCAGCACGTGCAGGCCGAGCCCCGCGCCCAGCAGCAAGGCATTCCGGCGGCCCGGTCCGCAACGCAGGCGCGCCGCCGCGCCGAACACCAGACAGCCTGCGAACGCCGCCACGCTTCCGCCCCAGTAGCTGTTCATCCACTGGCTCAGCGGGCCGAACTCCAACACCGCCAGAAGCCCGCCCGCCAGCGCCCACAGTGGCGTGGTCCAGGCCCGCAGCATCCAGAAACACGCGGCGCCGAGCGCGGCTTCCGATAGCGCCACGCCGGCCCACGGATGGCCGGCGAGCATCCAACCCAGCGCGATCCACAACCCCGGCCCGATCGGAAAAATCGAGCTGTACGTTGGCTGCTGCAGGGCGAAATATGTTTCGAAAAACTGCGGCAGGGCGTGCGGCGGGTTGGCTAGCCGGAAGTGGCGCAGCGTGTCGGCGACAAGCAGGTAACTGAAATCGTCGGAAACTTCCGGCCGCGGAATCGGATGATGCGCGATCAGCATCAGGCGAAGCGCCACCGGCAGCGCCCCCAGCACGGCCATCGCGGCCACGGGCCGATCCGCCAGCGGCCGCCCGATGCGCTCGACGAACGGCCCCCCGGCGAAAGCCATTGCCGCCACCAGCACGGCGAAGGCGAGCAGAACGAAATCCTGCGCGCCGAAGCCGAGCGGGTTCAGTAGCGGGAGGAAGCTATGAAACCAGTCGAGCAGGAACATCGCCGCGCGGTCAGCGCTTGTAGCCGATCGCGCGCAGGAATCCGTGGCGCTTCTGCGCGTCCTCGGGCGTCTCCACGCCCAGCGGCGGCTCGCCGTCCACCACGCCCAGCACGCCGCGCCCCTGCTTGGTTTCCGCCACGATTACTTCCACCGGATTGGCCGTCGCGCAAAAGATCGTACACACCTCCGGCGTCGCCAGCAGAGCGTTTTTCACGTTCACCGGAAAACCGTTGCGCAGCGCCACCACGAAGACATGGCCCGCGCCGATCGCCTGCGCATTCGCTACCGCCGCCTCGCGTAGTTCCGCGTCGTTGCCGTCGGCACGGATCAGGCGCGGACCGGAGGCTTCATTGAAAGCGATGCCGAACTTCATCCCCGGGTTCGCGTTCACAATCGCTTCGTAGACGTCTTCGACGGTTTTGATGAAGTGGCTTTGGCCCACAATCAGGTTCGAGTCCCGGGGAATCGTGAGCGGGACGGCGTGCAGTTCCATGTGTGCGATTTTAGCTTGGCTCACACGTTGCGTTGTTCTCGCCGCCACGCCTCGGTTTCCGTTTCGCGCCCGTCGGCGACGACCGCCGCCGCCTCCGCCGGGACTTCGATGTCCTTGGGGCCGATCTTCACGCCCTCGGTGGAAGCCAGCAGCAGCACAGCTTCGGGGATCGCCAGCGGCACCCGGCGCGGCTCGCCGGCGAAGTTGCACAGCAGGTAAACCGGGCCTCGCCGCATAGTCAGCCACTGCTGGTCTTCGTCCAGAAGCGTGCTCACGCGGTCCATGCGCGCGTCCGCCAGCGACGGAAACAGGCGCCGCAGGCGGATCAGGCTGCGGTACCAATTGAAGATCGAAGCGCCGCGGGCGCTCTGCGCCTCCTCCCACCGTAGTTTCGACCGCTCGAACGTCGCCGCATCCTGCGGGTCCGGAATCGAAGCTTCCTCCCAGCCGAACGCCGCGAACTCCCGCTGGCGCCCCCGCGTGATCGCGCGCCCCAGTTCTTCCTCATGCTCGGTGAAAAACTGAAATGGAGTTGAGGCCGCGAACTCCTCGCCTTGAAACAGCATCGGCGGGAACGGAGAGAGCAGCAGCAGCGCTACCCCCGCGCGCAGGCGTCCGTCGGAAATCAGATGCCCGAGCCGTTCTCCCTGCGCGCGATTGCCGACCTGGTCGTGGTTCTGCAGATACGCGAGAAAACGAGACGCCGGCAGCCCGGTGGTCGAGCGTCCGTACCGGCGCTTGCGGTGCGGCGCGTACTGGCCGTCGTAAACATAGGCGTGCCGCAGCGCCTTTGCGATTGCACCGAGCGTGCCAAAGCCGCGGTAGTAGCCGTTCCGCTCGCCGGTGAGCGATGCGTGCAGCGCGTGATGAAAATCGTCGCTCCACTGCGCGTCGAATCCATAGCCGCCGCATTCGCGCGGCCGCACCACCCGCGGATCGTTCAAGTCGCTTTCGGCGATCAACACCAAGCGCCGGCCAAGGTGCGCCGACAACTCCTCGATCTCGGCCGACAACTGCTCGAGAAAATGCGTTGCCGACTGATCGAACAGCGAATGGATCGCATCGAGCCGAAGCCCGTCCATGTGGTAATCCCGCAGCCACATCTTCGCGTTGTCGCAGAGGAGGCGCCGCACTTCGTCGCTGCCTGGCCCATCGAGGTTCAACGCTTCGCCCCATGGCGTATGGTGCCGGGCTGTGAAATACGGGCCGTAGCGGGCCAGATAATTTCCCGAAGGCCCCAGGTGGTTGTAAACCACGTCCAGCAGCACGCCGAGGCCGCGCGCGTGGCAGGCATCCACAAGCCGCTTCAAGCCCAGCGGCCCGCCGTAGGCATGGTGCGGCGCGAACAGATCTACGCCGTCGTAGCCCCAGCCGCGGCGGCCGGGAAACTCGCACACCGGCATCAGTTCCACGTGCGTCACGCCGAGTTCCACCAGGTGGTCGAGTTTCGCGATCGCGCCTTCAAACGTGCCTTCGGGCGTAAACGTGCCCGTGTGCAGTTCGTAGACGACGGCGGAGGCCAGCGGGCGCGCTTGAAAGTTCGCGTCCCTCCACCGGAACGCCGCGTGGTCCACCATCCGCGACGGCCCGTGGACGCCGTAGGGCTGCCAGGGCGAGCGCGGGTCCGGTAACGGGTCGCCGTCATCGATGAGAAACGAGTAGTCCGCCTCCGCCTGGGCGGCGTCTTCCGGCGCGGCCCACCACCCGCCTTCGGCGGCCGTCATGTCGAGTGTGCGGCCGTCGAAATGCACCTGGACGCGCTTGGCCGCCGGAGCCCAGACCCTCGGCTGCCTCACGCCGCGCCCCGCCCGTTCGTCAACAAAGCGACCGGAAAATGTTTTAGCAGCCGGTCGAGGCTGATCTTGCCCGAGCCGAGCGTCTCGCCGGAAAGCCGGTTCGTCCACTCGCCGGCCGGCAACTCGATCAGCGTCCGGTCCCAACCGTCCGCGCCGGCTCCGTCCTGAAACCACCGCGGCGCCACGGAGATCACGTCCCCGCCGCGCTCGAACGCCACCGCGTCGGCCGACCGCGGCCCCGTTGCCCACAATGCCCGGTAGTTGCCCCGCGCGCTGAAACTCGACGGCCGCTCGTTGCGTACGCGCAGGCACTGCCGGATCGTATACAGCTTCGGCAGCGCGTCATCGAACCGATCGAGGATCTGCTCCACCGAGAGCCCATCCAACTCCTCGAGCAGCCGCGCCCGCAGCGCGAAGTCCACCGGCCGCCGGTTGTCGGGATCGACCAGGTTCAGGTCCCACAACTCCGTGCCCTGATAAATATCCGGAACGCCCGGCGCGGTCATCTTCAGCAGAGTATGCGCCAACGACGCCAGCCGCCCGCGCCGCACCACGGGCGCAAGAAACGCTTCGAAGTCCCGGAGGAACTCTGCATCGGCTAACACCGCTTCGATGAAGCTCTTCAGCGCCGTCTCGAAATTTTCCTCCGGCGCGGTCCAGGACGTGAACTCCTTGCCCTCGCGCGCGGCTTTTCGCATATACTCCCACAGCCGGCCGCTTGAGATCGGCCAGGCGCCCACCAGGGTTTGATACAGCAGATACTCGGTTTTGTGGTCCGGCATGCGGTTGGTCTTGTACCGCTCGTTCGCCGCCGCCCATCGCCGGACGGCTTCGCTCCACTCCGGGACGACGAAGCTGAGTTGAGCGATCCGCAGCCGCACGTCTTCGCCGCGCTTGGTGTCGTGCGTACTCGTGGTCAGCATCGTGTGCGGCCAGTGCTCGCTCAGGTGCGCGCAGAACTGATGAAACTCGTCGAGCGTGGAGGAAAACCGTTCCGGACTGCCTCCGACTTCGTTGTTCGAGGCCAGCCGCAGATACGAGTAAAACGCCGTATCCTCGACGCCCTTGGCCATCGCCGGCCCGGTCAACTGCTGGAACAACATCACGAACTCGGCGCCCAGCGCGCCTCCCGCTTCGAGCCTCAGCAGGCGTCCCAGGAACGCGAACAGTTCGGGATCGAGGTCCGGCCGCCACGACCGTGCCGTTTCCATCGCCTGCCGGACGAACTCCTCGTCCCCGCCCGTGATCTCGCCCGTCTCGGCCTGCACGTACGTCCGGTACACGGGAAACGAAGCCGCCGCCTCGCGCACCGCCTCGTGAATCTCATGCCGCGTGTAATCGCGGTGGTCGCGGTCCTGCTCGCAGATCTGCAGGAACAGCGCCGTCAGCCGGTTCACGTCGCTGCCGAGCATCTCGGCCAGCACCCGCACCTTCTTCTCGTGCACCACGGCCGGCCAATCGAGCGTAGCGCCGGTGAATTCCCGGTAGATCTCGTTCATCGCCGCTTCCCCGCGCGGATCCACGAACAGCCGTCCGGCGGCGTTGAGGAAGTCGTAGCCGCTGGTGCCCTCAACCGGCCACGAGCTTCTGAGCGTCTCGCCCGGCATCAGAATCTTTTCCACGATGATCCAGGCGTCCGGCGCCGCCCGCCGCAGCCGCTCCAGATACCGCTGCGGATCCCGTAGCCCGTCCGGATGGTCCACCCGCAACCCGTCGATCACGCCCCGCCGCAGCCACTCGATCATCAGCGCGTGCGTGTCCTCGAACACCTGCGCGTTCTCCATGCGCAGCCCGATCAGGTGGTTCACGTCGAAAAAGCGGCGGTACACGAGTTCCCGCTCCGCCGCGCGCCAGTAGGAAACCCGGAAGTTCTGCTGCCCCATCAGCGCGTCGAGTTCGTCGATATTCGCGTTCAGCACCGCAATGCATTCGTCGATCCGCGCGGCAATGTCCGGCCGCTCCTCGCATAGCTTGCCCAAAAGCTCCCGCAGCACGCTCTTGTCGCGATGCCGCGCCAGCACGCTCGGCCAGTCGGTGGCGTGCGACGAGGGCAGGTTGGAAAATCCGTCCCCCAGAAACGCCAGATACTCGCTCGAAGCCGCCACCGCCGCTTTCTGAAGCAGCGGACCGATGGAGCGCGGCGAGGCCGGGAATTCGTGATCGAAGTAGCGGATCACGAACCCGCCGCCCTCGCGCTGCAGCTTCAATTCCCCCGCCGCCAGCACGCGGCCGTAACGATCGCCCAACACGGGCAGCAGAACCTTGTTCCGCAGCTTCTCCTCCGGTGGGTTCCAGTCAATGTCGAAGTACGGCGCGTAGCGGCTCGCGGGGCCGTTTTCCATGATGTCCCACCACCAGGCGTTGTGCCGCCCCGCCGCGGCCATGTGGTTCGGAACGATATCGAGCACCTGGCCGAGGTTCAACTCGCCCAGGCGTAGGCAGAACCGCTCGTGCGCCTGCTCGCCGCCCAGATCCGCGTTCACCCGGTGATGATCGACCACGTCGTAGCCATGGCTGCTGCCCGGCGTCGCCTGCAGATACGGCGAGCAGTACACGTGCGAAACGCCGAGCCGGGCCAGATACTCCGCCGCCACCCCCGCCGCGTCGAACTGAAATCCCGCATTGAGTTGAAGCCGGTACGTTGACCGCGGATGCTTCATCGATTCGCGCCCAATACGTCCAGGATGGCGCGGGCCGCGATCGCCGCCTTCCCCGCATCCCGGCTCAAACCGTGTTCCAGATCGTAGAATGCCGTCTCAAGAGTATAAATTTCCATCAGAACCCGCCTTTCCTCCCGGCTCTGAGGCAGCAGACCCGCGATGCCGGGCGTGTTCACGTAGCCCGCGAAAAACTCCGCCCCGGCCCACTGCCGCCACAGGTCCGCCCACTCGGCCACGCGCGCCTGCGCCGCTTCGGCCGTGCCGTTCCCTCCCATCAGATTCCCCGCCGCCGTGCGCGCGGCGTCGGCGAGCGACTGCATCATGCCCGCCACGTCGCGCAGCGGAGAACGCTTGATCCGCCGCTCTCCCAACGGGCGGTCCGGCTCTCCTTCCAGGTCGATCAACACAAAATCCTTACCTGTATACAACGCGCTTCGCAAATCGTAGCTGCCGTGAATGCGGATGCGCTGGGCGCGGATGCGCCGCTCCCGCAGCACATGCAGCCGGTTCTCACACTCTGTCTGGCGCATGGCCGCCGCTTCGCACGCCGCCCTCAATTCTGGGGAAAGCCGCGGCAGCCGCTCCCGCACCAGGTCGAAGACGCGCGCACACGTCGCCAGCAGACCGTGATACAGCCCCATGCGGTAGAAATCCGTGAACGGCTCCGGCGCGAACTCCGCCCGCTCCACCCGGCTCATGCTCAGATGAAACTCCGCCGTCCGCGCGCCCAGTCCCCGGATCGCGGTGAGATACGACCCGGTGAGTTCGTGCGCAATCTCCGGCGCGTCCTCGCCGGATAACGGATCCACCCGCGCCGCCTGCGCCGACTCGATCGACGCCGCGTGCGACAGCGCATGTTCGAAAAAAAGGCTGAGGTTTTCGAGCGTATACCGCCACGCATCCGTTTCGTGCTGAATGTAGCCGTGCAGCACCCCCGCCACTGCCGGCCCGCCACTTTCCGGCCGGTATTCAATCCATCCGGCCAACGTCGCCACGCTCGGCTTCTCGCGCATCTTCGCGATCGCCTCGCCGATCTCCACTTCCGGATGCGTCCCGCTCTCAATTCTTCGAATCAGCTTCAGGATGAACCGGCTCCCATAGAGAAGAGAACTGTTGCTCTGGTCGGCCGCCGCCAGCGTTGGCTCGAGCGCCGGCCGAGCCGGCCCCAGCAGCGCGCGGAATTCCCGGCTGTGCCCTCCGGCCAGTTCTCCCTTCTGCCCCGCCACCCGCCGCCGCCGCGACATCAGCCCCAGCAGTTCCGTGCAGAAAGCCGCGTTGCGCGTCGCGCTATACAGCACCCCGCGCTGCCCACCCGCGTCTTCCACCTGCGCCAGAATCACGTCCGGATGCGCAAGCCGCACCCGCTCGCCTTCTTCCGCCCGCCCCAGCGACACGGGAACGCAGTAGGTCTCCGGATTGTCATTCGGATACGTCACGCCGACGATCAGCACGTATGACGACGTTGCGGCGAACTCGACCACATCCAGAATGCTCGTCCGCGAGATCGTGCGCGACCTGCCCTGGAACCACCGCCGCGTCTTCAGGTAATCGCCCAGCCGCGCCTCGAACTTTTGCAGATTTTCCGCCGCAAACACATCGTCCAGTGTCCGTAGCGAAATCGCCGGCGCGGTGAAGTACCGCATCTCGTCCTGCAGCGCTTCCCGCTCCGGTTCCGGCTCGCGCAGCAGAAACCAGGAGAACGCGTGCGGCCCCAGCGACAAGAAGTACGGCGCCTCGCCGATTGCCGGAAAGCGGTTCCGCCCGAACATTTCTTCGGGCGCCAGGCCCCGCCAGTCGCTCAGCGGCAACTCCACCGCCTGCGTGAACCGCGACAGGTTCGCCACCACCAGCACCCGCTCGCTTTCGGTCTCCCGCACGAAGGCCAGCACGCGCCGGTTCTCGGGATTCAGGAACCGGATCGTACCCCGCCCGAATGCTTTGTGCCGCCGCCGCAGCGCGATCAGCCGCTTCATCCAACGCAGCAGCGAGTGCTGGTTGTTCTGCTGGTTCTCCACGTTGACCGCGCTGTAGTGATACTCGGGGTCGATCACCACCGGCAGGTACAGCTTCTGCGGATTGGCGCGCGAGAAGCCCGCGTTCCGGTCCCCGCTCCACTGCATCGGCGTGCGGACGCCGTTCCGGTCGCCGAGATAGAAGTTGTCTCCCATCCCGATCTCGTCGCCGTAGTAGATCACCGGCGTGCCCGGCAGCGACAGGATGAGCGCGAACATCAGTTCCGTCCGCCGCCGGTCGTTTTCGAGCAGCGGCGCCAGCCTTCGCCTTATGCCGAGGTTGATCCGCGCGCCGGGGTCGTGCGCGTAGACGCGGTACATGTAGTCGCGTTCTTCATCCGTCACCATCTCGAGCGTCAGCTCATCGTGGTTGCGCAGGAACAGCGCCCACTGGCACGATTCCGGGATCGGCGGCGTCAGCCGCAGAATGTCGGTGATCGGATACCGGTCCTCCATTCGCAGCGACATGAACAGCCGCGGCATCAGCGGGAAATGAAACGCCATGTGGCATTCGTCGCCGTTGCCGAAATACGAGATCGCGTCCTCCGGCCACTGGTTCGCCTCGGCCAGCAGCATGCGGTCTTCATACTTCGCGTCAACGTGCGCGCGCAACTCGCGCAGAAACTGGTGCGTCTCCGGCAGGTTCTCGCAGTTGGTCCCCTCGCGCTCGAACAGGTACGGCACCGCATCCAACCGCAGTCCGTCCACGCCCATATCGAGCCAGAAGTCCACCGCGTCGAGCACCGCCTTGCGCACCTCCGGATTGTCGAAATTCAAATCCGGCTGGTGCGAGTAGAACCGGTGCCAGAAGTAGGCGTTCGCCACCGGGTCCCAGGTCCAGTTGGAGTGTTCGAAATCCTTGAAAATGATCCGCGCGTCGCGGTAGCGGTCCGTCGTGTCGCTCCAGACATAGAAATTCCGCCACCGGGAACCTGGCGGCGCGCGCCGTGAGCGCTGAAACCATACGTGCTGGTCGGAGGTGTGGTTCAGCACCATCTCGGTCACCACACGCAGCCCGTGCGCATGCGCTTGTTTCAGAAACGTCTGAAAGTCCCGCAGCGAGCCGTAAACCGGATGCACCGCGTTGTAGTCGCTGATGTCGTAGCCGTCGTCCCGCCACGGCGAAGGGAAAAAGGGAAGCAGCCAGATCGCCGTGATTCCCAGATCCGCGAGATAAGGAAGCTTCTCCGTCAGACCCGGAAAATCGCCGACACCGTTGCCAATCCCGTCATTGAACGCCTTGACCGGAACCTCGTAAAACACCGCGTCCCGATACCACTGCGGATCGGAAGGCAGCCGGGAGCTGTCGGTCCCTCGGCTCACAGCCGTCTATTTTATAACGCCCCGCAGCCCGGACTTTTCCTGTTTTCTGTCAAACCTTCTCCGGTGAAACCTTAGCCCCGCCTCGGGCTGGATATTTTTCGCGGATCGGTTTATAAACATAACTAAGGCCTGAAATTGCGCAATATGAGCGACCTCCTCCGCCGCCTCGCCTACGTAGTCATCCTCATCGTGGTCGGCGTGTACATCGTCGTCGCGCAGCGAGGACCGCAGGGTATCCCGGCGCTGCTCCAATCCCGCCACGAGATTCGCCAGTTGCAGGAGCAGAACGCCGAATTGGCGCGGAAAATTGCCGCCGAGAAGGAAGCGGTCCGCAAACTACGCAGCAGCAAGTCCGCTCAGGAAACCGAGATCCGCAAGGATTGGAACCTACAGCACAAGGGCGATGTGACGCTCATGCTGCCCACGCCACCCGCCAAGTCCGATCCGCCCGCTCAGCCGTAACCGGGGCGGCCTAAACCTCCAGTTTCCACGGCGCGCGGTACTCGCGCACCAGCATTTCCCTCGCTGCGCCCGGCGTCGCCTCGGTCCCATTGAACGTCACCCGCGTCTTCGTGCGGTACGCGATATTTCCCAGCAAACAGGTCGCCGTCGAACGCCGGCACAAGTCGATGTCGCTCGCCGGCCGCTGCCGCGTTTTCATGCACTCCAGGAAATTCGTCCAGTGGTTGAAATGCCCGTTGTCGCTCCGCTCCACCTTCCGCGCCGTGACGTCCGAGTTCTTCTCCGGCACAATGTAGAACTCGCCGCGGTCCACGAACATCGTCGCTTTTTCGCCGAAGAACAGGATGCCGCCGTTCTTGTTGAACATCGACTGCGCGTTGCTGTTCCGGTTCTCGTAGGTCGCCACATACCCACCCGGATACTCATAGCTCACATGCAGCGTGTCCGGGGTTTCGCGGTTGTCGGTGAGCCAGAACTTCCCTCCCACGCCGGTCGCCGCGGCCGCCGTCTCCTCGCCCATCGCCATCTGCACGATGTCCAGCCAGTGCACGCCCCAGTCCGTCATCATGCCGCCCGCGTAATCCCAGAACCAGCGGAACGTGGAGAAATAGTGGTCTTTCGGGTCCACGCCGAACCGGTTCACGTTGTAAGGCCGCTCCGGCGCCGGCCCCAGCCACATGTTCCAGTCGAGCGTCGGGGGCGGGTCGCTGTCCGGCGGATTCCCCATTCCGGCCTGCTTCTCGTTCGCGATGTTCCAGGTGTGCACCATGGCGATCTTGCCCAACTCCCCGCTTTTGACGATGTCCACCGCCTGCTGGAAGTGCGCGTTGGATCGCTGCCACGTGCCCGCCTGTACCACCCGGTTGTACTTCCGCGCCGCCTCCACCATCTTGCCGGCCTCGTCGATGCTCACCGAGATCGGCTTTTCGACGTAAACATCCTTGCCCGCCTTGCACGCCTCCACTGCCATGTAGGCGTGCCAGTGGTCCGGCGTCGCGATGCACACCGCGTCGATCGAACCGTCTGCCAGGATCTCGCGGAAATCCTTCACCGCCTTCGCCTGGCCCTTGGCCATGTCGTGTGCCCAGCCGAGGTTGCGCTCGTACACGTCGCACACGGCCACAACTTCGGTGTCGTGCTTGAGCGCGGCCTTCAGGTTGTCGCGCCCCATTTTGCCCATGCCGATGAAGGCCAGTCTGGGCCGGTCGTTCGCTCCCAGAACCCGGCTTCCGATCGCCGGCGCGGCAAGCAGGGCCGCACCGGCGCGCAAGAATTCTCGTCGTCCACTTTGGCGTTCCATGATGATCCATTTAACTACAGGCCGGAAAAGCGTGCTCAAAACTCGAACTGCATGCCGCCGTAAGCGCCGATGCCCGCCGTCGGAAAGCCTGCCTCGAAGTAGTTCTGGTCGAAAAGATTCGTGATGCGGCCGAAGAAGCGGATGTCCCGATCCCCGCCCACCGGTTGGCGGTAGCTCGCCCCCAATCCCGCGTCGTGCATGCCAGGAAAGCGGAACGGGAGCGAAGAAAACGTCGCCAGCGACAAGACCGGCGCCAGGTAACTCGACGAAGCGGCAAGATTGAAGTTCACGAAGAACCGCGAGCCGATCCGCTGCGTGGCCACGAACGAGAACTGGTTGTCAGGCACTTCAAACGTGCGGAAGATATCCTGAATCACCGGCGCCCGCTGCTGCGAGTTGGTGTAGGTGTAAGCCGCGCTCAGATCCAGCGACGAGGTCGCCGCCACGCTCGCGCTCGTCTCTACGCCCCGCGCGAGGCCGCCGCGGCTGTTGTAGTACCCCGCCGACCGTCCGAAAGGATCCGTCGCCGGGTTGATCAACCCCGTGTAATCGTCGAAATAAATCTCGTTGTCAATGCGCGTGTAGAAGTAAGTCGCCGAGGCCCGCACGCGGCCGCCCCACAGCCGCTGGTCGATTCCGGCGTCGAAGGCCGTCGAATGTTCCGGAGTGAGCCGCGGGTCGCCGTAGACCGAGTAACCATAGATCGGGTCGAAGTAAGTCCCGAACCGTTCGTACAACGAAGGCGCGCGGTATCCCCGTCCGGCATGGGCCCGAACCTTGGTGCCCGTCGAGCGGAAGAACCAGGCCGCGCTGCCGTCACCGGTGTAGGCGTTCGGCGGCGACACGATGGGCGTGCCGGCGTAGGGGGCGGAGGCTGAAGGCGCAAACGACGGGACGCCCAGGTTGAAGATCTGCGTCCGCCCGCTCGCCGCCAGCAACAGCCGCCCGTCGAAGAACCGCGCCTGATCCTGCAGCCAGAAAGAATGGCTCCCCTCGCTTGCATCGACGCTGCTGTTGCCGATGTTACCCGGCTGCAACGCCCGGCTCGAATAACTCTCCTGCTCGAACTCATATCCGCCGTCGACCAGGTTGTTCGCCGTCGCCTGCCAGCTCAGCCGCGCCCCGGCGATCTGATCCAGACCGTCGTTAATCTGCGCCGTGTTCCCGCCCACCGGCTGATACCCCACCCCCGCCGGACCGTTGGCGAAATCCACGTGCGTGGCCGCGCCCTGGTAATACAGCGAGTAAGTCGTGTTCTGCGACATACTCCCGGTTAGCGTCATGGCCCCCGCCGTGAACCGGCCGGCGCGCGAGCTGTCCGGATCGGGAATCGCGGGCAGGTAGTTCGCCGGGCCGAGCGCCAGGCTCGAAATCGGCACGCCCGCCGCATACTGCACCAGCGCCGACGGCGCCGCGGGAACCGCGTCGATGATGCCGTTTGGCGCGAGCGCCCCCACGGCGGACGGTTCGCCGAACTGCCGCGAGTAGGAATCCGCCGCATAAAGCCGGGCCGTCAGAACCGTGCCGGGCGTCAGATGATAACTCGCATGGCCCTGCCCGCTCGTGATCCGCGCCGGAGCGTCTCCCCCAACGCCTTCGGTCACGTTCAAATGCGTAAGCCCCGCGCTGTACTCAAACCGGTTGTCGAGCGCGCCCCCGGCAACGTCCGCTTTGCCGCGAAATGTGCCAAGCTGCCCTCCTTCGAGCAACAGGCTTCCGTGCGTCGCCCCGCCGCCTTGATTCGAAATCAGATTCACCACGCCGCCGATCGCATCCGTCCCATACAACGACGAACCCGTCCCGCGCAGGATCTCCATCCGGTCGATGTCGGTGTCGATGAAATCCTGAATGAAGCTCGACGCGTCACCCTGCGGCGTGGTCACGTCGCGGAACCGCAGCCCGTCGAACAACACGGCCGTGTCTTCGTTCCGCAGGCCGCGAATCTTGATTGTCGTCAGCCCGCCCGTTCCGCCCAACTGCTGAATCCGCAGCCCTGGGGTGAAACGCAGGGCTTCGGCAAGCGAAAACTGGTCGCGCTCGGCGATCTGGCTTTCATCCACTGTCGACACGGCTTTCGAAATTTCGTCCGTCGTCAGCGGTGTGCCCGAAGCCGTCACCAGCACCTGCTCGCCCCGCGCCGCCAGAGTCAGCGCAATGTCCCGCGTCTCATCGCCCGCGCCCACGTGCAGATCGGCCGCCGAATAGCGCGCGAACCCCGCCGCCGTAGCTTCGATCAGGTAATCCCCCGGCGTCAGGCTGTCGAAGCGGTACTCGCCGTCCGCGCCGGTCACCGTGGCCTGCGGCACGCTCGAGGCCCGCGTGTACAGCAACACGCCCGCCCCCGGCACAGCCCTGTGCTGCGGGTCCGTCACTACGCCGTGAACGGCGCCGCGGCCGTTCGATGGAATGGATGGAGTCTGGCCGAAGGCAAGCATCGCCGCCAACGGCCAATAAGTGCAGAAACGGTATCGCATGAGTCGTTCTCCCTCGAAAACGCACACAATCTTGAGGACGCGAAACCGGTCTCCTGACTCGTGGCTCGCCGAACTTACTCGAAGCGTTCTTCCCGTTGTTACACAGTGACCGCTTCCGGCCAACATCGCCACTTACAGTTGCGGGGCAGTGGCGGACTTTCACCGCCTTCCCGAACATCCCGCGTCCGAAAGTCTGTTTGCAAAGATCTCGCCGGTGGAACCGGCGGCCTTCCGAGTATAACCGATCCCACCGTCGCACCGCCCAAATGCGCGATCATCGAAACTCAGGGCCGTTTCATGCGCTATCTCTGCATTCATTGCCACTTTTATCAGCCGCCGCGCGAGAATCCGTGGCTCGAACAGATCGAGCAGCAGGACTCGGCTGCGCCCTATCACGACTGGAACGCCCGCATCAACGACGAGTGCTATGCCCGCAACGCCGCCGCCCGCATCCTCGACGAGCGCGACCGCATCGATTACATCGTCAACAATTACAGCCGCATCAGCTTCAACTTCGGCCCCACGTTGCTTTCCTGGATGGAGCAGAACGCCCCGGAGACCTACGGCGCCATTCTCGACGCCGACGCCGAAAGCCGCGGCCGGTTCAACGGGCACGGCTCCGCCATCGCCCAGGTCTACAACCACATGATCATGCCGCTGGCCAATGCCCGCGACAAACGCACGCAGATCCTGTGGGGCATTCACGATTTCCGCTCCCGCTTCGGCCGCCTGCCCGAAGGCATGTGGCTGGCGGAAACGGCGGTCGACAGCGAAACGCTTTCCCTGCTCGCCGCCGAAGGCATCGGCTTCACCATCCTCGCCCCTTCGCAGGCCGGCGCCGAACGCGACCTGGGCGCCGAGGAATGGCGCGACGTCAACGGCGACCGCATCGACCCCACCCGCGCCTACCTCGTCCAAACCCGCTCCGGGCCCATCAACGTGTTCTTCTACGACGGTCCCGTGTCCCGCGCCGTCGCCTTCGAAGGTCTCCTCAACAACGGCATCAAGTTCGCCGAACGCCTCCTCGGCGCCTTCCCGCCGGAGGAGGACCGCGGCCAGCTCATGCACATCGCCACGGACGGGGAAACCTACGGCCACCACCACCGTTTCGGCGAAATGGCGCTCGCCTACGCGCTTCACTACATCGAAGAGCACGGCCTCGCCCGCATCACCAACTACGGCGAGTTCCTCGAACTCCACCCGCCGGACCGCGAAGCGAAAATCGTCGAAAACACCGCCTGGAGCTGCGTCCACGGCGTCGGCCGCTGGGCCGAAGACTGCGGCTGCAACTCCGGCGCCCACCCCGGCTGGCGCCAGCACTGGCGCGCCCCGCTCCGCGCCGCTTTCGATTGGCTCCGCGACACGCTCACACCCCTCTACGAACAAAAAGCCCGCACTTTGTTTCGGGACCCCTGGACCACGCGCGACGAGTACATCTCCGTGATCGTCAGCCGCACCGGCGACGCGCGCGAACGCTTCCTCACCCACCACTGCGCCAACGGCGCCGGATCCGAACAGCACACCGTGGTTTGGAAACTCCTCGAAATGCAGCGCCACCTGATGCTGATGTACACAAGCTGCGGCTGGTTCTTTGACGAGCTGTCCGGCATCGAAACGGTGCAAGTCATGCAGTATGCGGCCCGCGCCGTGCAACTCGCCGAGGAGCTTTTCGGCCAGCCCTTCGAGGAAAGCCTGCTCGAACGCCTGGCCGCCGCCTCCAGCAACCTCGCCGACCAGCAGGACGGCCGCGCCATCTACCGCCGCCTCGTCCACCCGGCCATGGTAAGCCTGGAAAAAGCCGGCGCCCACTTTGCCGTCAGCTCCATGTTCGAGCGCGCCCCGGACCACTCCACCGTATACTGCTACGAAGTCGAGCGCGAGTTCTACCGCGAGCTCCAGTCCGGCCACATCCACCTGGGCTTAGGCCGCGTCCTCGTCTCTTCCCGCATCACACTGGATTCCGAACGCCTCGTCTATGCCGTCCTCCACTTCGGCGACCAGAACATTCACGCCCGCGTGGGACGCTTCGTCAGCGCCAAGTCCTTCGACCGCGTCGCCGCCAACCTCACCGCCGCATTCGACCGCAACGACCTCGCCGCCGTCATCCGCCTTATGGACCGCGGCTTCCCCTCCGAAGTCTCCCTCCGCTCCTTGTTCAAGGATGCCCAACGCCGCATCGCCGGCCAGATTCTTTCGAGCGCCATCGACGACACCGAAACCGCCCACCGCAGCCTCTACGAACGCCACGTCCCGCTCCTCCGCCTGCTCCACGAGTTGAGCATTCCGGTCCCCGACTCGCTCCGCGCCGCGGCCGAGTTCGCGCTCAACGGCATGCTCAAGGACGAATTCGCGGCGCCCACGCTCGATCTCACCCGCGTCCGCGCACTTCTGGCCGACTCCACCCGCGCCGGCATCCCCCTCAACGCCCCCGATCTCGAACGCAACCTCGTCTCTTCCATCGACCGCCTCGCCGCGTCTTTCTTCGAACACCCGCAGGACCTGCCGGCCCTCCAGCGCCTCCTCGAAGCCGTCACCCTCACCCAGTCGCTTCCCTTTCCCGTCAGCCTCTGGTCCCTGCAGAACCGCTGCTACCGCCTCCACTACTCCCCGCTCACCCGGAGCGACGCCTGGACCACCGCCTTCGGCGCCCTCGCCGAACAACTCCGCATGAACCTCCGCTCCTAAGCCCAGCCTGCTCGAAGACCGTCCCGCAAGCGAGTACGCCCGGAGAGGTAAGCTATCAGTTCGGAAGGGACCCAAGCCATGCCAGCCAAAACAGTGAAAACGCCGGTCCGCGCCAGGCGCAGCCGGACGGAGGTGGAAAAGGAATTCGCCGCAATCCAGGCGCAGGCGGAGAGCGCCCGCGAAGCGCCCGATACCAAAGCCGAGGAGGCCGCGCGACTGCGCGAAGCCGAGGTCCGCGGCGCGGTGGAGGGCGTGACCGTCGAGGGCATCGTGCAGCGCATCTCCAGCCTCGGTCTCGAGGTTGCCCGCGCGCTTTCGGATCTGTCGTCGAAGCTGACGGAGGAGACTCAACTGCTCGCCTCCGTCCGCGAGGCCGTCGCGCTCGAGCGCAATGAGCTTGAACGCCTGCACAACATCGACATCGCCGCCACCGCGCTCGACCAGATGACCCAGGACTATGCGCGCGAAAAACAGCGCCTCGAAGCCGAGATCGAAGCGCAGCGCACGGCGTGGGAACAGGAGTCGGAACGTGCCGAGCGGGAGCGCCGGGAACAGGAAGAGGCGCTCAAAAAGCAGCGCCAGCGGGAAATCGAGGACTACGAGTACAAAAAGAACCTCGAGCGGAAGAAGGCTCAGGACAAATACGAGGAGGAACTCCGCCAGGCCGAAAAGAAAAACGCGGAAAAGCAGGAAGCGCTGGAAAAGAGCTGGAAACAGCGCGAAGCCGCGTTGAAGGAGCAGGAAGAGGAACTGTCGCGTCTGCGCAAGGAATCCGCCGATTTTCCCGCGCGTCTGCAAAAGGAGACCGCCGCGGCGGCCGCCCATGCGCGCGAGGAAACCGAAGCGCGCCTGGAACAGCAGGCTCTGGTGCTGCGGAAGGATGCCGAAGCCGAGCGGCGCCTCGGCGAACTGCGTGTGAAAACACTGGAGGATGTGGTGGCGCGCCAGCAGGCGCAGATCGCGGCCCTGGAAAAACAACTTGCCGAGGCCAAGCAGCAGGTTCAGGACATCGCGGTGAAAGCCATCGAAGGCGCGAGCGGCGCGAAGGCGCTGTCGCACATCAACCAGATCGCCATGGAACAAGCCAAGAACCGGCCGCAAGGGTAAGGCCGCCCCCTCGGCGATAATCGGCTTATGGCCGTGCTTGCGCCGATTCTGCTGTTCGCCTTCGCCGCCGCGCCGGCGCCCGCGCCCGACCCCGCCGCAATCGTCCGCAAGTCCGTCAACCTCGATCAGGACAACTGGAAAAAGGCCCGCGACTACGCCTATATCGAGCGCCAGCAGCAGCGGGACGGAAACGGGAAAACCTCGTCAAAGACCTACGACGTGACTTACCTCTACGGGAAAGAATTCCGCCGCCTCATCGCCAAGGACAACAAGCCGCTCTCCGCCGCGGACGCCGCCAGGGAGCAGAAGCGCTACGACAAAGCCGTCGCCAGACAGGCCGCCGAATCCCCCGAAAAACGCGCCAAGGAAGAAGCCAGCGCCGAGAAGGAGCGCGAAAAGGACCGCGAGTTCGCCCGCGAAATCCCCGATGCCTACAACTTCCAGTTCCTCGGCGAAGACTCGATCGACGGCCACCCCGCCTGGATCATCTCCGCGACGCCGAAGCCCGGCTACGTCCCGCATGACTCCCAGGCCAAGGCGCTTAACAAAGTTCGCGCGAAAGTCTGGATCGACCAGGCGAGCTACGAGTGGGTGAAGGTCGACGCGGAAGTCATACGCCCATTCAAGTGGGGTCTCTTCCTGCTCGCCCTCAACCCCGGCACCGTCCTCCACTTCACTCAAACCCGCGTTAACAACGAAATCTGGCTTCCCGAGCAAATCGCCGTCGATGTCGATGCCCGCGTGCTCTTCAAGAAACTCAGCGGCAGCTTCGACGACACCTTCTCCAACTACCGCAAGTTCACCTCCGACGCGAAGATGGTTTCGGTCACCGAAGCCGACCCGCAAAAATAAACTCGCGGCCTAGCTGACCCAAAGGGGCGGGGATTGCGATAGAATCCCCGTCATGCCGCAACAGGAAACTTCGCCAACGAAATCCGGCGCCAGCAGCCGGCGCGCCTGGCTCAAAGGAGTGGCCGCGGCGGCCACCGGTCCGATTCTGCTGCTGGGCGAGCGAGCGCCTGTGCTCGGCTCGGGCTCTCATACCTACGAGTTCGTAAGCGACTGGGCGAAGACGCCGGCTTCGGTTCAGTTCGGCTACACGCACGGCGTCGCGGTGGACCGCCAGCATCGCGTCATCATTCACAACCGCAGCAAGGACGCCGTCGCGTTTTTTGACGAGAACGGACAATTCATTAAGAGCTGGGGACCGGAGTTCGCCGTTGGCGCGCACGGTCTGCTGCTGAACGTCGAGGATAACCAGGAGTTCCTTTACCTCGCCGATCCCGAGCGCGGCCTGGTGGCGAAAACAACGCTCGACGGCGAGTACATCTGGACCCGGGAAGTGCCGCGCGAGTCCGGCGTCTACACCTCGCCCAAGCAGTACAAACCCACCAACGTCGCCGTGGCGCCGAACGGGGATGTGTATGTGGCGGACGGCTACGGGCTCAGCTATATTCACCAATACAGCCCGAAGGCCGAATACATTCGTACCTGGGGCGGCAAGGGCTCGGCGCCGGGACGCCTCGACTGCCCGCACGGCATCTGGCTCGACTCCCGCGGTCCGCAACCCGTGCTGGTGGTGGCTGACCGCAGCAACGCCCGGCTACAGTATTTCTCGCTTGACGGCCAGAGTCTCTCGATGGTGACGAACGACCTGCGCCGGCCCTGTCATTTCGACCAGCGCAATGGTGAATTGCTGGTGCCGGATCTGTACGGCGAAGTGACCATCTTCGACCGGAACAACAAGCTGATCACGCACCTGGGAGACAACCTGAACGTCTGGAAGACGAAGGGCTGGCCGAACATCCCGCACGACCAGCGTGTGGCGGGCAAGTTCGTTTCGCCGCACGCCGCCTGCTGGGACCAGGCAGGCAACATTCTGGTGGTCGAGTGGATTTCCGACGGCCGTGTGACGAAACTTCGCCGCGTGGCATAGCGGCCGCGCCGGCTACTTCCTCCCTCCGCCGAGCAGATCATTGAGCAAACCGCCCGCCACGCTTCCGGCTGACTTGCCGCCGGTCAAGTCTTTCAGCGTGTTGGTGACCATCCCTCCGACGTCGGGCCGGATCACCGGGTGGTCCGCCGTTCCTTGAATCGTGAACGGGATACCGCCCTGGCCTCCGCCGAGCGAGGCCAACGCGCCGCCGCCGAGAGCCGCCCGCAGTTTGAAGTTGAGTGCGTGCGACGGGCTGATGGCCCCGCTGCCCACGATAGCGCCGATGCCGGCGACGGCGAGCTGCACGTTATCGAGCGCCGTGCCGTTGACCGTGTGATTGACATCCGAGCTTAGCGTCTGAATCAAGGTGTGCGGCTGCGCCTTGATGCCCGTGAATTCGTGCAGAACTTGCAGCTTCGAAGCGAAGTCGTAATCAGAAAGGCGGACGTTCTGCGCGGCGACGTGCCCTTGTGTGACGAGCGCGTTGAGCGGGCCGGAGGAGGTTACGTTCAGATCTGCGGTTCCCTGCGTGATCGACGAGCCGGACGGGAGCGTGAAGTTCAGTGCGGGAAGGAAGGCGGCAAGGTCGGGCAGTTGGATCTGCGAACCGGTCAGGTGCAGGTTGACTGAGGCGGGTTCGCTTGCCAGGCGGTAAGTTCCGTCAAGATTGGCGTCCACGGAACCCAGATGGACCGCCATCTTGCGGATATCTCCGGATTGGCTGGACAGATGATGCGAGAGAGAGAAATCGACGCCAATGGGTTTCGGTGCGGGTGAGCCGCCCTTGGCGAGAATGACATGGTCCGCGGTGAACTTCGCGGTAGTGTTGATGGTGCCGCGCGATGATTCCGCCGAACCGTCGAGCGATGCAATGCCCGAGATGCCGTCGTCCGGATGGACGAGGCCGGACGCAACGAGATCGAGGTGATCGATGTGGAACTTCGCGTTGAAGGGCGTGTCCATGGCATCGCCGGAATCGAAAGGACCGGCCGTGCCGTCGATGTGGACCGCGCCGCCTCCGGGCACTTCAGCGCTGACAGACACGGGGAAGGCGGCGTCCGGCGAAAAGTCTTTGGCGACGAGGTCAAGCTTGTCGATCTCATTCGGGCGCGCTCCCGGCGCTCGCTTTTCGAACGTGATCTTTCCGCCGGAGATCTCGATCCGGGCAATCGAAAGAGACGGAGCCGTGGAGGGCGCGCCAGCGGGTTCGGGGGCGGATTGGGGCGGCTGCCTTGCACCGGATTTCGCTCCGATGCTAGAGAGGTTGAAGGCGCCCGCCGCGGTTTCGATGATATGGATCTGCGGATCAACGATTGTGACGCCCGTCACGTTCAGCGTGCGATGCAGTATGAGCGGGAGCAGATCGACGCCGACTTTGAAGGACTCGGCCTGCAGGAACGGGGATTGGCTGAAGGCGGGATCGTCGGCAATCGAAACATCGGTTGCCGCCGCGCCGCCGGAGAACAGAGAGATTTTGAGGTTGCCGATTTTCACCTGGCGTCCGAGCGCCGCAGAGAGGCGGCTTTCAAGCGCCGGCCGGAACTGGTTGCCGTCGATCAGGAAAGGAAGTGCCGCCGCCGCGGCGAGAAGTATTACGATGACGATCCCAACGATACCGGCGATGCGTTTCACGGGAGTCTCCTTTTCGTCCTCCCGAGAGTGTATCGAACCTTGGCCTGGAGGGGATTTCCGACGCAGCGCCGGCGCCGGATTCCCGGCGAGGCTGCCCCTTCCTACGAGCAGCCCTTGCCGAGTTTGAGTTTCTTTTCGCCGCCGGGGGCGGGCTGCGCGGCCGGCGGAGTCTCCGGTACAACCGGCACGGGAGCAGCGGCAGGCGAAGGCGTGGCTCCGGGGGCGCCGAGGAAATGTTCGCGCAACTGTTTGGCCTGCTGGTAGCCGGCCGGTGACTGGCTGTCCGAGCGCAGGCTCATCGGCGTAATGACATCGCCCCACCAGGCGCTTATGCCTTCCCGGAGCGACAGCGCTTTATAGCCGCGCATGGCCAGCATGAGCTGCGCCTGGGCCGCGTGGCCGGCGCCAAGACCGTAGAGCACGACGGTCTTGGCGCGTTCCAGTTGCTTGAGGCCGGAGTCCTCAAAGAGCTGGCTTAAGGGGATGTTGATCGCACCCGGGATGTGGTAGTCGTCGTACTGCCAGGGCAGGCGGATGTCGACGAGCTGGTAGTCGCTCCGCTTTGCGATGATCCAGCCGGCGAGCTCGGTGGGAGTGACGTGATCCTTCTCTGCCAGGATGGTCTGGACGGCGGATTTGGCGTCGAGCGGGGCCGCGCCGGCGCCGTGAACGAGGGTGGCGGAGATCGCCAGAATCAACGCGAGTAGAACGGCCGCGGCCGCCGCGAGCGACTTGCCTGTCAATGTGACTTGATATTTCATGCTTTCCCCTGGGAATTCGTGCCGTAAGTTTTGTCAAACAGGCGCCACACGCCCTCGCTTTTCTCCGAGGCCCAGAACGCGCCTACCGCGACAAGGACCACAAGGAAGACTACGACGCCTGTGTTGACGTTGAAGAGCATCGGCAGCGTGAGAGGGCCCAGAGAGCCCGAAACGTTGAAAGCGGCAAAGTGCGGGACGCCGGCGCCGAACAAAAAGATGCCGGCGAAGATGCCGGCGATGAAAAATAACGCATCGATTTTGCCGATGGCGGCGGCAGCCACCGAAGTGCCGGGGCAGTAACCGCCCACGATGAAGCCGGCGCCGAGCAGAAGACCGCCGGCGATCTGCGGCCAGATGAAAGAGGGCGGGATGTAGACCTGGCTGAAGTCGAGCCAGCCGAGTGCGGCAAACCACGCGAGGCCGAGCATGGCGGTGACGATGGCGGTGAACATGACCTTCAGGACCGCGAAGTCCTTGAAGTAGAACTGGGCGGTGAGTTTCAGCGCGCTCGAGAAGCCGGCCCGTTCCAGGAAGAAGCCAAACAGGAAACCGAGCACGAGCGAAAGGGTCACGAAAGCGCCCGTCGAAAGCGATCCGAGCAACGGTGCGGTCACAGCCAGTACCTCCTCATGAAGTATGCCCCAATGAAGCCCGCGGCGAACACACTCAGCATGAAAACAAACGCGCCAACCGAGAGAACCGCGCCGCCCGACAGAGCCAGGCCGCTGGTGCAGCCGCGCGCCAGGCGGGCTCCAAGGCCGGTCAGGATTCCGCCACCGAAGGCGAAAGCGTAGCGCGTCGAGCGGCTGATGCGCGGGCCTTTGTCGCAAGCCGCGCGGAAGCGATGTGCGAGCCAGCCTGACACGAGGCCTCCAACCGCGACGCCGATCAGCTCGAAGACAAGAAAGTCGAACAAAGGCGAGCCGCCGCTGAGGTAGCTACTCCAGTAGGGGCTCGATGCAGTCCAGTTCGGCGCGGCCCAGGCTAGGGCGGCCGTTAAGTAGCGCGTGAAGCCGCCGGAAGCGCCGAGGCCTTGTCCCATGACGAGGAATGTGGCCAGCAGCACCAGCCCCAGCCCGAAGCCGGCCGCGTACGGGGGCCAGTATTCGGGGGAGCGAAACACCCGCTCGAACCACGTCTGCTGCTGAGCGGGCGCGGCGGGGGCCTCTGGCGGCGCGGGCGGCGCCGGGGCCGGTTCCGGAGAATGCTGCAATTCCCACACTCGCTGTTCCAACTTAACCTCCCTCCACCACTTGAAATGGTGATTATAAGCAAACCACTCGTTCACCGTTCCGGTGAGCATCGAGAAAAACGCGTACTTCTCCTCGGGGAAGACCGCGCCCATGTAAACGTGAATCAACAGACCACTGGCGACCAGACCGACGGCGGCGAAATGAACCACAATGGCCCAGGCCACAAAACTTGCCCCGAACCAGTGGAAGGCCATGATCAAGCCGCTGAACATCACCAACGGGATCATGGCGTAAACCAGAATCGCGAACAGCTTCTGGCCTGCATTATAGACTCCTTGCAGGGGAAGCGGCTCATCGGTGAGACCGAGAATCCGCATTACTCGCACCACTAACCAGCGAATGTCGTCGGCGTCGAGGGCGATTTCGCGCTGGATCACTTCGCGCGTCAGATAGGTGCGGTAGCCGAAGATCCCGTAGACAGCGAAGACGAAGATCCACAACAGACCGAGAGCGATGTGAAAGTGGAGCAAGTTGGCGCGCGGGCCGAAGAAGCCGTGGACGATCGAAAGGTACCAAACCGGTGCGAGCTGAAATTCCTTGGATGTAATCAAAGCGAGTCCGGTTCCTAGCTCGAACAGCCAGACGAAGGCGTTGAACCAGTGAAGCAGGATGATCGCCACGTGGTGCTTCGTGATCTGGCGCTGCAGCATGCGCTCGGCTTCGTCCACCGCGACGGGGACCGGATAGGAGGGGATGACGCCGGTTTCGAGTCGTTCTGCGTTATTCTTCAATGTCGGGTTCCCCCTTTCGGAGCTGGTTGAAGAAAGCGATCGCCTGGCCGATGAAGGTTGCGCCGACGGCGGCGGCGATCAGCGGACGGGCCAGCTTCTTCCACGCCTGGCCGGCGGTGAGAAGGCGCGGCTTGCGCGGCGGGAAACTTGCCAGAGCGAGATCGAAGTGCTCGGGCGGAGCAAGGTAGTAGACGTTGGGACCTACGGCGACGTCGGCGGTCTCCATGCGCCGCGCGCCTCGTTCGTAGACCAGGTGAAAGACCTCGCTCGAGCGGTCGTCCAGATCGCCGAAGAACTTCGCGTGAGCGGTGCACGTGTCGACGCAGGCCGGATTCCGGCCTTTCTCCAGCCGCGAGGCGCAGAAGTCGCACTTATCCACTTTGTTAGTCACCGGATTCAGATAGCGCGCCTCGTACGGGCAAGCGTCGACGCAGTACCCGCAGCCGATGCAGAGGTTCGGATCAACGCGAACGATGCCATTTTCAGACTGCCATGTCGCGCCGGTGGGGCAGGGCTCGACGCAGGGGGGGTGGTCGCAGTGGTTGCACTGCGCCACGTAGAAGGTGGAAACCAGATTGGGGAACGTGCCTTCCACCGGCGTCTGGCGCACGTGCGTCCGTGCAAAGCCCAGCGGCACTTCCCACTCGGTGTTGCAGGCCACGGTGCACGCCTGGCAGCCGACGCACTTGGCAAGATCCGTCACCATCGCATAGCGGGCCATGGCTTCTCCTTACGCCTCCCCGGCGGGAACGAGCCGGACGAACGTTCCGCGCATCCCGGTGCCGCCCATGATCGGGTCCACTTGTACGCGCGTCATCAACTCGGCGTCCGAGGCGCCCTTGCCGTATGCCCGGCGCAGCGCGCGCGACTTGTGTCCGAAGCCGTGGACCAGGTAGACGCAATCGTTGCGGATCGCCTTGGTGACCTTCACGCGGATGGCGGAGCCGCGGACATGGTCCGTGTTTTCGAGCACGACGCGATCTCCGTCGCTCACGCCGGCCAGTTGCGCCGACTTCGGCGAAATCCACACTTCGTTCTCGCTCATCAGCGCGTCCAGCAAGGCGTTGTTCTCGCTGCGCGCGAACGAGTGGACCGGGGCGCGGCCGTACAGCAGGCGGAAGTAGCCGGTTGGCGGCTCCGGATGGGCGGTGTAGCGCGGCAGCGGGTCGAACCCGGCATCGTGCAGCGTCTTCGAATAGAGCTCGATCTTACCGGACGGTGTGGGGAACAGAGGCCCGTCCTCCGCCAGCCGGTCCTCGATATAAGGCCGGCCGGGAATGCTCACGGCGCCGCGGGCGCGCAGCGCTTCCACAGAGGTTCCGAGAGGCTCAATGAGGCGCGACAGATGCTCGTCCGGGCCGGACCAGGGGAACCAGGCTTCCAGGCCCAGACGGGCGGCCATTTGTTTAGCGATCCACCAACCGGGCTTCGACTCATACAGCGGCTCAACCGCCGGGAACCGGGGCGCAAAGTACGGAGTGTGCGCGCTGTCGACGATCGCGGGCATGTCATAACGCTCGAGGTACGTTGCCTCCGGTAGAACGAGGTCGGCATATTGGACCTGCTCCATCGGCAGCACATCGACCACGACCATGAGGTCCAGCTTGTTGATGGCGGCGAGCGTCTTCTGCCGCTGGGGAATACTTTCGAGCACGTTCTGGCCGTAGACGATCCACGCGTGGATCGGGTAGGGCTTGCCGGCCAAGGTGCCGTCGACCAAGCCGTTGGTAACGCCCTGGTCCTCGTCGGCGAAGGGGTAGCGCGTGCCGGCGCCGTCGATGCGGGGGCGCGTGGCCGGAAACGGGGGAAGCTTGAACCCGCCATGCGGCATGTGGGTGGGAAGGAAGATGCCGCCCTTGCGTCCCCAGGCGCCCGCGAGCGCCGTCACGATGGCCATGGCGCGGGCGCGCTGTGTGTCGTCGCCGTACCAGGTGGCGTGGCGGCCGGGATGAAGCGCAACGGCGGGTTTAGCTGCGCCGATCGCGCGGGCGGTGGCGCGGATCTGCGCAGCGGGGATTTCCGTAATCGGCTCGGCCCACTCGGGCGTGAACTCCTTCACGTGCGCCGTGAGTTCGCTCAGGCCGGACGCATATTTGTCCAGGTACTCGGCGTCGTAGAGTTTTTCGCCCGTCAGGACGTTCATCCAGGCCAGCAGGAGCGCGATGTCGGTTCCCGGCCGGATGGGGAGCCACCAATCGGCTTTGGAGGCGGCGGTGGAAAAGCGCGGATCGACGACGATGAGCTTTGCGCCGCGCGAGAGGCCGTTGGCGAAGGCTTCCACCTGGCTGGTGAAGACGTTTTCGCCAATGTGGGAACCGATGAGGACAATCAGCCTGGCGTCGGCGAGGTCCACCGGTTCCGGCGAGCCCAGGCCTTGTCCGAAGGTCAGCGCGTAGCCGACCTCGCGTGGGCCGCGGCATTGCGCGAACGCGGGCTCAGCGCTATTTGGCGTACCGTAGGCGCGCATAAGCGTGTGAAAAAACGTAGAGGCGACGCCGTGCGGAAACAAAGCCACGGATTCCGGACCGTATTTTGTCTTGATTTCGGTCAGGCGCGTGGCAAGAAAATTGAGCGCCTCGTCCCAACGAATGCGCCGGAATTTCCCTTCCCCCCGCGCGCCCGTACGGAGCATGGGGTACTTGAGCCGGTCCGGGTCGTAGAGAAGGTCGATGCCGGCGTTGCCGCGGGCGCAGAGGCGGCCGTGGGTAAGAGGGTGGTCCGGGTTACCTTCCAGGCGCACGACGCGGCCATTTTTGACTTCGGCAAGCACGCCGCAGCGCCAAAAGCACATTTCGCAGTTGGTGGCGATGCGCTCCACCCGTTCGGCGCCGTGCCAACCGGGCGGAGCGGGCGTCTCGGTTGCCCTGGCGGCTACAGCCGCGCCGCTTCCTGCTGCCGCCCCTCGTAAGAAGAGGCGCCTGCTCAGATCGTCTTTCATGCTTGTCGCTGTTCCTAGCAGTGACGATGCAGTTCAGAGGCCACAGTAACGAGGGAAGCGGCGTCGGCGGCAGCGACGCGCGCTGGTTTCACCGGCTGGAAACGAAACGGGTTTTGAGTTTTTCCAAGCTACGAATTCGCCCAGGAATGGAGGCTCAATTGAGAAGTGGTTTAGAATCAAAGAAGCATCACTAGTCGGGGCGTAGCGCAGCCTGGTAGCGCACCTGCCTTGGGCGCAGGGGGTCGGGCGTTCAAATCGCCCCGCCCCGACCAATGGGATCAAGTAGTCACCGAGATTCTGACCGCCTTCAAAATCCCACCGTAGATGATTTTGTAGCTAAGGTGATCCGTTGCCGGTGCCGCACGGCGCATCGCGATGACGCTTGGCGAGTGTTTTCAGTGGCTCCCACGTAGGTCACCTGCACAGAAGGCAGGTGGTCGGCCCCCCCAAGGGGACCGTGCGGCCGCGAACCCGCAAGCCGCTTGACGGGGTGCGTCTTGGTGCGCTCTGATTACGAGAGGGGAGTTTCCCGAATGGTACTAGACCTTCATGAGCGTGGCTCTCAGAAAAGTCGATGACCCATCCGCTGATGGCGAGGTGGTTGTTCCTCCGCTGAATGCGGCTGAGCATGTGCCGAAAGAGATTCTGCCCCTTGCGAACCCACAGACCGACATACCGCGGATCGCTAAAGACAAACGGCTTGTCCGCCTGATAGAAGAAGCCGTCCAGCGCATTCCGACATCTCACAACCTATTGCTCGGCGATGCTCGCCGGATGGAGACCTTGAAACCCGAGAGCATCCATTTGGTGCTGACCTCTCCGCCGTATTGGACCTTGAAGGAGTACCGAGCTTCCCACGGGCAGATGGGCCACATCGCGGACTACGAGCAGTTTCTAGCCGAGTTGGACAAGGTCTGGGCGCACTGCCACCGGGCATTGGTGCCGGGAGGAAGGCTTGTCTGCGTTGTTGGAGACGTTTGCCTGTCCCGGCGCAAGAACGCCGGGCGGCATACGGTCGTTCCACTCCACGCGTCAATTCAGGACCATTGCCGGCGAATCGGCTTTGACAATCTCGCCCCGATCATTTGGCACAAGATCTCAAACGCAGTATATGAAGTTGAGAACGGATCGAGCTTCCTCGGCAAACCATACGAGCCGAACTCCGTGATCAAGAATGACATCGAGTTCATTCTCATGGAGCGTAAGTCTGGCGGCTATCGCACTCCCGACACCATGACAAGGGTGTTGAGCCTGATATCCGAGGAGAACCACGGGAAGTGGTTCCAGCAGATCTGGACCGGTCTGACAGGCGCTTCGACTCGATACCATCCCGCCCCGTTTCCCCTTGAGTTGGCGGAACGACTGGTCAGGATGTTCAGCTTTGTAGGTGACACAGTCCTCGATCCCTTCCTCGGAACGGGCACAACCAGCGTGGCCGCAGCAAAGACCGGCAGGCACAGTATTGGTATCGAAGTAGACGAGCACTATTTCGATCTTGCGCACAAGAGGATCGCCAACGAGACCTCTTCCCTGTTCAGCCAGACGACAATTCTCGTCCGAAGGACAAGCTAGTCGCCATGGCCATTAACTCCCGACTGGAACAGAGATTACGCGCGGCAATCCGACAGTTCTGGACAACGCGAGCGCGGCAGGCACAAAAACAGGGCTCGGTCACAGGAGCAAAGGACGCAGGAGCGCGGGCCGCAGTGACCGGTGGGGCACAGATGAACGGGTTTGTTACTCTCGTCCGCGATCTACTTTGTGAGGGCGGCCTACCTCAGGCTCAGATCTTCTGTGAGAAAGCTCTGGAAATACCAGGTTGGTATCGGCCCGAGAAAAAGTGGGACCTGCTGATCGTTGTAAACGGCCATCTCATTGCCGGGATAGAATTCAAGTCCCAAGTCGGGTCCTTCGGCAATAACTACAACAATCGAACGGAGGAGGCCATAGGGAGTGCGAGCGATCTTTGGGCCGCTTACCGCGAGGGCGCGTTCAAGCCTTCCGCGCGTCCCTGGCTCGGCTATCTGATGCTACTCGAAGATGCGCCTGGTTCGATGAGCCCGGTGGCTAATCGCGAGCCGCACTTCGCAGTGTTCCCCGAGTTCAGAGATGCCTCATACGCCCGACGGTATGAAATCCTTCTCACGAAACTGATCAGGGAGCGGCTCTACGACGCAGCTTGCTTTTTCTTGTCTGACGCCACCAATGGCCCGAAGGGCAACTATCGCGAGCCGGCGGCGGAACTAAGCTTCGAGAACTTCGCAACCTCGCTCCTCGGACACGTCATGGCCGTCGCCAAGACCAAGTCATAACAGACGGTGGTTCCGTGGTGGTGCGCTCACGCCCGAACGGCGTATGACAAGCACCAGAAAGGGGATGTACAGTGGCTGACGAACAGACGGTTGATTTCGGAGATAACCTTGCGGCCGAACTTCAGGTGCCTCTCGAGCGGAAGTACCGCGAGCAGATGCGGCAGATCATTTCCCAAAAAATCGAGCTGCCCATCTCGACGCTTCCCGAGATGATCAAGGAGCAGATCAACCTAAACCCGGACTTCCAGCGTCGGGATAGGTGGGACCAGGAAAAGCAGTCAAGATTCATCGAGTCAATCATCATGAACGTCCCTATCCCCCCCGTGTTCTTGGGAGAAAACGAGTACGGCACCTATGTAGTCCTGGACGGGCGTCAACGCCTAACCGCGATCCATGAGTTTTTGAGGAATACGTACAAGCTGAAGGGGCTTGAGGTCTGGGCGGAGCTTAACGATCAGGGCTTTAACGACCTTCAAAGAAAGAAGCTTGATCGCGCCATAACCCGCCGCTTCGTTCCCGCAATCGTGATATTGAAGGAGTCTTCGGCCGAAGTAAAGTACGACGTTTTTGACCGCCTCAACACCGGCGGCGTGGTTGCCGAACCGATGGAGATCCGAAATGCGATTTTTCAAGGTGACTTTAACCGGTTACTGCACGTACTCTCGGACGACCATACCTTCAGGAGGCTGTGGGGTATACCTGTGTCTGATGAAGACCGCGAGCAGAACAGCATGTACCAGAAGATGACCGATCTCGAGTTGGTGTTACGTTTCTTTGCGCTCCGTAACTACGCCCGCATGAACCTTCGGTTCAAAGACTTCCTGGGTGAATTTATGGAGGACCGGAACAAGGAATACAGGGAGAATCTTTCGCTGCGGCAGGAGGACACTGAACTGTTCACGGTGGCTGTTCGAAACTGCTGGCAGGTCTTTGGTGAGCAAGCGTTCCGAAGGCCCGGCTTAGACGGACCGCAATCCAAAAAGTCGGCGCCGCTCGCAGACGCTGTGATGACAGCTCTCAGTGACGTGCAATCGGAGCGACTCAACCCAGTCAACTCGGCACAGATTCGCACCGCAATCAACGAACTATGCGACCGCGATGAGGAGTTTAAGAAGGCCATTAGCACAGGAACCAATGGCAAAGGCGCGATCAGAACGCGCATCGAGGCGGCACGGAATGCTGTTCGCGCCATTGTTCAGACCCCGGCCGAGGCTCAATAGTCTATACGAACATCGTGTATGCACACGGCCCTCAAGAACCTGAAGTCGTCATGTAACCGGGTCCGCGACATCGCCGATGACGTTGACAATCACGCTTCGCAGGCCCTTTCAGATGGCGCCCTCAGGGCGCGTGATCAAACAATCCAGTGCGCCCTGGCCGTCATTCTGAGCGGTTTTCTTGAGTCCTTCCTGCGGGAGACTGCCGAGGAATTGATCACGATAATCTCCTCGCGAGGCATTCCGTTCCAAGATCTTCCGGAGCGGATCAGATGGACCCACTTCGCCGAGGGTGGTGCGGTCCTTGCGCGGCAGGCTGGGGAGGAGCGAAGAGCGGGGGCGGTGCGGATGACTGAATCGGAGGACATGGTGAGACGCTTGGCGTCTGTACTGGATCCTTCCTATCAACTCATGTGGGAGGCTTTTGCAGATACGCATTCCAATCCTGGCCCACAGACAATCAGCGAGTTCCTGAGACGGTTCGCTGTCGAGGATTGTTGGAAGAAACTTGCCGATTCGACTGGCCGCAGTGAGAACACACTCCAAATCAGCTTAAAAAGTTTCCTGAAAGTACGGCATGAGTGCGCCCACACTGGGACAGCGTCCGTGGTCCCGACGCCGGAGGATATTAGGGGACACTGCGATTTGCTGGAGCGCCTCGCATGCGGAATTGTACAAGTCCTTGAGGACCGCCTCGGGCAGCCCCCGTTGGGCAGCGGTGTTGGAGCACCGCGCGTTGGCGCTCCGGTGTCACCACGATGAGGGGACCGCTACTCGAGTCTCCGTTGCGGGCGATGCGGATAATGACGATCAAGCTTGGCGGAACGGTCGCAGAAATGATTGGCGTCCGCGTGGAACTGTAGATAAATTTGTAGCTGTCCAATGCTTCCAGGCTCAACAGGGTTCCACAGGCTTCAACGGGCTGCCCGTATCTGCTTGAAACGTAAGGAACTGAAAACAGGGCACCTTGGAGGGCGGTCGAAACCTGCCTTGGGCGCAGGGGGTCGGGCGTTCAAATCGCCCCGCCCCGACCAAACGCTTGAAAGAATTTGCTCCCCGTTTTCGGAGTCCCGAAAACGGGGAGTTCAGCGAATCAGGCCAGGTCGAACCGGTCCAGGTTCATGACCTTGCTCCACGCGGCCACGAAGTCCTTCACGAACTTTTCCTTCGCGTCGTCACAGGCATAGACTTCGGCGACTGCCCGGAGCTGCGAGTTCGAGCCGAAGATCAGATCGATGCGGGTACCCGTCCATTTGATCCTGCCGGTGGCGCGATCGCGCGCCTCATACACGCCGTCCGATGTGGAGGAGGGCTGCCATGCCGTATTCATGTCCACCAGGTTGACGAAGAAATCGTTCGTCAGCGTCTCGGGCCGGTTGGTGAAGACGCCGTGTTTGGACTGTCCGTAGTTGGCCCCCAGCACCCGCAACCCGCCGATAAGAACCGTCATCTCGGGAGCGGTCAGCGTCAACAACTGCGCCTTATCAACCAGCACCTCTTCCGGCACTCTTGGATCTTCCTTGCGGAAGTAGTTGCGGAACCCGTCCGCGGTCGGCTCGAGCACGGCGAACGACTCCACATCGGTCTGCTCCTGCGAAGCGTCCGTGCGTCCGGGCGAGAAGGGGACCTTCACCTCGTGCCCGGCGCGTTTGGCGGCTTGCTCGACGGCCGCGCAGCCGCCCAGAACAATCAGGTCGGCCAGCGAGACTTTCTTATTGCCTTTCTCCGAGCGATTGAACTCCTTCTGGATGGACTGCAGCTTCTCGAGGACCTTCGCCAGAGCTGCCGGCTCGTTCACGTCCCAGTCCTTTTGCGGCGCCAGGCGAATGCGGGCCCCGTTTGCGCCACCGCGCTTGTCGGAGCCGCGGAACGTCGACGCCGACGCCCATGCCGTCGTGACCAGTTGGGAGATCGACAGTCCGGAGGCGAGGATCTTGGCCTTGAGGGTCGTGATATCCGCCTCGCCAACCAATTCATGATCCACCGCCGGAATCGGATCCTGCCAGAGCAGCGGTTCTGCGGGAACCAGCGGGCCAAGGTAACGCGAGACCGGTCCCATATCGCGGTGCGTCAGTTTGAACCAGGCCTTGGCGAACGCTTCGGCGAGCTCCTGCGGGTTCTCGAAGAAGTGCCGTGAGATCGGCTCATAGACCGGGTCCATCCGAAGAGCGAGGTCAGTGGTGAACATGATCGGAACGTGGCGCTTCGACTTATCGTGCGCGTCCGGAACCGCATTCGCCGCGGCGCCGTTCTTCGGAACCCACTGATAGGCGCCCGCCGGACTCTTCGTCAGCTCCCACTCGTAGCCGAACAGATTCTCAAAGTAGTTGTTATCCCACTTCACCGGGTTGGTCGTCCACGCGCCTTCCAGTCCGCTGCCGATCGCATCGACGCCCTTGCCGCTACCGAACGTGTTCTTCCAGCCGAGGCCCATCTCCTCGATCGCGGCGCCTTCGGGTTCGGGACCGACATATTTGCTCGGATCGGCCGCGCCGTGCGCCTTGCCGAACGTGTGCCCGCCGGCGATCAGCGCAACGGTCTCGTAGTCGTTCATCGCCATGCGGCCGAACGTTTCGCGAATATCACGCCCCGCGGCCACCGGATCCGGCTTTCCATTCGGCCCTTCCGGATTCACGTAAATCAGGCCCATCTGAACCGCAGCCAGAGGATTCTCCAGGTTCCGGTCACCGCTGTAGCGCTCGTCCGCCAGCCACTTGCCCTCGGAGCCCCAGTAAATATCCTCTTCCGGCTCCCAGACGTCCTCGCGTCCGCCGCCGAAACCGAACGTCTTCAGCCCCATCGAGTCCAGGGCCACGTTCCCGGCCAGAACCATCAGGTCGCCCCAGGAAATCTTCCTGCCGTACTTCTGCTTGATCGGCCACAGCAGGCGCCGCGCCTTATCGAGATTCACATTGTCCGGCCAGCTATTGAGAGGCGCAAAACGTTGCGAGCCGGAGCCTGCCCCGCCGCGGCCGTCGCCGATGCGATAGGTGCCGGCGGCGTGCCATGCCATTCGAATCAAAAGCGGCCCATAGTGGCCGTAGTCGGCCGGCCACCACTCCTGCGAGGACGTCATCAATTCATGGAGGTCCTTGATCACGGCGTCGAGATCAAGGCTCTTGAATTCTTCCCGGTAGTTGAACTCTCCGCCCATCGGGTTCGATAGCGGGGAGTGCTGGTGCAGCATCTTCAGGTTCAGTTGATTCGGCCACCAGTCCGCATTCGTCGCGGCGTCGGCCGCTGTGTGTCTGTGAGCGGCGCCCGTTACCGGGCACTTCGTTTCGGTTGACAAGTCTTACTCCTGTTCCTTCGATTTGGTCAAAACACTAAGACGAACTACGTCGGGAAACCCGTCGCGAAGCGCACTTCGCGCACATTCCCCGGAAAATGAGTTCGCATTCGCGAAGAGTCCGCTTACCGAGGTAGCCCGGCGCAGGCCCGGGCACGTCGTACCAATCCACGTCCTCCACCTTGCCGCAGCGGTCGCAGATGAAGTGGTGATGGCGCATGCCTTTCGCGTCGAATCGCGCGGCGCGGCCCTCGGCGGCTACCTCCCGCACCAGACCCGCCTGCACCAGATCCCGCAAATTGTTGTAGATCGTGGCCCGAGAAGACCGCGGATCCACGCGATTCACGGCCTCGAAGATCTCCCCCGCCGTGGGATGCTTGGACTGTCCCATTAAAAACGCCATCACGGCGTACCGCTGCGGGGTGCACCGCAACCCGCTGCCCTCCAGCGAGCGTTGAATCGCGCCGGCATCCATTGATAGTTTAGATTATATCTAATCTGAAAATAAGTCAAGACTCATGTCGGTGGCTTCTACTTCGACCGGAAGTCCGGCGGATCAGTGGGAATGACTCACGGACGGGCCGGCGCCCGGGCAGGCGACTGGATATGCTGCGCGTCGCTCAGCAAAAATCTACCGGGAATGAGAGAATTGGCGGGGACGACGGGGCTCGAACCCGCGACCTCCGACGTGACAGGCCGAATGTCTTGGCGATTTCCAGCCTGCATCATTCTGATTATAAGACACTTGGGAATGGCGACGGAAGTCGTTCTTGGACTGCGACAGTACGTGCTAAAGTTTGTTCGTCAAGGCTTTTCTTCGCTACTTTGACTTCGCTATCGATCAACTGCACCGTCTGCTGGCGAAGCTGCGGGAAGAGATGCTTGTACCGTTCCAACTCCTTACTCTTATGGCCGGTGTGCTTGGCGATCACATTGTCCGGCACTCCTTTTCCCAAGAGAACCGATGCGGAAAAGTGGCGCCAGTCGTGAATACGGGGTCCCAATTCCCCTGGCTCGCCACTCCGAATTCCGATCAGCCGGCAAACTCGACGGAACCGCTTCCCAAAATCCCATGCATATGGCCGTTTGAAGTCGCCTTTGAATCTGGGATTCGGTTTGGCGGGAAAAAGATATTTCGACGTGCCATAGCTCGGGAGCTTCTTCAGCGCCCCCACCGCTTCGTCGGATAACAACGCGGCCTTGGGTTCGCCGTTTTTCGTGATCGGTACCATGAGGAACGGAAGGTCACCCTCGAGATTGTGGACGTCGGCCCATCTTCGGGGTAAGAGAGATCCCTTTCGCAGAGCAGTGGTCGTGTCCAATACAGAGAAACAGTCCAGTTCGTAGTCACCACGTTCCTGGCACTTTGCACAAAACTGGCGGAATTCGTCTCGCAGCATGAGCGAGTCGCGGCCAGCCGGTTCCTTTTCTTGTCGAACGGCCTTTACGGGGTTGACGTCGTATCGCCCTCGCTTGACGTTGAAGGAGAAGATGCTCGATAGAATCGTGCGGTATTGATTCTTGCTGGACGCCGAAAGGGGGGCGTCCGTCTCAACCTGCTTCTTCGCAACCTTAGTGCGCTTTGCCTTAGGGTCGTACTTGGCCAAGCCGTCGATTGGAACCCACTCAACTTGGCGCAGGCTTTTCAGAAAGCCTTCGATGGCCTCCGGCGTGATATCACGTGCCATGAACTCCTTGAAGTGTTCCAGGACTTTGGGATAACGATATTCGAACTTGCTGTTTGTTTGTCTACCGCGATTCCTCGGCGGTCACCGCAAAACCGGCCATAGGTGGTTAGTTCAAAAGCGGCCAACGGAGACACTCAGAACAGATCCTTTTTACCCGACTTCCGTGTAAGTTGGCAAGAGATTTTTTGGCGGGGTGGCTGGAGTTGAGGTA
>DAIDIH010000329.1 GCA_027459465.1 Bryobacterales bacterium | reverse complement strand
GATCTCGGCCACCATCATCACCTTCAACGAGGAGCGGAATGTGGCGCGGGTCATCGAAAGCCTGCGCTGTTGCGACGAAGTGGTGGTGGTAGACAGCGGATCGAACGACCGCACTGTCGAGATTGCCACCAAACTCGGCGCGCGCGTCATCGAAACCAACTGGCGCGGCTACGCGGGGCAGAAGAACTTCGCCGCCGAACAGGCCGAAAACGACTGGATCCTGTCGCTCGACGCCGACGAGAGCCTGAGCGAAGCGCTCGAAGCCGACATCTGGCAATTGAAGAAAAACGGACCGCGCTTCGAGGCCTATAGCATGCCGCGACTGGCGCAATACCTGGGCCGGTGGATCTTACACTCCGGCTGGTATCCGGACCGGAAAGTGCGGCTCTACGACCGCCGGCACGCCCGTTGGGCCGGCGACTTCGTCCATGAATCCGTTCAGGTCGACGGCAGCGTCGGATATCTCAATTCGAACGTGCTCCACTTCACCTGCGATTCGTTAAGCGAGCATCTGCGCACCATGGATCGCTACACGACGCTGGCGGCCGAGGAGATCGTGGCGCGAGGCCGTCAGGTCGGCTGGAGCGATCTTCTCCTCGATCCTGCCTGGACCTTCACGCGAACCTATGTCGTCCAGCGAGGTTTCCTCGACGGCGCCGAGGGGTTGGCGATCGCCTGGATGGCGGCCCTGTACAGCTTTCTCAAGTACGCCAAGGCTCGGTACATGAACCCGCCCGCCTGACGCATGACCATCCGTGTGCTGCATGTCGATACCGGCCGTTCGATGCGCGGGGGCCAATGGCAGGTGCTGCTGCTGGCGCGTGAGTTGGCGCGCGCGGGAGTGCCGCAGGAATTGCTTGCCCCCGAAGGCTCGCCGCTGCTCGAACGCGCGCGCGAGGCCGGCATTCCCGCCTCGCCGCTCGGGTGGCCCGCCCTCTGGCGCGCGGCGCGGCGCTGCGACGTGATCCATGCGCACGATGCACGGGCGCACACGATGGCCGTGGCCGCCGCCTGGAGTAAGCCTCTTGTCGTCTCACGGCGGGTCGCTTTTCCCGTAAAGACCTCGCTGCTCTCACGCATGAAATACGCTCGGGGATCGGTCTATCTCGCCGTCTCCAACTTCGTGTCGCAACAACTGGCCTCCGCCGGCATTCCGCCGGAAAAAGTCCAGGTTGTTCCGGATGCCGTGGAACTGCCTCCGCCTCACTTTCCTGCAGAACGGGAGACGATTGTGGCGCTCGACTCGGATGACCCCGGCAAAGGCGGCGCCATCATCCGGGAGGCCGCCCGGATGGCGGGTTTTGACGTTCTGTTTTCGTCCGATCTTCCACGCGATCTGCAAAATGCCCGCGTGTTCGTGTATATTTCTGATTCAGAGGGACTTGGATCCGCGGCACTGCTCGCCATGGCGCATGGCGTGCCAGTGATCGCCAGTCGTGCCGGTGGATTGCCGGAAGCGGTTGAGGACGGAGTGACGGGATTGCTGACCGCCAACCGGGTGGAGGAGATTGTCAGAGCAATGCGAAAAATGCGATTGGATAAGGAAATGGCGGCGCGAATGGGCGCTGCCGGGCGCGAGCGGGCGTCCACCCGATTCAGTCCGGCGGCGATGACCACGGCGGTGCTTGAAGCATACCGGATGGTGGCTGCGTGTTGATCCCGCTCGTGGCCGGCTTGTTCGGGCTTCTCATCGGAAGCTTCCTGAACGTGTGCATCTACAGACTGCCGCGCGATTTGTCCGTCGTACGGCCGCGCTCGCGCTGCACCAGGTGTGAACACACCATCGCCTGGTACGACAACGTGCCGCTCCTGAGCTTTGTGCTGCTGGGCGGAAAGTGCCGGGCCTGCGGCGCGCGCATCGCCTGGTGGTATCCCGTGGTCGAGTTGCTCACCGGCGCGGCATTTTTCCTGGCATTCTGGCTTTTCCCGACGGCGGCGGCTGTGAAGGCCAGTCTTTTTGCGGCGATGTTGATCGAATTGATCTTCTCCGACATCCATGAGCGCATCCTCCCCGACGAGTTCACGATTGGCGGAACCCTGCTCGGACTGGTGCTTGCTGTGGCTCTTCCCACGCGCGGGAGTCTGGCGATGTTTTTCGGGCCCGCCGTTCACGCCTGGGTGCCTTCGCTGATCGAGTCTGTGGCCGGCGCCGGGCTCTCGAGCGGTTCGCTGTGGCTGGTTGGCGAGATCTACTACCGTCTGCGCGGGCGCGAGGGAATCGGACTCGGTGACATCAAAATGGTGGCGATGATTGGAGCGTTCCTTGGCCTCCAGGGCGTGCTCATCACGTTGATCCTCGGCTCTGTCATGGGTTCGATTGTCGGAATCGCGTACATTCTTCTCGCCGGCGAAAGCCTGGCTACTTATCGTCTGCCGTTCGGGACTTTCCTCGGCATCGCCGCGCTTGGCATCGGTTTTTGCGCCGGCCCCGTGCTCCATTGGCCCGGCTTCTGGGCTTGACGCGGGTCTGCTCAAATCGAGACGTACAATTCCTGGTCCTCAGCCGCCTTACCGGATTGCTCCTGCGGCTTCGGATCAGAATGCGAAATTTGACAACAACTCAAGCCGTTCGGTAGACTGAGAGGGTTTGGCGAGTTAAGCTGCTGCTCCTGTGCTACCACTCCTTGGCTTAAGAGGAGTCCGGCCTGGAGCCGGCCCCGAGGTTCTCCGGGATTTTGCGCCCGGAAGAGCATGGGCTAGTCCATAGTAAGTACCTCGCAAGTATAGGGAAGCGAAGTTTCGTTCTCCCCTGGCGTTTTTGGATTAGGACTTTCCGTGAGCCCCCGTGTGTGCGGGTCTGCGGCTGGCGGAGAGAGTCGTTTAGTTAACTGTATTTTTCCGAGAGGAGATCTGTGCCGACGTTCAATCAGCTCGTGCGCAAGGGACGCAAGCCGACGCGCTATAAGACGGCGAGTCCGGCGCTGCAGTCGTGCCCGCAGCGGCGCGGAGTTTGCACGCGCGTCTACACGACGACCCCGAAGAAGCCGAACTCGGCGCTGCGCAAAGTGGCGCGTGTCCGGCTGACCAACGGCATCGAAGTGACAACGTACATCCCCGGGGTGGGGCACAACCTGCAGGAGCACTCGATCGTGCTCATTCGCGGCGGCCGTGTGAAGGACCTGCCCGGTGTGCGCTATCACGTGGTGCGCGGCACGCTGGACGCTTCCGGCGTCGCGGACCGTAAACAGGGGCGCTCGAAGTATGGCGCCAAGCGGCCCAAGGTGGCGGCGAAGTAAAGGGGCGGATAAGAGGGCAAAGACGATATGCCACGCAGACGGAGAGCGGAAGTCCGGGAGATTGCTCCGGACCCGGTTTATAACTCGACCCTGGCCGAAAAATTCATCAATTCGATGATGTGGGACGGCAAGAAGGCGACCTCGCAGGCGATTTTCTACGGGGCGATGGACAAGATCAAGGAGCGGAGCGGCGACGATCCTCTGAAGCTGTTCAAGAAAGCGGTGGAAAACTGCAAGCCGCTGCTTGAGGTGAAGACGCGGCGCGTCGGCGGCGCGAACTACCAGGTGCCGGTGGAAGTTCCGCAGAACCGCCGGACCAGCCTGGCGATCCGCTGGATCCTGCAGAACGCGCGCACGCGTCCCGACAAGGGCATGCCCGAGAAACTGGCCAACGAACTGAACGACGCGGCGAATCTCCGGGGCGGCGCGATCAAGAAGAAGGACGACGTACATCGCATGGCCGAGGCCAACAAGGCCTTCGCGCACTACCGGTGGTAAGAGGCAGGTATGGCACGAACCGTTCCCATTGAAAAAATGCGCAATATCGGCATCATGGCGCACATCGATGCCGGTAAAACCACAACCACGGAGCGGGTTCTCTACTACACCGGCCGTACGCACAAAATCGGCGAAGTTCATGAAGGCACGGCCATTATGGACTGGATGGAGCAGGAGCAGGAGCGGGGCATCACCATCACGTCCGCCGCGACCACCTGCCAGTGGCGCGACATCACGATCAACATCATCGACACGCCGGGCCACGTGGATTTCACGGCCGAAGTCGAGCGCAGCCTGCGCGTGCTCGACGGGGCGGTTGCGGTGTTCGACGCCGTCGCCGGCGTCCAGCCTCAGTCGGAAACGGTATGGCGGCAGGCCGACAAGTACGGCGTGCCGCGCATCTGCTTCATCAACAAAATGGACCGCGTGGGCGCGGATTTCTATCACGCCCTCGACACCATCGTCGACCGGTTGAAGGCGCGGCCGGTGCCGATCCAGATCCCGGTCGGCGCCGAGGACCAGTTCAAGGGCGTTGTGGATCTGGTTGCGATGAAGGCCCGCATCTGGCGCGATGAGACTCTCGGCGCGCAGTTCGACGACGTCGATATTCCGGCCGATCTCGTCGAAAAAGCCCAGCGGTATCGCGAACAGCTTGTAGAAGCGGTGTCGGAGAGCGACGATGTGCTGTTTGAGAAGTTCGTTAACGGCGAAACGGTCACCAATGAGGAACTGATCGCCGGCATCCGCAAGGCGACGATCGCGCAGAAGATTTTCCCTGTCGTCTGTGGTTCGGCTTTCAAGAACAAGGGCGTGCAGAACCTGCTCGACGCGGTGGTCGATTATCTTCCCTCGCCGATCGACATCCCCCCGGTGAAGGGCACATCCATCGACAATCCGGACGAGGAGCAGGAGCGCAAGGCCAGCGATAGCGAGCCGTTCTCGGCGCTGGTTTTCAAGATCATGACCGACCCGTTCGTCGGCCAGCTTGCCTTCATCCGGGTTTACTCCGGCAAGTTGAACGCGGGCGAGAGCATCTATAACGTCGCCAAGGGCCGGCGCGAGCGCGTGGGCCGTCTGGTGAAGATGCACGCCAACAAGCGGGAAGACATCAGTGAAATTCTGGCCGGCGACATCTGCGCCGCGGTTGGTTTGAAGAACGTCGTCACCGGCGACACGATCTGCGACGAAAAGGCTCCCGTGCTGCTCGAATCGATCGTGTTCCCCGAGCCGGTGATCCAGTTGGCGATCGAGCCGAAGACGAAGGCCGATCAGGAAAAGCTCGGCATGGCGATCCAGAAGCTGGTGCAGGAAGACCCGACCCTTCGGGTTTCGACCGACCCCGACACCGGGCAGACGATTCTGGCCGGCATGGGCGAATTGCACCTGGAAATCATTGTCGACCGCATGCAGCGCGAGTTCAACGTGGGCGCCAATGTCGGCAAGCCGCAAGTCGCCTACCGCGAAACGATCCGCGCCACCGCGGAGTACGATTACACGCACAAGAAGCAGACCGGTGGCAGCGGCCAGTACGCGCGCACCAGGCTGCGAGTTCAGCCGGTTCCGGGCAAGGGCTTCGAGTTCGCCAATGAAGTCACCGGCGGCGCGATCCCGAAGGAATTCATCTCGGCGGTGGAAAAGGGCGTGCGCGAAGCGCTCGAAGGCGGCATCCTGGCCGGCTATCCGATGGTCGACGTGAAGGTGGCCGTGTTCGACGGCGCCTACCACGAAGTCGACTCTTCGGAAATGGCTTTCAAGATCTGCGCTTCGATCTGCATGAAGGAAGCCTGCCGGAAGGCTAAGCCGGTACTGCTCGAGCCGGTGATGCGGGTGGAAGTGGTGGTTCCCGAAGAGTACATGGGCTCGGTGAACGGCGACCTGATTTCGCGCCGCGGCCGGCTGGAAGGAACCGAAATTCGAGGTACGACGCACCTGATCAAGTCGATGGTGCCGTTGTCGGAAATGTTCGGCTATGCGACCGAGCTTCGCTCGCGCACGCAAGGCCGCGGAAGTTTCACCATGCACTTCGGCCAGTACGAAGAAGTGCCGAAGAACATCGCCGAAGAGATTGTGGCGAAGGTGCAGGGCAAGGTTACGAAGTAAGGGAGAGGAATCCATGGCAAAGGAAAAATTCGATCGCAGCAAGCCGCACGTCAACATTGGGACGATTGGTCACATTGATCACGGCAAGACGACGTTGACGGCGGCGATTACGCGGGTGTTGGC
>DAIDIH010000328.1 GCA_027459465.1 Bryobacterales bacterium | reverse complement strand
TTCGATGTAGGCGACGGTTCGCGAGTCGTCGACCAGGTAAACTTTCGCGACGCGCTGGACGTCGGCGGCGGTGACTTTGTCGATGTCGTCGATTTCGGTGAAGAGCTTGCGCCAGTCGCCGTAGAAGCCGTAGTAGGAAGCCATTTGGTTGGCGAGGCCGGAATTGCTGTCAAGCTGGCGGATGAGGGAGGCGCGGACTTTGGTTTTGACGCGCTTCAGCGCTTCTTCGTCGACACCCTTTGTCTTTACGCGCTCGATGATGGAGAGGCACTCTTTCTCGTTTTCGTCGATGGTGTGGCCGAGGTTGGGGACGATGTAGAAGACGAACAGGGTTGGGTATTTGCCGCCGGGAAAACTGGGGGCGGCGAAGGCGCCGAGGGCGAGTTTCTTGTCGCGGACGAGATCCTCGTAGAGCATCGAGGTGCGTCCCCCGGAGAGGATCTGGCCGAGGACTTCGAGGGAGGCGTCGTCGGGAGAATACTGACTGTCGCGTTTGTAGGCGAAGGCGATGAGGGGCTGGGAGACGGCGTCGACGCGGACGCGCTTCTCGCCGGTCTGTTTTGGTTCGACGGTGGTGACGACGGGCGGCGGCGGTCCGCCGGGGACGCGGGAGAAGTATTTCGCGGCGAGGGCCTTGACCTGCGCGGGGTAGGCGTCGCCGGCGATGCCGATGGTGATGTTGGAGGCGGCGTAGTAAGTCTTATAGAACTTTTTGGCTTCGCCGAGGCGGAGGTTATCGATATCGGACGACCATCCGCCGGCGGGGACGCGGTAGGGATGGGCTTCGAAGGCGGTGGCGAGGAGCACTTCGACCAGATGACCCTGCGGGCTGGATTCGACGCGCATGCGGCGTTCTTCGCGGACGACGTCGCGCTCCTTATAGAACTCGCGGAAGACGGGATCGTAGAAGCGGTCGGACTCGAGGTTGAACCAGAGTTCGAGGCGATTGGAGGGGAGGCTGTAGAAGTATTCGGTGGAATCCTCGGTGGTTTCCGCGTTGAGGCCTTCGCCGCCGTTTTCTTCGATGATGCGCGGATACTCGTTGGGGACGACGTAGGACTCGGCCTTGGCCATCGCGGCTTTCAACTGGGTTTGGAGCGCGGCAAGTTTTTTCGGGTCGGCGCGGAAGGCTTTGTCGCGCTCGGCGTCGTAGGCGTCGTAAATGCGCTCGACCTCGGCCATGGCTTGCTTTTCGGCCGGGTAGTTTTTCGTGCCGATGGTGGAGGTGCCTTTGAAGGCCATGTGCTCGAACATGTGGGCGAGGCCGGTTTCGCCGCCGGGGTCGTCGACGGAGCCGGCGTTGACGTAGGTATGGAAGCTGACCACGGGCGCGTCATGGCGTTCGACGAGGATGAAGTGCATGCCGTTGGGGAGGCTGAACTCGGTGACGCGCTTTTCAAATTCTTTGAGCGATTGGGCCTGGAGGGCGAGCGGCGCAAGTGCGACGGCGAGGAAAAGGGACGCGGCACAGCGCCAACAGGGGCGTAGGTAGCGATACATGGGAATCTTCCCTGATTGTAGCGGCAGGGCGCAGGAGGCCGCGATAGGATAGACGAGGGGAAAACGATGAGAGCAGGCACGTGGGTTCTTCTTTTCGCGGCGGGCGTGAGCGCGTTCGCGCAGACGCATTGGGTGGGGACGTGGGCGGCGAGCCCGGCGCCGCAACTTCCAAGCGCGGCCGAGATGTATGCGTCGAAGCTGATTTTTGAAGACCAGACGCTCAGGGAGATTGTGCACACGAGCATTGGCGGGGAGACGGTGCGGGTGCGGCTGTCGAACGCGTACGGCGGGCAGATGGTGGAGGTGAAAGAGGCGCACATCGCGGTGCGGGCCAAGGACGCAAGCATTGTGCCGGGGACGGACCGCGTGCTGAAGTTCGGCGGACGGAGCGAGGCGTGGCTTTCGACGGATGCGCCGGCGCTGAGCGATCCGGTGAGGCTGGACGTGCCGGCGGGCGGGGACCTGGCGATCAGCATTTATCTGCCGAAGGCGGCGGAAGGGGCGGGGATTCACTACGGAGCATCGCAGACGAACTACATCGGGAAGGGGAATCAGACGGGAGCGGCGGCGATGGAGGGCGCGGAGACGATTGGCTCGTGGGTGTTTTTGACGGGCGTTGAGGTGCTGGCTCCGGAGAGCGCTTCGGCGGTGGTGGCGTTTGGGGATTCGATCACGGACGGGGCGCGGTCGACAGCGAACGCGAACCACCGGTGGCCGGATTACCTGGCGGCGCGGTTGCGCGAGCGAGGCGGAAATGAGGTGGGCGTGTTGAACGCGGGGATTGGCGGAAACCGGGTGCTGCGGGATCCGGCGCAAAACATCCGGTTTGGGATGAATGCGCTGGCGCGGTTCGACCGGGACGTGCTTTCGCAGGCTGGGGTGAAGTACGTGATTGTGCTGGAGGGGATCAATGACATTGGCCATGCGGGGACGTCGGCGCCGGCTTCGGAGCTGCCGACGGCGGAGGATATCGAGGCGGGGTTGAAGCAGATGATCGAGCGGGCGCACGAGCACGGGATCAAGATTTATGGCGCGACGCTGACACCGTTTGCCGGGACGGCGTTTCCGGGGTACTACACGCCGGCGAAGGACGCGATCCGGAAGCAGGTGAACGAGTGGATCCGGACGTCGAAGGCGTTCGACGGGGTGGTGGATTTCGACCGGGCGGTGCAGGACCCGGCGCATCCGGACGCGATGCTGCCGGCTTATAACGGCGGGGACCATTTGCATCCGGGGGATACGGGGTACCGGGCGATGGCATCGGCGATTGATTTGGGATTGTTCCGGTAAGCGGGCGCAGTTCGGGCGAGGGGGTTGATGGGTGGCGGCGCTCACGCGGCGGCTTTAGCGGGGAGGAAGACGGATTGGGGGCGGTAGTCGGGGTAGAGGAAGGCTTGCGCGGTGTTTTGGGCGTGGATTTTTGCGGCGCCGAGGCTGTTGCAGCGGAGGGCGTAGCGGTCGATTTCGTCGAGGGAAAAAACGAAGCCATAGTCGGCGGGATCGAAGGGGCGGTTGTGATCTTTGTGTAACTTACGGAGGGCGGCGGCTTCGACCATGTCGCGCTCTTCGCGGGCGCGGCGGGCGGACTGGAGCTGGTGGAGGGTGGTG
>DAIDIH010000327.1 GCA_027459465.1 Bryobacterales bacterium | reverse complement strand
AACCTTGAGCCGACTGGGGACTGGATTGACACGGGGATTGATTGCGGACCGGGCGCCAAGTTGCGCTTTACGGTAACCGGGACCGTGCAGTACTCCGACTCAAATGCGACCGGCCCGGAGGGACTGCCTCGCGGGTGGAAGGACCTGCTGCGGATCATGCCGGTCAATTCGGCCGGTCGCGGGGCGGCCCTCGGCCGCGTCGGCAACGGAGATTATTCGCAGCCGTTCGCCATCGGGTCGAGCCTGGACTACACGGTCGGCGACGCCGGACGGCTCTATCTGGCGGTGAACCAGCCGAGCGGGGATTCGGGGACGGGCAACTTCGTAGTGAAGGTAGAGGTGTTGGACGCGGGGAAGACCGGCGCGGAGGCGCCTTCGGCCGAGATCTCCAGTCTCAGCACTGTGAAGGAATTCGACGGCATCACCGCCGCGACGCTCGCCAAGATATGGGGGGCTCGGGGGCGATGTCGGGCGGCGTGGCGGCGGTGACCGGGAGGTTTTGGGCGCGCGGGTGGAGGGGAGGCAAGGGGGGGCCGAGAGTGACCGGTGGGTGCGATGCCGTGGCGGGGACGAGGTTGCGGTGCGCGACGACGGGGCGGTTGATGGTGGGGGGCGGTGGGGGAGCGGCGGGGCGTTTGGCGAGTTGGGTGGGGAGGACGCCTGTGAGGCTGGAAGCTCGAACGGCGGGGGGGTAGAGGGCGGCTGAGGTTGGGTGGATGGGGGAGAAGTTGGGGGATTGGGAGCGCTGGAGGAGGGCGGGTTGGAGGGATCGGGTGAGGTAGAGGCTGGAGTTGGGTTGGGAGATTTCGGAGCGGTTGACGATGGTGAGGGCGGCGGAGTTGAGGAAGCGGGTGATGGGCGGGAGGCCGGTGGAGAGGGAGAAGACGCGGCGGTAGGGTTCGCCGGGGGCGAGGGGGAGCCATGCGACCCAATCGACGCCGTAGTTGCCGGAGGCGAAGGCAACGAGGGCGGGTTCGAAGGGTTGGGGGGTGGTGGCGGGTCCAGGGATCCAGGCCCAGCCGAGGTTTGGGAGGTCGGCCCAGCGGCCGAAGTGGTAAGGGGTGAAGCCCCAGGGTTCGAAGGAGGTCCAGGTCCAGCCGTAGGGATCGACCCAGGTCCAGCGGCCGAGGCGGTAGGGGACCCAATTGGGGGCGGCGTTGGGAACCCAGACGTTGCCGTAGGCGGGGGAGGTGGTCCAGCGGCCGTAGTTGTCGAGGTTGGCGGGGCCGGCGCCGGGGGGAAGGTATTTCGCGGAGGCGGAGGCGGCGAGGGTTTGGTCGCGCTGCTGGTTCCAGAGGTCCCAGCCGTCGGGGGGGCCCATGGGGACGCGTTTGGGTTGGCCGGTGAGGGGGGCGTTGAAGGCGGCGGGAGCGTCGAGGCTTTCGAAGGCGCCGTCGGGCGTGGTGGCGACGCCGGTTCCGGATTGGATGAGGACGCCGGCGGCGCCGTCTTTGCCGATGGTGATGCGGTAGGCGCCGGAATGGTCGGAGGTGAAAGTGAGGGCGGGGGTGTCGGCTTCGTAGGACATGCCGTCGATGTTGGCGGTAAGGGTGACGGTTCCGGAGGTGAGTTTGAACTGGAACAGGCGGCCGCCATCCTGGAGGATGGTGAGGCAGGCGCCGGCGCCGATGCGGAGGTAGTTTTGCTGGTCGACGATGATTTCGGCGTGGGCGCGCTGGGTGCAGATGGAGTCGCCGGGGGAGAGGATGGTGTTGACGGGGAGGGATTCCCAGCGGGACTTGTCGTCGTCGCCGCGGCGCCAGGTGACGGCGCCGCCGTCCGTGCTTTCGACGAGGCCGGCGTAGGAGACGGGAATGATGGTGCGGGGAGTAGAGACGGGAGCGGGGGCGAAGGTGTGGGCGAGGGGAGGAGGCGGTGGGGAGGGGCGCGGCTTGAGGCGCAAGCCGAGCGTGAGGCCGGCGAGGACGAGGAGGGCGGCGGCTGCGATGCCGAGGGCGAGGCGGGTGGGGAAGGGCCGCGGTTTCGGCGGTGCGGGGACGACGGGAGGGGGTGCGGGTTCAAGGGGTTGGTGCGGGGCTGGTTTGGGCTGAGTGAGATTCGCCTTGCAGACGGCGACGGCGGTAGCCATGTCGTGGGCGGTCTGGTAGCGCCACGCGGGGTCTTTGGCGAGGGCCTTGAGGATGACTTCGTTCAAGCCGGCGGGGAGTTCGGGGGCGAGGGTGATGGGCGGGCGGGGTGGCTGTTCGAGGTGCGCCATCATGATGGCGAGGTCGCTGTCGCCTTCGAAGGGGCGGCGGCCGGTCGAGATTTCGTAGAGAAGAATGCCGAGGGAGTAGAGATCGGAGCGGCCATCGAGGGATTCGGTTTGACCCTGGATCTGCTCGGGGGACATGTAGTGAAGCGTGCCGACGAGGGTGCCGGCGCGGGTGTGTCTTGGATCGGAGGCGGCCCTGGCGATGCCGAAGTCGGTGAGTTTTACGATCCCGCCGGGGCCGAGGAGGATGTTGTCGGGTTTGATGTCGCGGTGGATGACGCCGTGCGAGTGGGCGAAATCGAGGGCGAGTAAGACTTGACTTACGATGTCGAGGCCTTCGGCGAGACGGATGGGGCGGTCGCGGAGTTTTTGGGCGAGGGTAACTCCGTCGACATACTCCATGATCATGACGATCTCGTCATTGATGCGGAGGGCGGTGTAGAGGGAGGCGATGTTGGGGTGGTTGAGTCCGGCGAGTAACTGGATTTCGCGGGAGAAGCGCTCGGTGAGCTGGAGTTCGGGGGAGGAATCGGAGCGGAGGAGTTTCATGGCTTCGGTGCGGCCGCTGATGAGGTTGCGCACGCGAAAGACGCGCCCCATGCCTCCCGAGCCGATGGGGCCGAGGATCTGGTAATCGCCGAATGTGTCGCCCGGGTTGAAGCTCATCGCGGGGTCATCCGATGGCCGGCGGAGTTGTGAAGTAAGTTCTAGCCGATTTCTATTTTGCGGCAAGTTAGCGTTGGTGGGAAGAGAAACTGAGGAGAAAGTTGGGAATGTGGCGACTTAGACGTAAGTTCCTACAGAGAGTGGGGAGAAGGAGTGTAGGAGTAGCTGGGGGTGGGTCGCGTTACTGGGTGACGACGGTGTAGTAGAGGGTTTGCATGGTGCGGGAGGCGCCTTGGATGGCGGTGACGCGGAGTTCGCATTTGCCGGGTTTGGCGACGGCGGCGACGACCATGGGGATGGCACCGGAGGAGTTGGGGGCGGGGAGGGGGGCGGTTTGTTTGGCGATGACCTGGCCGTTGTCGCGGAACTCGACTTCGATTTGGGGTTTGTCTTTGATCGAGGGGTCTGGGTAGACGACGAAGTAGACGGCGGGTTTGGCGGTGGAGGCGAAGGCGTCGCGGAGTTCGGGGACGACTTTGCGCCACTGGTTGGCGCCGGCTTCGAAGACGAAGGGGTCGGAGGGATCGGGTTTGCCGGAGACGGGGTCGAGGCGTTGGACCATCATGAGGCTGCTCAAGTTGAGGCCGGGCTGGGCGGCGTTGTTGAACATGAATTTCGAGGTGGAGGCGCGCTGGCCGATGGTGTCGACGATGGCGGTATCGACGGCGAAGAAGCCGGGGCCGAGGGAGAGGGGATGGGTGAAGGTGATGACGTTACGTTTGATTTGCTGGATTTGGGCGTCGGGGACGTCGAAGGAGGCGTCCTGGGCGAACTGGTCGACGATCTGGCCGTTCGAGTCGCGGACGAGGGAGACGATTGAGAGGTGGAGGTGATGGGAGTGGGCGGCGGCGTCGGGTTGGAGGGTGAAGTTATAGGCGGGGATTTCGAAGGCGAGGCCGTGCTGGGTATCGGTGGGGGAGGAGCGGAACTGGAAGCCGGCGGTGTGGAAGGAGAAGTCCTTGGGGGCGGGAGCGGAGTTGATCGCGGTGAGGGCGGCCATCTCGTTCGGGTTCCAGGCGGTGGTGTCGGGGGAGGGAGGGATGGCGAAGTAGCCGGGGCGGCTTTGGATGGAGAGGCCGGGCCGGAGGGATTTCACTTCGATGGAGCGGAGGTGGCCGTCGTATTTGGTGGAGGTGGGGTGGTAGATGGCTTCGTAGTGGGTGTCGACGTCTTCGAGGATGCGTTGGTAGGACTTGCCGTAGTCGTTGGTGCTGCCGATCAGGAAGCCGCCGGTGGCTTCGGCGAGGCCGCGGAGGGCGGCCTGGGTGTCGGTCATGCGGACGGCTTCCATGGTGTAGTCGTCCTGGCGGGCTTTTTCCATGGTGACGGCGCCGTTGTTGGCGCCGGTGGCGACGTGCTGCTGCGAGCTCAGGCTGGCGGAGTGGGCGAGGGCCGCGGAGGAAGCGAGGGCGGTGGAGTTTTCGGTGAGGCCGTTGGCGTCGATGGCGTAGAGGGTGACGCCGGCTTTGCGGGCGCGGTCGACCATGGCTTTGAACTGGTCGGGGTCGCCGGTGTTGAGGAGGCCGGGGCTGTAAAGGAGGACGGTTTTGCGGCCGGGGAGGGTGCCGAGTTTATCGAACATATCATTCATCTGGTCGAACTGTTCGCGGGACTCGATACCGCCGAGTTGGCGGCGGGCGTCGGCCTGGTCGCCGCGGACGGCGCGGGCGCCTGGGCCGTTGGCGACGCTGGCGTCGACGATGGCCTGGCGGTTGAGGTTGCCGCCGGAAATATGGGCGGTGGCGTTGACGGTGCCGCCGTTGGCGGGGTTGCCGTTGAAGGTGACGCGGGTGGAGACGGTGTTGGGGGTGGCGTTGAGGATGGCGTCGGCGACGTTATTGAAGTCGGTGGAGTGGCCGGAGAAGCCGTTGGCGGCGGCGCGGAGGAGGGCGGCGCGGTCGGTGGTGAAGGGTTCGAGGACGGAGAAGTCGGTGTCGAGGCCGAAGACGCCGACCCAGGTGCCGGGCTGGAGGTTGTATTTGAGGAACTCTTCGGCGGCTTCGATGGCCTGTTTTTCCGCGATCATCGAGGGGTCGAGGTTATGGAAGACGAGGCAGATGAGGTTGGTGGTAGGGAGGGGGTTGCGGAAGACGGTGCCGGTGGAGGGGACGTTTTGCTGCTGCTGTTCGGCGAGGGCCTGTTTGCCGGCGACGAGGCGGAGGGAGCGGATGTCCTGCTTGACGCCGTCCTCATAGATTTCGATGTCGCCGGGCTTGAGGTTTTTGACTTCGCGGCCCTTGGCGTCGTGGACGGACATGTCGAGGACGACCTCTTCGACGTTGGTTCGGATGGTGGCCTGCGGGGTTGGGGCGGGCTGGGGCTGTTGGGCGGGGGTGGTGTTGGTTCCGAGGAGGAAGGCGAGGGGGAGAGCGAGACGGCGGAGGCTCATGCCCTGATTTTAGCCGTAAGTAAGAGGATCAGGCGAACCACATAACTCGGTTAGACGGCAAAGTGCGGTGTGGAAGTGACGTTGCGCCGGCCGAGGCGAATCTACTATCTGTTGCACTGCCGGTGAAACAGCAGACTTAAGGGACGACTGTGGTCCGGTATTCCGAGTAACCGCCGTCCGGAGCCAGCGGAGCCTGCGGGTTCCAGACCCGCAGCCGGATCTTATCCCCGACGTGCAGTTTCCAATTTCGGAGACCGTAGTCGCCGGCGAAACCTTCGATGACGATGTGGGAATCGGTCCACACGCCGATGCTGACGGTTACCTGGTCGGCATTGTCGGGCTGAATCCTACCCCCGGCCCAATGTGCCGTGTCGTTGCAGATGGCGAGGAAGGGGCTGTCGAGGGCGGAAAAGCGCGTGAAATGGCCGAAACCGCGGCCCGAGATGATAATGTCCTGTGTCTTCGTGGCGTGGATTGGAGACACGCTGGTGATGAGGGGAACGGTGGAGGCAGTGCGCGGGCGAGCCTGCAGCGTGAGGGGTTGGACGGCGACATGGGCGGGCCTGGGAACCAGCCACGGCCGGATGACGGCTATTGAAAACCCGGCGATACCTCCCGCTGCGAGGCCCAACACGAAATGTCTGCGGCCTAGGTGCGAGGCCGAAGAGGCATGTGCAGCAACCACAGACGCCGCGAGGTCAGGTGAAGGCAGTTTGTTTTCTGGGACCACGGGGCCGCTCTCAATCTGGCCAATGAATCGATAGCCCTGATTGACCAGGGTCTGGACCCAGATGGGTCTTTCCGGGCGGTCGTCGAGTGCGTGCCTGATTTGAGTAATTACGGCATTGATCCGGTGGCCGAAGTCTCCTTCGACCTCGTCCGGCCAGAGGTGACTGCGAATGTCATCCCTGGTGACGACTTCCATTCTGCGTTCCATCAGTAGGATGAGCAGGCGTACGGCCTGGGGATTCAGAGAAGTCTTTTGGCCGTCCCGGAGTAAGAGCAGGCGTTGCGCATCCACTGCGAAGGGGCCGAAGCGGGGCATGGCGCGCCGTTACACCGACGTTACTTATTCTGACGTCACCGGCGGCTGTTGCCGACGTCTCCCGTCAGATAGTTCAGACCAAGCGTACTTCAGATGCCCTCTAGAGTCAACCTGTTCAGGGGAAGGAATTTCCCAGATGACACCGAACTAATTAGTTTTGACTTGTTCCCCTTGAGGGCGTGAGCTAAACTCGCCACCACAGGTCTCGGGTGACGCCTGGGTGGCGCCGCAGACGGATAGGGCGCTTCCCTCACCTGACCCAGAAAGCCGCGAAGGGGCTGGGGTGGGTTGTATCTTCACCCGTTGAAACACGCCAGCGATCTGTTGCGTGAACGGCTTCCAGGCTAGGAGGGTTGGGGAATGCCCGACGCATCATCCAAACTACAAAGCATCAGCACGGAGTTGCTGATCGCCTTCATTTTTAGTGTTATCACGACCGCGGTTGCGGCCATCTATCTTCTGTTCGCGTTAGTGGGGTTAGTGATGGCCCTGGTAGCGGGCGCCGGTCTAATCGCGGCAATCGGAGGACCAGGAGGACTGCAGGCCGTCGGCGACGGCGTCGTTTTCGCTCGCCTGCTTGCCGGACTGTTCGTCGCCGCCCTTCCGGTTGGCGGGCTCTTGGTTTCGCTTCTGCTGACGTTGCGGCTGAATCGGATGCGAACCGCCGCCCTGAAGAAGAACGTACGGGATCTCAAGCAACTGAACTCAATCGGCTGGGCGATTGCCGGAATCTTTGCGGGGTTGATCCCTGGCGTTCTCATGCTGGTGGCTTATGGGGAGATCAATGAGCTGCGGGGCGCCTACACCACCGCCATGGCCGACTTTCAGACGGACTCCATGGAGCGGCTGCTACGGCTGAAGCAGATGCTGGATAGCGGCATGATCACCCGGGAGGACTTTGAGCTGCAAAAGCAGCGGATTCTCCATGGGTCAGCCGATGTGGCGGAGCCGAGCGAGCCGGAGGAGTTGCGCAAGCTGAGGGGATTGCTCGATTGCGGAGCGCTTTCGCCGGAGGAGTATGAGGCCCATAAGCGCCGATTCCTGGAAGCGTTATGAGATGGGGACGCTCCGCCGTACTGCTGGCGCTGGGCTTAGCGTCGAGTTTACCGGGCGGCCGCGGACAACCGGCTTCGGCGCTGCCCGGACCCGCTCCGGTTTATGCCTTTGACGGGGCCTGGGCCGCTTACCGGATCACGGGGGGAACGACGCCGGAGCGCTTCGCGGTGGTAGTGGACGACGTTGACGTGACCGGGCGCTCGTTCCGCGTCACGGTGCAGCTTGGCCGGGTTCCGTCCCCCTTTCTGACGTCGGAGACGAACGAAACGTTCGACCACCACCCCTCGTTCGAAGCGCTGGCCCCATCGGAGTTGGCCGAGATCGAGCAGAACCTGCCGCCAAGCTCGCTTTCGATGCCGCTTGCGCGGTTCGCGCATCGGCAGACGGTTTCGGTCCCCGCGGGCCGCTTCGTGACGGAAGAGGTTTCTCAAGGCGGGGTGTCGTTGTGGTTCGACCGGCGGTCGGGGGTGCTGGTGAAATCGATCGGCGACCCGGCGTGGGGCGCCGTGATGGCCAGGTTCGCCGGCTCGGCTCCGGTCTCCGGTGGCGCGGTGGTGGAGCTGGTGGCTACGAACATTTCGATGGAGCGCGCCGGCTCCATCCCCTGGCCGGCGTGGGCTGCCGGCGGCGGGGTGCTGGCGGCCGGATTCGCCGTTGTCGGATGGATGTGGATGATGCGGCGCGGCAGGCTGGCGGGCGCGGCAGCGGCGCCAGCGGCGGTTACCGTGAGTGCGCTGGACAGAATCGGGGAGCTTAAGTCGATGCTGGACCGGGGGCTGATCACGCGCGAGGAGTTTCAACGCGAGAAGGGCAGGCTTCTGGGCCTTTCGAGGTGAGGCTGCGTATGAGACCGAAACGGACAGCGGTGGGGGTTTTGGCGGTGGTGTGTTTGCTGATGAACGTTTCGTGCTTCCAGGCTGGGGAGTCCGATGCCCAGATCCAGAAGAGGATCCAGCGGGCATTGACGAGCGATCCCGCTCTGTCGGGGCAGCAGGTGGGCGTCGCGGTACAGAACGGGGTCGCCGCGCTGCTGGGCCGTGTGAGCACACCCGAGCAGGTGCAGGCGGCGATCCGCGATGCGAACTTTAAGGGAATCGTTCAAATTGTCAACGCGGTTCGCGCGAGCCCGCCGCTGGAGACTCTGAGCGTGAATGAGACGGGCCAAGGCAGTATTACGAGCGCGGACGGGAAGATCAACTGCAGCAACGGCGGTGGGGCGTGCAGCGCGAGCTATCCAGCCGGCACGGCGATCACTCTGAACGCGGCCGCGGCAAACGGATGGAAGCCGCAAGGCTGGAGCGGTGGGACGGAAGGCTCGTGCAACGATCCAAACACGTGCGCGGTAACGATGAACGGGGCCATGAACCTGACGGCCACCTTCGTCCCCAGCGTCGCCAGCCCCGCGAAGACCGGGCCGCCCCAGATAAGCGATCCGGCGGCCTCTCGGCCCTCGATCAGCGCATCGGCCGAGCCGCCCTCGATCACGGCGGGCAGCGCGTCTACTCTAGCGTGGAGTTCGCGTGGCGCGGTGCGGGTGACGCTGGACGGCCAGATGGTTCGGCTGCACGGCACGGAGAAAGTGTCTCCGTCAGCCAGCAGAACCTACGTATTCGTGGCTACCAACGCCTCCGGCATGGCCACGAGCTTTCCGGTGAATGTTACGGTTTCCTCCGCTCCGGCTCCCACGATCCTGCTTCGGCTCGACCGGCCACGCATCGTGGTGGGGCAGCGCGCCACTCTGACGTGGGCCTCGACGAATGCCAGCAGCGTCACGATCAACGGACAGACGCAGGCGGCAAACGGCTCGGTGTTCGTTTCGCCGCAGGCGGCGACGAACTACCAGGCGATCGCCACCAATGCATCCGGGGCGACCGCGGTGGCAAACGCGTATCTCAACGTCATCCGGTCTGTTCCGGTTACCGTGCCGGCCGGGACGGATGTGTTCATTCGAATGATCGACACGGTGGATTCGAGCAAGAACCACGCTGGGGACCCTTTTCAAGCCAGCCTTGAGCAGGCGCTCCAGGCGGGCGGCTATGTGGTGGGCAAGAAGAACGCCGATGTGACCGGGCGGGTCGTCGAGGTGAAGCAGCCCGGCTTTTTCGGACGGGTTGCAGGCGAGCACGAGCTGCAGATCGAGCTGACCGGGATGCGCGACGTGAATGGCCAGATGCAGCCGATTCGCACGCAGGTGCTGACGATGCGGTTTTCGAATTTGCAGGGCAGCGCACCCCCAGTCATTGTGGGAGGCGCTGTGGGCGCGGCGATTGGCGCGCTCGTGGGCGGAGGGAAGGGCGCCGCGGCGGGCGCCGTTACGGGCGGAAGCGCGGGGGTGGTGGAGCGTCTGATTTTTAGCAAGAACAAGCTGGTGATTTCCAGCGAACAGATATGCCAGTTCACTCTGCGGCAGCCGCTTGTGGTGACGGTGCGGCCGCAGTGACGCCGACACCGCCAGCGCCGGGCGCCGGATGGGGGACTTACGCGATGGGACGGCGCGGCGGAAGCGCAATTGTTATGGACATCCAGGTTGGATCGATCGTTGGCGACTACGAGGTGACCGGGATTTTGGGGGCGGGCGGCATGGGCAAAGTTTATAAAGTCCGCAATCTGATCTCGCACCGGATCGAGGCGCTGAAGGTTTTGCACCGCGACGTGGGAGACGCCGGGGATGAGGCGGACCGTTTCCTGCGTGAGATCCGGGTGCTGGCCCGGCTGGAGCATCCCAACATTGCGGGCTTTCACACGGCGGTGCGGGTGGGCGACCAACTGGTACTGGTGATGGAGTTCGTGGACGGCGTGACGCTGGACCGGAAGGTGAAGGAGGGTCCGTTGCCGGTGGCCGGGGCGATCGATTGCCTGATGCAGGTTCTTCAAGCTCTCGACTACGCCCACTGCCGGGGAGTGATTCATCGCGACATCAAGCCGGCGAACATGATTCTGACCATGGCGGGCGTCACAAAGCTGATGGACTTCGGAATCGCAAAGGGCGCCATGGAAAGCCGCCTCACGATGACGAACATGACGATCGGGTCTATGCACTACATGTCACCCGAGCAGATCGACGGATCGCCGGATGTGGATGCGCGCGCGGATATCTATTCCGCGGGCGTGTCGTTATTCGAGCTGGTGACCGGCAACCGGCCGTTTGACGGCGAAAGCCCGACGGCGGTTCTGGCCGCTCACCTGCGCGGAACGCCGGCCGCTCCAACGGCGCTTAACCCGTCGCTTGGCGTGGAACTGAGCGATGCAATTCTCATGGCCGTGGCGCGGGATCGCGAGGAGCGTTTTCAGACCGCGGCCGCGTTCCGGAACGCGCTGAAGCATCTTCGCGATGGCCGGAAGGGGTTGTAGTGGACCGGCTTCGGAGGGCGACGTCTGCAGTGCGAACGGGAGGTATCCCGGCTCGGGTTCGGGCCGAACGGGATCTTAAGATCCCTTTTCTCGATACAAAGGGCGAGGACATCGAGTGAGCGGCACAGTTACAACGTGTCCGGAATGCCGGCGGGAGCGGCCCGGCCAGCGGCGGTTCTGCCGGTATTGCGGTGCGCCGATCACGATGGGAGTTCTGCCGGCGCTGCCGGTTGCAGCGGCGCTTCCGGTGCCCCCACCCAGGTCTAGGGCTGAGACACGGAAGGGCAGAGGCCGGGGAGGGGCATGGATCGCGGCGGCGGCCGTTGTCGTGGTGTTGCTTGCGGCGCTGGCCTTTTGGGCTACCTGGCAGGGAAGCAGGAGAGAGTGGAACCCCCACCTGCGCCTGGCGGCATCGGCGGTGCAGATCGCTTCGGGCCAATCTGTCACGCTCGCGTGGTCGGCGCTTGGCGTGGATACGCTGATGCTAAACGGCGAGATGGTGCCGAGCATTGGGAGCTGCACGGTTTCTCCGAAAGAGACGACGACGTTTGAGATTACGGCCTTCAGCCCGGATGGGAGGTCGGAGTCGCGGGAAGTGACCGTGCGCGTGGCTGGTGGCAAGAGCGAGAGGCGGGTTCCAGTTCCACCGTAGCGGATGGTGGCGCCGCGGAGGGCGGCAAGCGGGCCAGTTGCCTGGAGGGAGCGGTTCGGAGGGGGAGTTGAAGCAACAGGGAACGGAGAGGCGGTTTGTGGAGGTGAAAGATGGATTCTTCGCATGAAATGTCGCCGAAGGAGTTCGCGGAGGCGGTTGTGAATTTGGCCCTCCATCATTTCTCCGGTATTGAAGAGGTCAAGGACGGGCTTGGGTTTATTTTCCACACGGGTCACGCCCTGATATTTGAGGCGACCCGGCTGTTGCCGGCGAGCGGAAAGTATGAAAGAGAAGCAAAAAGGCCCCAGCGAGACCTCACGCAGTTACGATCCGACATCGGGAGGCTGGGCGGGTTATCGGCGCACGATTATGCGTTGCAACGCAAGTCGTTTGAGGACGCGACGAAGCTGATATTCGACTTGATCAAGGATCGAGTGGCGCCGGGCGCGGTGGGGCATGTCGTCGAGAATGTTGCGAATACGCTTTTTGCGGCGCTGTTTGAGCTGATCCGGAAGTTCGCGCCGGGGAGTCATCTGCCGCAGAGGTGCGAGATCACGCAGGATGTGTGGCGAACGGTCGCCGATCAACTTTTCGATCGGTTTAAGGAGTGGGAGAGGGAGGGCCGGAGCTGGGCGCGGCGCGGGGTGGTTGGCAAGTAACGCGGCCCGTTGCGGGCGGCTGGTTTCCCACTGCGGCTTGCCGGGCGGTGCTAATGCCAGCCGTGGCGGAGTTTGGCGTAGGTGGTGGGGAGGTCTTCGGGAATGACGCGGGTTTCGCCGACGACGGACAGGAAGTTGGCGTCTCCGGTCCAGCGGGGGAGGACGTGGAGGTGGAGGTGGGCGGCGATGCCTGCGCCGGCGCATTTGCCGAGGTTGAGGCCCATGTTGAGGCCTTCGGGGCGGTAGGCGGCGCGGAGGAGAGTTTCGGCGCGGGCGGCGAGTTCGATCATTTCGGCGCGGACCTCGGGGCCGGCATCGTCAAGGGTGGCGACGTGCGAGTAGGGGACGATCATGAGGTGGCCGGAGGTGTAGGGGTAGAGGTTGAGGATGACGAAGTTGTGCGAGGCGCGGTGGAGGATGAAGTTTTGCTCGTCGCGTTGTTCGGCGGGTTTATCGCAGAAGATGCAGCCGGGGGTGGGCTGGGGGTCCTGGACGAATTGGTAACGCCAGGGGGTCCAGAGATGGTCCATGGGGCCAGGCCTGGCGGGTTAGAGGACGGGCGGCGGAGTGGCGGGGGGAGCGGCGCCGTGGTCCTCGTTGACGAGGTCCTTGAGTTCCTTACTGGGCTTGAAGTAGGGGATGCGTTTGCTGGGGACTTCGACGCGGGTGCCGGTTTTGGGGTTGCGGCCGACGCGGGCCTGGCGCTGCCGGGTGCGGAAACTGCCGAATCCGCGGATTTCGATTTTGTCACCGCCCCGGAGCGATTTCACGATGCTGTCGAAGATGGCCTCGACGATGACTTCGGAGTCCTTCCGGGTCATTTCCACGACACGCGAGACTTCTTCGATCAATTCCGCTTTGGTCATAGTTCCTCTTGTCATTCAGTTTGCCGCAAATGGCGCGCGATTTCACTTATCCTCATTTTGGCCTCTAGATTGGATCACTTCTTCGATAGTCATGGTAGCCGCGGCGGCCTGGCGGCGGTATTCGTCGAGGCGGGACTTTTCCTCGTCGTCGGAGACGGCGCGGAGGCTGAGGCCGACTTTCTTTTCGGCCTCGTTCATTTTGACGATTTTGAAATCGAATTCTTCGCCGATGGGGAGGAGGGGGTCCTCGCCGCGGCGTTCGGCGGCGCCGGGGATTTCGGAGCGGTGGCAGAGGGCCTCGACGCCTGGGGCGAGTTCAACGAAGACGCCGAAGGCGGCGGAGCGGCAGACGCGGCCGCGGACGAGGTCGCCGACGTGGTGGGACTGGAAGAGGCTTTCCCAGGCGTCGGGCTGTAGTTGTTTGATGCCGAGGGAGAGGCGGCGGTTGGCGACGTCGATGTTGAGCACGACGGCTTGGGCGACCTGTCCTTTTTTGAGGACCTCGGAGGGATGTTTGACGCGTTTGGTCCAGGAGAGGTCGGAGATGTGGACGAGGCCGTCGACGCCCTCTTCGATTTCGAGGAAGGCGCCGAAGTCGGCGAGTTTGCGGACGCGGCCTTCGACGACGGAGCCGATGCTGTAGCGGTCGGCGACGGTGGTCCAGGGATCGGGTTCGAGTTGCTTGATGCCGAGGCTGACGCGGCGGTCGCGGGGTTTGACTTCGAGGACGACGGCTTCGACCTGGTCGCCGACGCGCATGAGTTTGGAGGGGTGTTTCATGCGGCGGCTCCAGGTCATTTCGGAGATGTGGATGAGGCCTTCGACGCCGGGTTCGAGTTCGATGAAGGAGCCGTAGTCGGTGATGCTGACGACGCGGCCGATGACGCGGGAGCCGTGGGGGTAGCGCTCGTCGATCTGGCTCCAGGGGTCGGGGATGAGTTGTTTGAGGCCGAGGGAGATGCGGAGGCGTGTGCGGTCGAACTTGAGGACCTTGGCGGTGACTTCGTCGCCGGGGTTGAGGATTTCGGAGGGGTGGCTGACGCGGCCGTGGCTCATGTCGGAGACATGGAGGAGGCCGTCGATGCCGCCGAGGTCGATGAAGGCGCCGTAGTCGGTGAGGTTTTTGACGACGCCGGTGACGACGGAGCCTTCGGAGACGTTCGAGAGGGCGGCGTCGCGGCGGGCTTGGAGATCCTCTTCGATGGCGGCGCGGCGGCTGACGACGATGTTGCCGCGGCGGCGGTTGAGCTTGAGGACCTTGACGGGGATGTCTTTGCCGAGGAGGGAGTCGGAGGGATGGCCGGGGCGGGCGTCGATTTGGGAAGAGGGCATGAAGGCGAGGACGCCGACATCGACGGCGAGACCGCCTTTGGTGCGTTCGACGACGCGGCCGGAGAGGATGAGGCCTTCGCGCTGGGCGCGTTCGAGGTTGTCCCAGGCGCGGAGGCGTGCGGCCTTTTCGTGGGACAGGAGGATGTAGCCTTCGGGCTGGACGCCGGAGCGGTCGATCATTACGTCGATCGCGTCGCCGGGTTGGACGGTGCAGGTTCCGTCGGGCTGGGTGAGTTGGGACTTGGGGACGAGGCCTTCGGATTTGTAGCCGAAGTCGACGATGACGTCGGTGGGCGTGACTTTCAGGACGTGGCCGGTGAGGAGCTCGCCTTCTGCCGGAGGCGCCAAGTGGCTGTAGTCTTCGATGAGGTGTTCGTAGTCGGCCTCATCGGAGGCGCCGGGCATTCCGGGGATGTTTTCGTCAGGCGTGGTGGCCATGGCCGGGGCTCCAGGGGAACGGTCTTATACAGATCGTCGCATGGCGGGCAAAGGGAGCAGCGGCCGCAAAACCAGTGTGCGATTCGCCGACGGGAGCGAACCGTGGAGGACGAGGAGGCGCTAGCAACCGATAACCCGTTGATAGATCGATACTTCAGAAATATAGCGGAGCCGTAGGTGGTTGTCAACCGGGGTGGGGGGTGAGGGGTGGCGATAAGATGTAGCGATTCCCGATAACATTTGCTTTTTGGACCGGGCGGGAGGAGGCGTGGGAGCATAGAGCCATGCCTGATAGTGGCCGCAAGATACGCGGCTTGGAGATTGCGTTCGTTGTTGGGCTGCTGTTGGTAGGCCTGGTGGTGGCGGTGTATCTGCTGCGGATGCCGGCGCCGGATGGGATGGGCCGTGTGGTAGGGAGCGCGGCGGGGAAATGACGGCGGGGACGAGAGAGACGTCACGACTGATTCGCGCGCACGGGATAGCGGCGCTGGTGGGGCTGGTGGTGTCGGCGCTGATGGGGCTGGCGGTGTCGATCAAGTTTCATGCGCCGGGATTTTTGAATGGCGCGGCGGCGCTGACTTGGGGGCGGCTGCGATACGACCACACGCAAGGGATTTTGTATGCGTGGTTGGGGAATGCGTTTCTGGCTTTCCTTTACTACGCGGTTCCGAAGCTGGCGGGGCGGGGCGTTCGGAGCGCGCGGCTGGGTTGGATTTTGTTCTGGGTGTGGAACGCGGTGGCGGTGTTGGGCGGATGGACGCTGGTGATGGCGGGTGTGAGCCAGCCGCTCGAGTGGGCGGAGTTTCCGCTGGGCATCGCGGCGGTGATCGAGATCGCGTGGGTGCTGGTGTATTTGCAGTTTCTGCGGCCACTGCTCAAAGTGGGCGCGGGCGAGTTGTATGTGGCGGGGTGGTATTTGCTGGGCGGGGGCGTGTTCACGGCGCTGGCGTATCCGGTGGGAAATCTTGCGCCGCGGTTTTTGCCGGGGGCGATGGGCGCGTCGTTCAGCGGGCTATGGATTCATGACGCAGTCGGGTTGTTCATCACGCCATTCGCGGTGGCGATTGCGTACTTCGTGATACCGGCCGTGACGCGGAAGCCGATCTACAGCCATTTTTATTCGATGGTGGGGTTCTGGCTGCTGTTTCTGGTGTATCCGCTGAACGGGATTCACCACTACATTTTTTCGTCGCTGCCGATGAGTTCGCAGTTTGCGAGCGAGATTGCGTCGCTGTATCAGGGGATCGATGTGATTCTCGTGGTGGCGAATCTGCTGCTTTCGATTCCGGCTTTGGGAGCGGCGCTCGAGGATGTACCGCTGCGGTTCGTGTGGACGAGCGTGGTGCTGTACCTGATTGTGAGTTTGCAGGGGTCGGTGCAGGCGGTGATGCCGGTGAACCGGTTTGTGCATTATTCGGACTGGGTGATCGGGCACTCGCATCTGGCGATGATCGGGTTCGCGTCGTTTGCGGCGATGGGCGGGTTGGCGCATGTGTGGGAGCGGACGCCGGGATTGCGGATGAACCGGCGGATGCTCGGGTGGTCGTATTGGCTGCTGGTTGTGGGGCTGGTGGGGATGGTGGCGGATTTGACGATGGCGGGGATTGCGCAGGGGCATCTGTGGCGCGGTACGCTGCCGTGGATTGAGTCCGTGCGGGCGTCGCGGGTTTATTGGGTGGCGCGGACGCACGTTGGGGCGATGCTGCTCGTGGGATTTGTGGCGTTTGGATTGAGTTTGTTCACGGGGAAGGTGAGCGAGGCGGCGGAGGAGCGCACGGCGGAGGAGATGGTGCCGGAGACGGGGCGTGCGGCGATGTGGCTGAACACGGCGTATGCGGCGACCTTCGGCGCGGGGCTGGTGTTCTTCGTGGTGTCGTTTACGGTGCTGGGGATTCTGCCGGCGGTGAAGTTGCACGCGGAGATGGTGAGAGAGGATCCACCGGGGGCGGGGCAGTTGACGGCGGCGGAGGCGCACGGGCGGGAGATTTACGCACGGGAGGGTTGCGGGTACTGCCATACGGAGCAGGTGCGGAACACGCGGGCGGATATGCGGCGGTTCGGGCGGCCGACGGCGGTGTGGGAGACGAGCGGGGAGTTTCCGCAGATTTGGGGGACGAGGCGGATTGGTCCGGATTTGGCGCGGGAAGGGTTGCTGCGGCGGGCGGACTGGCAGCTTGTGCATTTATACGATCCGCGGGCGACGGCGCCGGATTCGGTGATGCCGGCGTATCCGGGGATGTTCGACGGCGGCGTGGGCAGGCCGGGGCGGGATGCCCGGGACCTGGTGGCGTATCTGGCGACGCTGGGGCGGGCGGCGGGGATGGGCGCTGAGCCGAAGGAGCCGGCGATGCCGGCGGCGCCCGAGTTGCGCGGAGTGGATGGGGCGGCGGAGGGGAAAAACATTTTCTTGCATAATTGTTCCGGCTGTCATGGGGTGGCGGGAGACGGGAAGACGGCGGGCGGGGAGGCGCTCGAGCCTCCGGCGTTCGACCTGACGGGCGCGGAGATGTCGGATGCGTTGCTCTGGCGGACGCTGTGGCACGGCGTGGACGGGGCGTCGATGCCGGCGTGGTATACGCTGCCGGCGGAGCAGATTCGCGCGGTGGCTGCGTACACGGCGACGCTGGGGCGGGCGGGTGAGTTGCGGGAGCAGGAGCGGTGGGCGGTGGATGCGGTGTTGATGGAAGCCGGCCGGCGGGTGTATGTGACGCACTGCTCGCGGTGCCACGGCGAGGATGGAGCGGCGGACGGGAAGGACGCGAAGAAGAAGATGCCGTATCCGGCGAATTTTCACGAGTTGAAACCGTCGTACGCGCTGGCGGCGCGGGTGATTCACGAGGGCGTTGCGGGGACGGCGATGCAGGCCTGGCCGCTGCTGACGCCGGCGGAGATTCAGGCGGTGACGTTTTACATCCGCGGGTTTTCGGCGGGAGCAGCGAGATGATTGCGGCGGTGATTGGCGTGGTTACGCTGCTGCTGGGCGTGCTGGTGGCGGCGCGGAGCGTGGCGGCGGAGTTCCGGCGGCGGAGCGAGTTGCCGAAGTATGAGTTTTTGGAGCGATTGGGAGTGAAGTTCGAAAACGCGAAGGAGAAAGAATGAAGATTTCCCGGAAAGATTTTGTGGGGCGGGCGGCGGCGGCGTTGGCGGCGGTTGCCGGGGCAGGGTCGAGCGCGAAGGCGCAGTTGGTTTACCGGCATTCGGATTGGAAGTTTGCCGAATTTGACCGGTTGCTGCATTCGAAGGCCCGGGTGAAGCAGGTGTTCGACGCGACGCAGGTGAACGACGGGCGGTTCCTGAACAACATCAAGAATTCGCTGAACGGGCTGCAGTTCGGGTTTGAGATTCCGGCGGCGCAGTTGCAGATGATTGCGGCGCTGCATGGGCCGGCGAACACGGTGAACTTCAACGACTCGGCTTGGGAGAAGTACCGGTTCGGGGAAGTGTTCAAGGTGATGGATCCGAAGACGGGGAAACCGGCGACGCGGAATGTATTTTATGCGAGCAAGGCGGAGCAGGCGTCGAAGGATCCGAACCGGGCGGATTCGGTGTATCAGGACACGAGCGTCGAAGGGTTGCAGGGGCGCGGGGTGAAGTTTTTGAGCTGCCACTCGGCGAACGAGGAGACGGCGAGCCGGTTGATCCATGAGTTGAAGTTGAGCGTGGAACGCGATGAATTCGTGAAGGATCTGGAGAGCCGGACGTTGCCGGGGGTGTTGCTGGTTCCGTCGATGGTGGCGGCGATTGCGCTGCTTCAGGCGGATGGGCATTACGCATATACGGCGGTGTAGGGATTGGTTTTGGAATGAAACATTTTGCGTTGGTTTTGATTTTGGCGGCGGGGGCGGCGGGGCAGGTGACGCCGCCCTGGAGCAAGGGAGCGAACAACCCGGCGGCGGACAAAGGGTACGTGTTTCAGGTGGAGGACGTGGACAACGTGCCGGACCTGCATGGGAATCCGGGTGACGCGCGGCTGGTGTTGTTTATCGGCGGGAATCAATTCTTCGTGCTGCCGGAGCTGGTGAGCGCGTTTGAGGGGAAGCATCCGGAGCTGCGCGGGCGGATTTTCTACGAGACGCTTCCGCCGGGGATTCTGCGGCGGCAACTGGCGCACGGTGGGACACTTACGTTAGGGAACCTCACGTTGACGGTGAGGGCGGATGTGTACGAGGCGGGGTTGCGGGTGGTGGACGGGATGGCGAAGGCGGGCGAGGTGGAGGGAGTTTCGGCGTACGCGACGAACGATCTCGAGATCATGGTGCGGGCGGGGAATCCGCGGAAGATTGCGTCGCTGCGGGACCTGGGGCGGGATGATGTTAAGTTGTCGATGCCGAATCCGGAGTGGGAAGGGGTGGCGCGGCAGATCGAGGCGTCGCTCGAGCGGGGCGGCGGGGCGGAGTTGGTGAACAAAGTCATGAAGGAGAAGGTGAGGGAGGGGACGACGTACCTTACGCACATTCATCACCGGCAGACGCCGATGCGGATTCTGAAGGGCGAGTCGGATGCGGGGGTGACGTGGGCTTCGGAGGTGCGGTTCCAGGAGAAGATCGGGAATCCGATCGAGGGTGTGGCGATAGCGAAGGATGAGAATACGACGGCGACGTATGCGGCGGGGGTGCTGCGCGGGGCGCCGCACGTGGAGGCGGCGCGGGCGTGGGTGAAGTTTTTGATGAGCGATGAGGCGCAAACAATTTACCGCAAATATGGTTTTGGGCCTCCGCCGGTAAGTGGAGCGCGGTGATGCGGCGAGGTTGGGCGGCGGCGGTTGGGTTGATGGCGGTGGTTGCCGGGGCGGGGTGCGCGAAGAAGGAGCCAGAGCCTGTGCGGGTGGAGGCGAAGAAGGCGTGGGCACCGCCGGATGAGAAGACGATTCCCAAGGGGCCGATGGGGGACAGCATCCGGCTGGGGTTGCGGATTTTCAACGAGACGCCGAAGTACGCGGCGGCGTATGTAGGGAACCGGATGAGCTGCAACGACTGCCATATTCAGAGCGGGACGGCGAAGTGGGCGTCTCCGATGGTGGGGCTGCCGGGGATTTTTCCGCAGTTCAACCAGCGGGCCGGGCGGGTGATCAGCCTGGCGGAGCGGATTGAAGATTGTTTCCGGCGGAGCGAGAACGGGCGGCCGCTGCCGATGGAGGGCGAGGAGATGGCAGCGCTGCTTGCGTATATTCAGTGGGTGTCGCAGGGGCAGCGGGCGGGGGTGGCGTTTGTGGGGAGGGGGTTGGAGAAACTGCCGGCGCTCGAGGGGGACGCGAAGCGTGGGGCGACGGTGTATTCCGAGCAGTGCGCGCCGTGCCATGGGGATGACGGGCGCGGGAGTCCTCCGGTGCTGCCGGCGCTGTGGGGGCCGGATGCGTATAACGACGGGGCGGGGATGAACAAGGTGGAAAAGATGGCGGCGTTCGTGCACCATAATATGCCGCAGAACTGTCCGGGGAGTTTGACGGCGCAGGAGGCGTATGATGTGGCGGCGTATGTGGCGTCGAAGCCGCGTGGGCGGTTTGACGGGGCGCGACCTTGAAAGATAGAGTAGGTAATGTAGCTCCGCACGCGTCCCCATCGTCTAGCCCGGCCTAGGACACCGCCCTTTCACGGCGATAACGGGGGTTCGAATCCCCCTGGGGACGCCAAATCTTGAGGAGCAAGAAGCCAGGAGTAGGGAGCCGGGACGGCGAGCCGCATCCGTAGCGCGTCTGCGGGTGGAAGACGGGGCGCGGCTTGTGCGCCGATCAGGCGAGGGGATTTCGCCATTTGAGCCTCGCGAATCGCGCGAAGTCGGCGTCGGTTGAGCACAGTTGGGCGCCGTGCTCGATCGCCAGGGCGGCGAGGTGGGCATCCGAGGTGAGGTTACCTGCTGTTCCGAGCGGTAGGACGAGGTCGCGGAGAGTGCGGAAGTGGTGTGCCGTTGGCTCGGGCACGGTGACGGAGGGCTGGTCCAGCCAGGCGTCGACGAGGCTGAACGCTCTATCGACAGGTAGCGGTTTCTGGAACAGGCCGGGCCGCGTCGTGAGGCGGAGAAATGCCAGGAGGACGATCCAAGGGAGTCCCACGGTTTCCTTGCCTGAGACCGCGGCTTCCAACCATGCCTTCGCCTTTCGATGCTGGGGAGCGTTGGCATTGACGGCGTAGATGAGCAGGTTGACATCGATGAGAATCATTTGCGAAGCGAGAGCTTTCGACTGAGTTCTTCGTCCTCGATGTTGGCCGCAGTTTGCAGGGCTTTGTCCCATCGGAAGTTTTGTTCTGCTCCGAGGGAGAAGGACTGTTGCGTGAAGGGACGCTTTCTGGGCCTGGCCTGAGTCAGTCCGGCTCTAACCGCGGAATTGAGCGCCTCCTTGAAGGAGATCCCGCGCTCCTTCATGGCGGTTCGGAGGAGAGCCTGGACGTCGGGATCGAGGGTGATCGTGGTCCGCATGGCTGCATCATAGCATCAGGATGATTGCTGTCATGATGCGGGACGGGAGATGCGCGATGTTACAGCGCGTTCAGGACGGCGCCGGTGACGTCGGTGGTGCGGGAGGAGCCGCCGAGGTCGGGGGTTCGGGTTTTGGCTTCGGCGAGGACGGTGCGGACGGCGGCGTCGATGCGGGCGGCGGGGGCGGGGTGGCCGAGGTGGTCGAGCATCATGGCGGCGGAGAGGATTTGGGCGAGGGGGTTGACGATGCCTTGGCCGGCGATGTCGGGGGCGGAGCCTCTGGGCCCCCCTCAATTGGATTCGAACTTAACGAAACGGGATCATCCCGGCACGATACAAGGAACCACCTGCCTGCTATGACGGCGATAGGTACGGAAGCCGGAATCCGTCGTAAGGATCAATGGGTTGCTCGCGGTCTCGGACATACGCACCAGACAAGCGTCGGCGAGGCTCATGGGTACGCTTGCGTACTTTTGTAAAGCCGCTACGACCGCCTCGACGTGGTCGTCCAGATTGAAACTCGCTACTACGGCTCTTCGCGAAAGCATGGCGCTCAGTCCGGGCGCGCCGGGTTGCCCGAGAAGATGGTAGGCTTCCGAGAGCACTGCGTCGCAGGTATGCCAGGGCGGCGGATGCTCAGATGCCTGTTGGACCGCCCATTTATGATGGCAGTCGCGGCGGCTAAGCAGCGCCACTAAGAAACCGGCGTCAACGAGCACGCTTCTTGCCATAGGCCGTGGTTTTCAAGTATCTCTTCTTCTTTTTGCTCAGATCGGCGGGCAAGCCGTCGACGGAGCCGATCAGGTCGGCGACGAGATTCAGCCGCGTGGAAGAATCCCGCGCGGGGCCAGCACCGCGTTGCAGGCGTTCGCGGACGACGTCCGATTTTGCGCAATTGCGCTCGCGGGATTCCGCCTCGATTTCCATCACGAGCCGATCCGGGAGCCGGACTGTCAGTGATCTCATGCTTTAAGCGTATTACATGAGCGTCATGTGTGTAAGACACAATCCATCCGGGCCGGCGGCCGTTGAGCGGACTGAACCTATTCGACCCCGGCCGTTGGAGTTCGAGAGCCACCCAATGCGCGTGCCCAGGGTGGATAGGCGCCAGCTTTGTGCGGATGCCGGCTTGGGTGGAAGGAGCTGTCGCGGTTCGCGCCGCGGGAGGCTCAGGTGGCGAACGTGGTTCAAATCCGCGCCGGGGAGCCAGGCAAGCTTTGAGGTGCGTCTCACTGCTTCAATCATTTGCGCGCCCCAGCCGGAGCGCCCCCGTCGTGGATTAGAACCCGTTGTCCTTTTTGCGCTGGCGCTTCGATTCGGGCCGGAACTCGCTTTCCCGATTCCGGTGCGCCCCTCTACAATGAGGACATGGCGCGCAAGAGAGCCCGGGAATTCTCCTACTCGGTCTTTTACGAACAGGCTCCCGAGGGGGGCTACGTGGCCTCGGTGCCGGCACTGCCTGGTTGCCACACGCAGGGAGAGACTCTGGAAGAAGCCGAGCGCAATGTCAAAGAGGCTATTGCGTTGTATCTGGAGAGCCTGGCCGCTCACGGGGAACCGATTCCTCAGGAGGGACACTCGCTTCAAGGAAGGGTCACCGTCCCCGTGGCTGTCCCCGCTTGATTCATGGCCAAGCTTCCATCTCTGACTGCGCGGAAGATCGTGCGCGCACTCAAGCGCGCCGGATTTGTTGAGGACCGCCAGCGTGGGGGCCATCTCATCCTGGTGCATCCCGAGACGAGGGCGCGAACCGTTGTTCCGATCCATTCCGGCCGGACAATCAAGGAACCGCTCCTGCGTGCCATCATTCGAGACGCCGGTCTCACCATCGAGGCGTTCCTCGGCTTGGTTTGAGTCAGACTGCAGCGGCGGCCTAGTATGCGGCGCGCAAGGGCTCCGGCGTGGAGGAAGAGTGAGGGCAACATCGATGTCGCCACCAGACTTCTTAGCACGGTACGTGCAGAGACACTGCACCGCAGGGCGTTCGTCATCGAACCCCCGATGTCCTATTGCTCTTGATTTAGTGGGTCAGGGGGTGAAGAGCCGTCCGCTCCCCGCGCTCGGACGGGGGGCCGGGGCGGCGCAGGTTCTTACAAGGCTTTGAGGACGGCGCCGGTGACGTCGGAGGTGCGGGAGGAGCCGCCGAGGTCGGGGGTTCGGGTTTTGGCTTCGGCGAGGACGGTGCGGACGGCAGTGTCGATGCGGGCGGCGGGGGCGGGGTGGCCGAGGTGGTCGAGCATCATGGCGGCGGAGAGGATTTGGGCGAGGGGGTTGACGATGCCTTGGCCGGCGATGTCGGGGGCGGAGCCGTGGACGGGTTCGAACATGGAGGGGAAGCGGCGTTCGGGGTCGAGGTTGGCGCTGGCGGCGAGGCCGATGCTGCCGGCGACGATGGCGGAGATGTCGCTGAGGATGTCGCCGAACAGGTTTGAGGCGACGACGACGTCGAAGCTTGCGGGGCGGCGGACGAAGTTCATGGCGGCGGCGTCGACGAGGAGTTCTTCGGTGGAGATGTCGGGGTATTCGGCGGCGACGGTTTCGAAGACGCGGTCCCAGAGGACGAGGCCGTAGCCTTGGGCGTTCGACTTGGTGACGGAGGTGAGGCGTTTTTTGCCGTTGCGTTTGCGGGCGAGTTCGAAGGCGAAGCGGATGATGCGCTCGATGCCGTGGCGGGTGAAGACGCCGGCCTGGACGGCGACTTCGGCTGGGAAGCCGGAGTGGACGAAGCCGCCGACCTGCGCGTACTCGCCTTCGGTGTTTTCGCGGACGACGATCATGTCGATGGGGCCGGGGTTGGCGAGGGGGCTTTTGACGCCATCGTAGAGGACGGCGGGGCGGACGTTGGCGTATTGGTCGAAGGCGCGGCGGATGGGGAGGAGGAGGCCGTTGAGGGTGATGTGGTCGGCGACTTGGGGGTGGCCGATGGCGCCGAGGAAGATGGCGTCGAAGGCGCGGAGGGTATCGATGGCGTTTTCGGGCATCATGCGGCCGTGTTCGAAGTAGTAGTCGGCGCCCCAGGGGAAGTGGGTCCAGGCGATTTCGGCCTGGTTTGCGAGGGCGGCTTCGACGACGCGGATGGCTTCGGGGACGACCTCTTTGCCGACGCCGTCGCCGGGGATGACTGCGATGCGAATGGGATTCATCAATTGGATTTTATATGGCGGGGGCGGGGGATTCTGTTTGCTTGCGCGGGCGAGGCTTCGGCTGGAGGCGCAGGAACGGCGCGGTAAGGGGAGGCAGTCCCATCCGCAGAAGGTTGTTCTGCAGGTACTCGCGGAAGAAAGGCCAAGCGTTGAAAATGGCGTTGCCGTCCTTGAAGGCCTTTACGTGGGCTGGCGTGATGGCGAACCCGTCGCGGAGCAGGTAGTCGACTTCGTAGGCGCATTCAACGAGGACCGCAGGCTTAGATTTCTTGCTGTCCCGTGTCTTGTCCGGAGCTTCTTTCTTGCTGTCTTTTTGGTTTTCGGTTCCGGCCATGCGGAACGCGATCTCGAGGCGGAGGACATCGGATGGCGCGACGATGGGTTTGCTCTTGAAGTGGAACGCCACCGAAATCGGCGATGTGGGCCCGTCTTCGACGGCTCGGGAGGCCAGTTTGGCGCGCGCGAGCCGGATGCGGCTGATCGCCGCATTCTGGTTGAGCTCAAGCGCGAGCCGGGTTTCGTCCACGCTCTGTTCAATAACAATTTGGTTCATGCCGCGTACTCGGAATTCGACGGATCGAGCTTTACGGCGGCGAGGTCTTCGTTCGATGGCTTCATCTGGCCGGTTTCGAGGCGGAACAGTTGTTCCGAGGCGATGGGCGATTCGACAAGATAGTCGTCAATCTTGAAAACCATGGGCTGCCATGGCGGGGCAGACGGTTTTCCGGACGCCTTCCAACCGGGCGATTGGGCGTCGAGCTTGATTTCGGCGCCGAGCGCATAGGCTACTTCGGCCAAGGTGCGCACCGTCATGTTGGCTTTACCGCTCAGCAGTTGGGTCACCCAGGCACGGGACTTGTTCAGCCTACGCGCCAAGCCGGCCTTCGTTACGCTCTGTTCCGCCATCAGCCGGGCGATCGTTTCCGAGGCCTGCGTGACAAGCGACTCAATGGACAGGAGTCTCCGGAACTGGGGATCTTCCATCAAAATCTCGTGCTGCGTCTTCATTGCTTTGCCTTCTTTACAATCGCGAGCTTTGCCGGAGCCTGATCCTCCGCGTATATCCGCCAAGCCCGCTCGATCTCCGTCTTGGGAGTTTTGTCCTTCTTCTTGATAAAGCCGTGCGTGACCAGAATCAGCCTACGCTCGTTTTTCGCATAGGCAAACGGCATGCGGATCTGGAACGATTTGAACTCGTACAGCCCACCTCCCAAGTCGCCGAATTTCTCGGGGTTGTAAAACTTCCCCTGATCACCGGCAATCATGAAGAGTGCCATCAGCTTGGCCTTATCCAAGATATTCAGTCCGTCAAAAAACTCGCCGGCCGGACAATCGGCGTTGTCCCGTCTTGCAAACGCGATGGTGAAGTGCGCGCCGTAGTAGGCGACTCGCCGTGCCACTCATCGTTTCCATGTTAACTTATAACTTAACATTCTTGCAAGCCTTTCGTGAGAGGATGTGTCTGTGAAGACAGCCGGGAAGACGCCTGGTTCTTCCATAAGAAACTGATTCGAAAAGATCTTATCAAGATCGAGACCGAAGGGGGATGGACCGCCGTTCGTGTGTGGGCGTATTCGAACCGAAGCTTGGTCACGGGGCGCGCCGGTGGTGTCGCCGCGGCGGGTAGGCAACCGCGCTTGAATGGGGGCGGGGACGCGGGTGGGCATCGCGATGCACATTCAGCCGCTGACGCCGTTCGGGCGGGGGCGGGGGGATTCTGCGCGAGGAACCGGACGGTTAGTCCAGGAACTTCACGTCCAGTTCGGCCAGGTGCTGGATGACACGGTCAAAGCGAAAGGGCGGGGGCGGCTGCAGGAAGGTGTAGTCCTCGCAGGGATCACACATGTAACGGAAGAACGGCTCGTTCAATCCGGGCGCGTGGAATTGGATGAAGCGGGTATTATTGCCGGTGAGTTGAAAGGTATGCGGCGTGCCGGCGGGCACGTGTAGAAAACCGCCCGGGTGCAGCGATACCAGCTCTTCGCCGGCTGTCATGCTCACGCTTCCGTTCAGACAGAAGAAGGTTTCCGTGTGTTTGAAATGGACGTGATTCGGGATGCGATGTCCTTTGGGTCCCTCCGTTATCAGTGCGAGGAAGTTGCCGCCGCTCTGGCGCCGACCGGTGAGAAATGTGAAGAGCTGATCGCCCGCCATCATGCGCTCCCCTTCTCCGGCCGGGATGACGTACGGCTCGACCCCAGCAGGGGCGAGGCTGGACTTTTGACCCGGCGTGATGGCCGAGGATTCGTCTGAGAGAAACTCAACGTCTACGCCGGGCAGCGGCTTCGTCCAGTCCGGCGGCTCCGCGCGGGCCGAGTAGATGACGGCCTCGGAGGGCTGGCCGAGGGCGGCATACATCGAGGCGCCGTTATCACCGAAGGTCCATGTCAGGAGCCTGGTGCGGTGGCTGGTGAAGGTGAAGCTG
>DAIDIH010000326.1 GCA_027459465.1 Bryobacterales bacterium | reverse complement strand
AGAACCGGTCCAAGGACTTGCGGACCGTTTCGGGAAGCCCTAGGCCTGCTTCTTTTCGTCGACGCTGTTGTCTTCTGTCTTCAAGGCATCCTTGAAGCTTTTAATACCCTCACCCAAGCCCTTGGCAACCTCAGGGATTTTTTTGCCACCGAACAACAGCACGGCGACAACCAGGATTACCAGCAACTCAGGCAGGCCAATCGAACGCAGCATGAGGCCTCCTTTGCTATCTATTTCATTGTAGGTAGGCGTTCTGTCCGGCGTCAAGCCGGGTTTGGCGGCTTGTTTCGCGGCTGGGCGACCGGAGGCCGAAAAAGCGGCGGCGTAAGATTACGACGCAGAGGAAGAAAACAGACGGCACACTCAGGACGGCCGATGGCGGCTCCGGCGCCGGAGCCGCCTGGAAGGATCCGTAGGGCGCTGGAGAGAAGTACTGAAGGTCGAGCGGCCCCATCGTCGTCGAAAGAAGCGTGATCGGGCCATATGCAGGCCCCGCAAGCGGGCCGATCGGCGAGGAGAGGTCATATGTGCTCAGGCTCGCGTTGGAAATAGCGAGGATGTCCACTGCCCCGACACCGAAACCTGCCGTGTCAGCCGCCGGGTTGGCAAAAATGTAGGCCGAGCCGATGTCCAGCGGCACGGCGCCCATTCCGGAGATTCCGATGGTGGCCGACCTGGGTACGAGTGAGAGCCTATACTCCCCGCCGGCGGTGCGAACAATGTTGGTGGTGTCGCCAGCGCCGGTAAACGTGAAGGCCTGTCCGACGAACGACTCGTCGCCGAGCGAGCCGATGCCGTAGGCTTGAATCGTGAATATCAGCTCGCCGGCGTGGACGGAACACAGGGACAAAAGTACAGCGAGAATGAAGCGCGCCCTGGGTTTCATCGTCCTTAGCCCGACGGTGGGCCCGTTATAGTAGTGGGAACCGGGAGGAAACTTCTGTGCCGTCTAAGACCGAAAAGTTCGACCAGGGCAGCGAGGTGCGGAAACTGGCGCGCGAGCGCGTTGGCCCGGTGAAGCCGTCACGTCCCATCCCGGAGAAAACGAAACGGCGTAAGGTGAAGCACAAGAAGCAGGAAAGCGCCGAATAGCCTGCGCTCAACGCTGCAGGGCGGCCCCGATGACCCGGAACACCAGCGGCACGAACCAAGCCGGGGTGATGACGAGAAATGCTTTCCCTTTCGAGGTTCGCGCCAGCGCGGCGAGGCTGAGCCCAAGCATGATGATGTACCAGACCTCAAACAACGAAAAGAAGTTCAGCAAAGCATAAGGGATTCCCTTCAGACTGTCGAAAAAGATATCGAGACCGAACGGGGGTTGGAGTTGCTGAACGGACTCGAGCTCGTCGCCTTTCAGCTTGATGACGACGTAGCCGGCGATCACCTGGAGGACCGTGATGATTGAGCAGGCGCTGAGAAGGGAGAAAATACTTGAAAATCCGATCTTGACGCTCATCATCGAGCACGCGATGCCAACCAGCCATGCAGAGATCAGCAGCATCCCCACAATGAGAACGGGGCTTGCGATGGAAAAGCCGTACGTGGCGGCTCTTATCGCCGGCAGGGCGTTTGCAAACTGCTCATGCGACAGGTTTGGTGGAGGGTTCAACTCGATCACCCGGAGAGTCACCGGGACGAGCGCGAGGCTCACCACCAGTACAGCAATACACAGCAAGGCCAGGGGGAAAATCCAGAACCCTTTCTTGGAGGCGTACCTGGCTACTCCTCCCGGATCGACCAAGGCGTTGAAAGTGCCCGAAACGGATTCGCCGAACGTGGCCCGTTCAACCTGGGTTGCTTCAGTCATGGTGCTGCTCCCTTCTCCGGATGCGGAGCAAGAGAAAAACCTGCTGATTGCGCCGCTGAGCCGGATTACCCTACCCTCCGTGGAATTATAGCGCCGGTTCGTATTCCCGCGAAGGAATTTCGCCTCGACTCTGCGTGGAGCCGGATATTGAATTGGGCGGCGGTATCTTGAGAGGGATGGTTCCAGGCCGTGAAAAGCTCAAGTGGGGGATTGCCGCCTATGCGGTTTTGGCCGCCTTGGCCGGGCTGACGCTGCGGGGTCCGTTTCGGATCGCGGTCCTGATCCTCCTCGCGGGCCTCGCGGTAAAGACGTGGATCGGCATCCTGCGAGATGACTCCTAGGAGCCCCGGATTTCATTTTGAAACGTTCGTACCTGCCTGAACCCGCTTCGCTTCCAGTTCGAAACACCCGGGCGCCCCGAGAAAATACCTTAGCCGTGATTTCAGTCACTTAAGGGTCACCTTAAGGTGGTTGAGCTCGTGCATTCCTGTCTAGCGCCGCCATGAAAAGCGGACGAAGAGGAAAGGAAGCATCGGGCGATGAAAACACGGCCAACGGCATCGGCGAAGAAGCGGGCAGACCGGGATCAGGTGATTTTGGAACACTTGCCCCTGGTTCGAGTGATCGCGGTGCGCGTTCACGCGAATCTGCCTGTATATGTTGAGCTCGAAGACCTGGTGCACGCCGGAGTGCTGGGCTTGATTGACGCCGTGGCGAAATACAACCCGAACAAGGAAGTGGCCTTTTCCAGCTACGCCAAACATCGGATCAAGGGGGCGATTCTCGACAGCCTTCGGCAGCTCGACTGGGCCTCGCGCGATCTCCGCCGGCGCCAGCGCCAAGCGGACGTGGCGGCGCATGAACTGACGGCGGAATTGAAGCGCCTTCCTACCGAAGAAGAACTCGCCTCGCGGATGGGAATTGGAGTGGAGCACTGGCGCCGGCTGGCGGTTGAGATGCACAACTCGGGCATCATCTCAGCCTCTTCGCGCATGGCGGACCAGGAGGAGCTCCCTGCACCGGACTTTCCGGCCAAACCGGAGACGCGGCCGGATACGATATGCGTTCGCTCGCAGATGCGGTCCGTTCTCACCACCGCCATCAAGACTCTGCCGGAGCGGTACCAGAGGGTCGTGATGCTGTACTACAGCGGAGAGATGACCATGAAGGAAATCGGCGGTCTGATGGGGATCAACGAGAGCCGCGTCTCGCAGATTCACAAAGCGGCGCTGGAACGAATGGCGGCCGCGCTGGAGCAGACCGGGATTCGCTCGTCGCAGGAGTTCTGATTGGATGGCGTAATCGCCGGAGTTTTCAGTGAACCTCGATCCGGTAAGGCATCAGGTCCAGGAGACCACCGCCGAGCAAGAGCCTCGCTGTCGGAGCGAAGGCGCGCACATCGGCGGGCAACAGCGCCAGCGGGTCAGCCTGCGGCGCCCAGAGCGTGAGCAAACGGCCGCGGATCGAATCGACAGCCGGAGACCCCTGTTCCCCGCGGCTCATCAGAAGATCTAAAAGAGAACGTTTCCGCGGGTAGGAGACGAGCGTAATCGCAGACGACGGGGGGATGCCCGCTCGCCGTTTGACGAGATCGATGGCGGCGTCCAGCCCTCCCAGCTCATTCACCAGGCCGTGATCGCGCGCCTGCGTTCCCAGCCACACGCGTCCCTGGGCGAGCGGTTCGATGTCGGCGGTTGTCAGTTTGCGACCTTCGGCGACGCGCTTCAGGAAGCTCTGGTAGAAGCTGTCAATCTGGGAAGCGATCTTGTTCTGCTCATCCGGGGTCAGCGGGTTGTAGCCGGAATCGAGGCCCGCATACCGGCCGCGGGAAAGCGAGTCCCGCTTGATGCCGAGTTTGTCGTAGAGGCCGCGCAGGCTGAAGCGGGTGAAGATGACGCCGATCGAGCCGGTGAGCGTGTTCGGGTAGGCGACAATCGGATCGCCGGTCATGGAGATGAAGTAGCCGCCGGAGGCCGCATAATCGCTCATCGAAATGACGACCGGCTTCTTCCGGCTCAGGGCTCGGGCCGCCTGAAGGATGTCGTCGGAGGCGACGCCATCCCCACCCGGCGAGTCCACACGCAACACAACACCTTGAATGCTAGGATCCGAGGCAACGTCCCGCAGCACGCGCGTGAAGCTTCGGGAAGCAATCAAGCCGTCGGAGAAATCGTTCTCGCTGCCCCCGCGCACGATCATTCCTTCGGCCGAGACGAAGGCGATCCGCTTTGGACCTTCGACGCCCGGCACGGTCGACGCCGGAATCTTTGCATACACTCGTCCACTCGCCAGGCGCAAGGAGGTCTGACGAAGCCTTGCGGCGAGCTCGTGTTCGAGCGTGTCTTCGAATCCGAGCCGGTCAACCAAACCGTCAGCCAGCGCCTGGTCCGCCGGCAATGGCCCCTCGTCCACCATGTTGCGGACTTCTTCGACGCTCTTGTGGCGCGATGACGCGATGACGTTGAGCAGATCGCCGTAATATTGGTCGAGGACCGCGGTGAGGACTTCACGCGTCTGGGGGCTCATGGAGGTACGCGTAAACATATCGCCGGCGTCTTTGTATTTGCCAGCGTGAATGACTTCGGCCTTGACGCCGATCTTGTCGAGCGTGTCCTTGAGATAAAGCGTCTCAACCTGGAGGCCTTTCACGTCCAGCGAGTCGAGCGGCGTCAAGTAGATGCGGTCCGCCAGGCTGGCGACATAGTATTCGCGGGCGCCGGGATTCCGCAGGAAAGCATAGAGCGGTTTGCCCGACTTGCGAAATCGATCGAGCTCGAGCCGCAGTTCCTCGAGCTTGGCCCATCCGACCGTCAGACCGCTAGGTTCGAAGACGAGGGCGCGGACGCGGGGGTCGGCGGCGGCCTTTCGAAGCGTCAGCCAGACGTCGGGCAGCGTCATCGGGCTCTGGGCTTCGAGAAACGCCAGTGGGATCTCGGGCGGCGCTTTCTCCGGGAGGTCGCCGCTGAGACGCAAGATGAGGGTGGAGCCGGTCTGGATCGAAGGGGCCGTGCCCGCCAGACGCGCTACGGCGAACACGCCGATGAAAAGCACCAGGGCACACAGCGCCAGCCCTGTCAGGATACCGAGCAAGTAATTTTTCAAGACAAGCCCTATGCCCGTATTATGACCGGAGCTTCAGAGAAAATCATCCTGGCGCGAGGCGACTGACACCGGCCGGCCGCTAGACCGGCGTCGGGATCTGAATAATCTTCTTTTGAATCGCGTACTGAACCAACTGGGCCTTGTTGTGAATGTCGAGCTTTCGCATGAGGTTAAACTTGTGCGCTTCGATGGTTTTCACGCTAAGGTTCAGGTCGCAGGCGATCTCCTTCACTGATTTTCCCTCGGCGAGAAACTTGATGACTTCCTTTTCTCGCGGCGTGAGGCTGGCCAGACGCGAGCGGGGCGCGGCGGAGCGGATATGATTGCGGAACCCGTCCACGAGCTGCGAGAGCATGCGAGGGCTGACGTAATTGCCGCCACGAGCCACGTCGCGGACCGCGCCGGCGAGTTGGCTCGCCGGGCTGTCCTTGAGGATATAGCCGCTGGCGCCTACTTCCATCGCCTCGACGAGGTAGTCTTCGTCGTCGTACATGGTGAGGAAAACGATGCGCGTCTCCGGATGGGTGCGGCGAATCTGCCGTGCGGCCTCGAAGCTGCTCAAGCCGTTCATGCCGATGTCAAGGAGCAAAACATCGGGGTGTGCCTGCGTGGTGAGGGCAATCGCCTCGGAGGCGCTGGCCGCCTCGCCCAGCACTTCCAGATCCGGTTCTGCTGACAGCAGATTCCGGATCCCTTGGCGGAAGAGCGTATGGTCATCCGCAAGCACAATTCGAATCTTCGACATGAGACTTCCCTTCTGGCATATTTGAGCGGTGACCCTCCGTGAGGATGGTCAGCGGGGGAACGCATACCTCGGCCACGGGGACCGAGATGCGGAGCGTGGTGCCCTGGCCCGCTTTGCGGCGAGTGCCGGGCCGGCGAGAGTCGATGCTGAACTGGCCGCCGAGCAACATCACCCGCTCACGCATGCCGGCCAAGCCGAACGAGCCGGCTCGGTGAAACGCCTCGTTGGTGTCGAACCCTACGCCGTTGTCCTCCACGATCACCCTGACCGACTCATCGGCAAGTTCCACCGAAAGGTTTACAGCGGTCGCCTGTGAGTGCCGGGCGATGTTGTTACAGCACTCCTGCACAATGCGGTAGACGGTGATCTCGACTTCCTGCCGCAGCCGGCCGAGATGGCCGGAGCGAAGCCGGACGCGTCCGGGGAAAACATCGCGGAAGCGCTGGACGAGTTGGCGGAGTGCGGCTTCGAGGCCCATCTGCGAAAGCAACGACGGGCTGAGGGCGGCGATGAGCCGCCGGGTTTCTAGGATGGCGCGCTCGGTTAACTGCCGTGTCTCGGCGATCCCGGCGCGCAACCCGGGGTCCCGTCCTGCCTCCGCCGCCGCCTCCAGAATCTCCAGCCGCAGCCGGATACACAGCAGCGACTGGCCCGCTTCGTCATGCAGATCCCGGCTGATTCTGCGCCGCTCCGCCTCCTCCACCTGAATCATCCGTCGTGCGAGGCGGCGTACCCGGTCCTCGCTTTGCGCCAGATTTTCGGTCAACCGGAGCTTGTCGAGAGAGAGGACACAACGCTCGGCGGCTGCCTTCAGCAGCTCGCGCTCCCGAGGGAGGCTGCCGTAAACCTTGCTGAAGCGGAATTGTGCGACGCCCCGCGGCGCGGTAGCACCCGGCAGCGGCAAGGACCATACGCTGCCCGCGCCGTCGACCCAGTCCGGTTCGATCACGCACTCTTCGGCGTCTGCGGGAGAAACATCCAGGAATGCGGACAGCCGCTCGGCGCGGGCGGCGCTCACCTGGAATGAGCCGTGCGCGGGTCCATCCGTCGCAGCCCGCAGCACCCAACCGCCCGGATCGTCGGCGCCGGCCAGATAGAGCCTCGCCGCGCCAGCGCGGCAGTAGCGTGCGAGCGTGGTCACGAAGCGCTCCAGCAGGTCCCGAGCGTTTCGGGCCGCCAGTTCATCCCGGGAGAGGTCCAGAAGCGCCTGCGCCTCAGCTTCACGGACCTGATAGGCGGCTTCGTTGAGCACGATGCACGTGCGGAAATGAAGCTGGTCGGCTGAGGCGCGCATCCTGGCGGCCGCGGAGGGCGCGAGCGAGCGCAACAACGGAGCAATCAGCCGATGGTATTCGAGCAGCGCGGCGGCCGCGCGGTCCGGAGAGATCTGCAACTTCGCCAGCCGGCGGCCGTTGTACTCCACCTGTTCGAGAAAGTCCTCCAGGGGCCTGGCGGCGGCCAGCATCCCGGCCGCGGCGCCGATGCTCATCCTCGAAAGCGAGGCGACGGAGAGGGGATCGTACCCATTCCGGCGTAGAATTCTTTCAAACAGCGGGTCGAATCGCGCACTTTCGCGCTGCAACCACTTCGCGAGACTTGTGACCGGATCGTTTTTCTGAACTGCCATTGCCGAAACCGCAGTCTAAGGTGGTTATCGGCGGAATCCCCGTGGACATGAAGGCGTCCAGACGAAAAGCGTGGGCCGGCCTGCTAAGTCCGCACGCCGAGTTGCCAGTCAATGAACGACAATTCGTCGGTGAACAGAGCGATCTCGCGGGAAACCGGAAGGCCGCTCGAGTGCCCGGCCTCGGTGTCGTAGCGCAGCAGGACGGGCAGGCCGGAACCGGTGGAGGCCTGCATCAGCGCCGTCATCTTGCGTGCGTGCAAAGGATCCACGCGGGTGTCGAAGTCTCCGGAGACAAACAGGATTGCGGGGTATTTGCCCCCTTTTTGTACATGGTGGTAAGGGGAATAGGCATACAGCGTCCGGAACTGATTCGCATCGTCGGCCGAACCATACTCGGGGACCCACCAGCGAGCCACCTTGAACTTGTCATAACGGACCATGTCGAGCAGCGGGAACCCGCAGACGATGGCGCGATAGAGGTCGGGGCGCTGGGTCATTGCCGCGCCCATGAGCAGGCCGCCGTTGGAGCGTCCTTCGATGGCGAGATGCTCGGGCTTGGTGTAGCCGAGGCGGATCAAGGCCTCAGCGGCGGCAAAAAAGTCGTCGAAGACGTTCTGCTTGCGGTCGAGCATGCCGGCCTGGTGCCACTTTTCGCCGAATTCGCCGCCTCCGCGCAGATTCGGCACAGCGAAGACGCCGCCCTGGTCGACAAACGCGGCCGGCAGCGGCTGGAACTCCGGCGTCAGCGAGATGTTGAACCCTCCGTAGGCGGTCATTAGCGTGGGATGGCTGCCATCGAGTTTGAGGCCCTTGCGCGCGGTGATGAACATGGGCACGCGCGTGCCATCCTTGGACCGGTACCAGACCTGTTTCGTTTCGTACATTGCCGGGTCGAGCCGTGCCGAGGGTTCGAACCAGGTTTGGCGCGCGCCGGTTGAGAGGTCATAGCGGTAAACCGAAGTGGGCGCGAGAAACGACCGGAAGGCGAAGAAGGTCTCCTGCGAGTCCCAATGCCCTACCAGATCCGAGGCGGTTCCGATGCCGGGCAATTCGACCGTCCGAACCGGCTTGCCTTCAGCCGTGAACACTTCCATTCGCGTCACGACGTTGTCGAGATACGTCGCGGCCAGGCGCCCACCCACGGCGCTGAAGCCAGCCATCACGTTCTTTCCTTCTGGCAGGATTTCGCGCCAGCGGGACTGCTCGGGGTGTGCCGGGTCGGCCTCGTAGACGTGCCAGTTCGGCGCTTTCCAGTTGGTTTGGATGTAGAGCCGCCCTCCGGCGACCGTGGCGTTGAACTCCGAGTCGATGCCCTTGACGACGGTCAGAATCGGGCCGCCGTCCGCGACATTCTGGAGGTAAACTTCGTCGCGGCCGCCCGCGCCCAGGCTCGCCGTATAGAGCAGATACTTGCCGTCCTCGGACAGGCGGGCTCCCACGATATAGTCCTTGCCATAGCTGGAGCCGAAGACTTCGCGGTCCGTCTTCGGGTCCGCGCCGAACTCGTGCAGGTGAATGCGAGGGCCGATTTTGCCGGAAAACGTCGAGTAGTATACGCGCCGGCGATCCGGCGTGATGTTGACGGAGAAGTACCGGTTCGGTGGAAACGAGTCAGGCAAGGCCCGGCCAGAGTCGACATCGAGGAAGGTGAGCGAAATCTCATCCTGCCCGCCGCGCCGAAGCCCGTAGGCGATCAGCTTTCCGTCCCGGGAGACGCCGGCGAGTGCGACGGAGGTGGTGTGATCGGGACTCATCGGGTTGGGGTCGACGAGGAGGTGCGGCGCGCCGTGAAGACCTTGCCGGTAGTAGAGCTTCGCCTGATTCTCTCCCGGCAGACGGCGCAGATAAAAGTAGCGGCCTCCTTCCACCGCGGGCAGACTCATTGTCTCGACCCGCATGAAGCGCGCAAGCCGCCGCTCGATGGCCTCACGGCCGGGCAGTTTCGTCAGGATCGAATTGGTGTAGGTTATCTGCTCCTTGATCCAGGCGCGCGTCTCGGGGCTGTTCTGATCCTCGAGCCAGCGGTAGGGATCGGTGATGGTCACGCCATGGATGGTTTCGGTGACGGGATGGACCGGCGTGGGCGGAGGCGGAGGCACGCTCTGGGCGAAACCGGAGACGGCAGCGGCGAGCAAGGCGATTCTAACCATTGGCGTATTATCGCGCATACGGTCGAGAATGCGATTCCCGGCGTTCGTGGTAGAACTGTTGAGTTATGGCATTTGTGAAAATTGCATCGACGGCGGATCTGCCGCCTGGCGCCCTCATGCAGGTCGAGATCGGCGAGTCGACTTACGCCGTGTGCAACGTAAACGGCGAGATCCACGCCCTTTGGGGCACCTGCCCGCATGCCGAAGGACCGCTGGGCGAGGGAACGCTGCAGGGGACGATGGTGGTGTGCCCGTGGCACGGCTATGAGTTCGACTGCCGCACGGGCGCAAACGACATGGAGCCGGACTTGAAAGTGGCGCGCTACGCGGTGAAGGTGGAAGGCGGGGATATTCTTCTCGATCCGGATCAGGCGCTCTAGCCTGCCCGGCGGGGCGCGATGCCGGAACTGCCCGAAGTCGAAACCGTCGTCCGCGGCCTGGCGCCGCGACTGGCGGGCTGCGTCATCGGGCGGGCATCGTTTTCCTCTCGTCTGGTGGTGCGCGAGAATTTCCCGGCGCTGGCAGCCCGGTTGGTGGGCCAACGGATCCGGAAGGTCGAGCGGCGAGGTAAATTCATCGTGCTACGGCTTGACCGCGGCGCGCTTACGATCCATCTCGGCATGACCGGCAAGCTGCTGCTCGACGGCGTTCAGGGACAGCACATCCGCGCGGTTTTCCCGCTGGATGGCGGGACGCTGGTGTACGACGATGCGCGGCAGTTCGGCCGCATCGAGTATGGCGACCCGGAACCTGCGCGTCTGGCCGGCCTGGGTCCGGATGCGCTCCACTCCGGTAGGGAAGAGTTCTTCGCCGCGCTGCGCCGCCACGCGGGGCGTATCAAGCCGCTGCTGCTTAGCCAGAGCGTGATCGCGGGCCTCGGCAACATCTACGTGGATGAGGCGTTGTTCGCCGCGCGGATTCACCCCAAGGCGCGCGCTTCGCGTCTGAGCGATCGCCGTTTGCAGGCGCTCCATGAGGCAGTGGTGAGCGTGCTTCGACGCGCGATTGCGGCCGGCGGTTCGTCGATTTCCGATTACGTCGATGCTGAAGGGCGCCGCGGCTCGTTTCAGAAAGAGCATTGCGTGTATGGCCGCGAGGGCGAGCCGTGCCTGGTGTGTGGCGGGACGATCCGGCGGATTGAACTCGGGCAGCGCGGGACGCATTATTGCCCGCGCTGCCAGAAGATCTGACCCTATTGCGCCGGCGCCGCGCCGACCGGCAATTGCACGGTCTGGGATGCCGCCGGCGTTCCGCCCGAAGGCGTCACGTTGATGGTCAACGCGTACGAGCCGGCGCTCATCGACGACGGCAGTTGGAATGTGACCAGATACACACCGAAGACTTGCGGCTGATAAATCGCCGTGACGCCGGTGATCGGCACGCCGTTCAGGGTCACGGTGACGGGTGCACTGACCGACTGCCCCGCGCCCGGCACGGTGGTAGAAACCACGGGGATGGTCTGGCCCATGCCCTCGGCGAAGACTACCACGGGATGTCCGGGCACCGCCGGAGACGTAGGCGTGATGTATGCGCCGGTGGTCCCGTCGACGGCGACCGCGTAGTTCGTCCCATTGACCGAAGTATTGAAAATCGCGGGCGCGTATTGAACGATCGGTACATTGAGCAGTGTCGCCGAGCCGCTCAAATTCGTGATCGTCACGTCGGTGGAGGTACCGCTGGAAATTCCGAATGGGACGAGCACGTTAATCTGCTCGACTCCGTTCGAATTGACCACCGCGAAGATCGGGGCGGGATTCCCGCCGAACAGAACCTGAATGCCGTTCAGGGAGGTCGGCATTGTCCCGGCGGGCGGCGTGACGACGCCGTTCACACCGGGGGTGAGATTGACGCCGGTGATGGTCAGGATTTCTCCCGGCGTCACGGAGCCGGGAGAGGCGCCGTTCTGCACGAAGCTGGCGCCGTTGAGGAACGCGATATTGCCCGGTCCGGGAGGCGTCGAAGTGAGAGTAAACGCCGCCGTGAAGGTGGCGTAGGACGCCGTGACGACGATCGGTCCGGCCGTGTTGCCCGCAGTCACCATCACCGTTGCATTGCCGTTGTTGTCCGTGGTTGCCGAAGGCGCGCTGAGCGTGGCATTGCCGCTGGTTACGGTGAAACTCACCGACACACCGGGGACGGGATTCTTCTGGTTATCGAGCGCCTGCACCACAAGCGCCTGAGAGAACTGCGCTCCCGTGAGCGCGCTCTGGTTGTTTCCCGAGACCACATTCAGGCCGCCGGGAATCACGACTACGGTCTCGCTGAACGTCGCGACGACGGCGCTCGAGCCGGAACCGGCGGTCATGGTGATTGTCACCGGGCCGGGCACCTTGCCCAGGATGACGATGACCTGGACCTTGCCGTCGGCGTCAGTGACTTTTGGCGCGCCGCTCAGTGTGGCCGAGCCGGAGGTCACCGCAAAGCTGACAGGCTGGGCGGCCAGCGGGTTGCCGTAAGCGTCGGTAAGCTGAGCCACCAGCGAGATGGGCAGCGTCTGGCCGGGCTTGCCGCTTTGTCCGTCGCCTTGCATCTTGGTGAAGACGGCGGGCGGGCCGGGCGTGATCGTGACCGGGAACGGCAGCGACGGCTGGAGGTTTCCGACGGCCGGCGTCACAGTGGATGAGCCGATGACGCCGTTGAATACGAGGTTGCAGGTGACGATGCCTTTGCTGTCCGATAGCGGCGCACCGGCGCAAGAGGCGCTGGGAGTCGTCTTGGGGTCCGCTCCCGCGGGCGGATTTAATGAAATGCCCACGTTCGGCAAGGCTGGTCCGCTGTTGGACTGGACCAGGAACTGCACGGCGTTGGGAATGGTAGTTCCCGCCGGTCCGGCGTACCCATCGAAACTCCCACTGGCAAGATCCGGGGCGAGCCGATAGACGGAAATCGTGCTGCCGGCGTTCTGCGTCGTGATCGTCGTGCAGTAGATGCTCGTCGATAACGTACCCAGCGTGGCCGTAATGATCTCCTGGTCATAGCCCGGGATGGAGGGAGGCTGGCCCGCGATCATATCGACCGAGGCGATCCCGTTCGAGTCAGACGGGACGGTGATCGAGTTCTTGCCGCTGATGATGCCGACACCGTTGAATGTTTGGAGATTGCCGAGTCCCTGGGAGAGCGTAAACACGACCGGCTGATTGGGCGCCGGGTTGCCGTTGCCGTCCTTCACAAGAACCTGGAAGGGCTTCCCGTTAAAGGAGGACTCGGAGACGACGTGGTAGGCATCGATGAGTTGGCCCTGGCCGTTGACGACCTGGAGCGAGCCCGACGTGGTCCCGCCGGTACCACCCGTGCCACCGGTTCCCGCCACGGCGTTGAGGGCAAAGCTGGCCGAGGTTGTCGCGGCGATCGAGACGCCGATGGTCATCTGGCCGGTTCCGCTGAGCACCTGCACCGTGGTGCTCGCGTATCCGAGCGAATTCGTGTTGGAGGTCGGCGACGTAATCAACAGGTTCGAAGGGCCGCTGAAGGCGACATTCACGCCCGCCTGCGGGACGCCGTTGGCGTCGAACACGCGGACCGCAAGCGGCTGGGAGATGGTCCCGACCGCCACGGATTGATTGTTCCCATAGAGAATGTAGTTCGTGTTCTGGCCAGAGGCCTCCGGCTGAACCACGCTGAGAGCCCCCTCGGGCAGGGTGGATGGTATTGTTCCGCTGGTGGTGAGTGTTGCCAGGTTCACGCGCGTAACGCCGGAGGACGTCAGGTAGAACAAGCTCGTTGTGGCCGGATGATGTCCGACGGCGACATCGGGCGTAACGGCGGCGGCGAGCACTTGCGTGCCAGAGGGCACGAACGGCGCCGCGGTGAGTGCGAGCGGGCCGAGGGAAATGTCGAAGAGCGCCTGCACGCCTTTCGAATAACCCACGACCAGGCTATCCGATGCCACGTAGAGCGAGTCTAGAATCGCACCGGAAGGCAGCGCGGACGGCTGGATGGCGCCGGCAACCGAGTGAGCGAACAGGTCCACCACCGTTACCGCCGCAGTTCCGCCTGCCTGCTGGTTTGCCGTGACCAGATAATGTCCGTCGGGAGTGAACGCGGGTTTGCCGGGTGAGCCGTTGACCGGATACTGGTTCAACAACACATGGCTGTTCGGATCGATTTCGCTCACCGTTCCAGGCGCAGATACGTAGACCAAACCATTCGGTCCGACCGCCAGAGCCGCCGCATTGGGCGGGACGTTGACGGTGTTGGTGACGGCCTTGGTCACCGTAGAAAGCGAAGCCAGGGAGTAGGTGGTTCCCGAGAGGGTTAGCGCAAAGATTTGCGTCCCGTCGATGCTGGCGTCGACATCCAGCACGGTTCCGCCGATCGGCGCCAGCGTCTCCTCCGTGTCGGTCGCCGTGGCGAACGCGTGCAGGCTTCCGGCCGCGACGTAGAGCGTCTGACCGTCCAGGCTCAGCACGGCGCCTGTGGTGGCATAGCCGAAATTTGCCAGCGCACTGGCCGTCTGTAGGTTATTCGTGAGGGAGTAGAGGGAATTGGTGGACGATGTGGTCAGGACATAGACCTTAGAGCCGTCGCGAGAGGAGATCGCCCGAAAGGCGTTCTGCGACACCGCGAGCGACGCTCCGGCCGCGAGCGTGGTGGCGGAGTACGAGGAGACGGTGTCGACGGCGCCACCCGCGCCAGGCATCACAAACAGGGTTTGCGCGGCGGCCGGCAGCGTGGCCACGCTCAACAAGGCGAGCCAGCGGCGAACACAAGGGGGCATAGACACGGATAAACCTCTAGCTTGAAGGTGATGGACGCGGGGTACGATCAAACGCAACGATCAAAGATAGAGTACCACAATGGGCCGGAGGCTCTCACAATAAGCGAAGAGATAAAAAAAGAGGGGAGCCGAAGCTCCCCTCCTTTTCCGCAAGAAGCGGCTGTTACTGGTGTTATTGGCCGAGGTTCTCGCCGACGTTGTGCGGGTTCCGGTAGTTGCCTTCCGGATCGAGCACGAGGCCGAGGTAGCCTTCCGCCAGGCTGTGCGCGCCCATATCGGTGATGAACGCGAAGCCATGGCACCACTGGAACTGGGCTTGGGCGATGATGTAGCCCTGGAAGCCAGCCAGCGGGGCGACCGTGCCGGTCGGAGCATTGGCGCAGTTGGTTACGCTGCCGCCGCCGCTCAGGGTCATGGTCAGGATGCAGCCTGCCGGGACCGACGGCGTGGTTGCCGTGGCCTGGCTGGCCGTGAGAGCCGTTCCGCCCGCGAGTTGGCCGTAGAAGTTCAGGATGACAGGGCCAGACTGCGGAGTCGTGCCAAACGGATCAACCGAGGTATTCGCGATTGCGATCCCTGTGTCGAAGCCCGCCTGGTTGGTGACGAACGGGAAGAGCAGGTTGCAGGTGCAAGGCACGATCGTCAGCACGTTCTGGGACGTCGAAGTGTCGACGAAGCGCGGCAGCGGATAAGTTGCCGGTTCAGCAACCGTCCAGCCGGTGGTGCCCGGAGCCGGGATCGGCGCGAAGGAGAGCCTCACGCTGCCCGTACCGAGGCCGGCGCCTTCGAAGGTGGTGGCGGTGCCTGCCGGAGTCACGATGACTGGAATCGAGGCCGACTCGATCTGCGTGTAGTCGTCTGAGATGACTTCATAGGTGACCCAGCCGGAGCCGGTGCTGTCAAGCGTTACAGGGATGGTGCCCGCCGGAGCGGATGGGTTGCCCGGAGCGCTGTTGCCGTAGGCGTCGGTCTGGACGTAGTAGGCCATACCAGTGGTGGTGGCATTTGCGGTCTGCAATGCCACAGTACCTGGGACAGACAGCGAGATCCCGGACGGGAAGCCGCTGAAGCGAACCAGCAGGCGGGTGCCGTGGTCCGCGAGACCAGCCGGACCCAACTTTCCGATCGTCCCGATGGTTCCGTCGGTCGACCACATGCCGGATTCAGAGTTGTACGAGTAACCCGGAACGTTCTGCGCGATACCTGCGGCGAACACGCGCGACTTGAAGGACGACGCGAAGTTCTCGGTGAAGGTGGCATAGAACGTGTACGGACCCGCGAGGCACTGTTCGATTGTGGTGCCCTTGGTGCTGGTCACCAGGCCCGGCGTCACGTAGCCGACGATGGGCTGCGGGTTATTGATGGTGACAGTCTGCGAACCGTTGATCGCGACGAACATCTGGATCGGCGACAACGAGAACTGCGAACCAACCGTCAACTGGGACGCATTGGCCCGGATGTTGGTGATGCGCAGCGTCAGGGTGTAGTTGGTGCCGGGGGCGTCGATCGGAACGCCGAGGAAGGTGACCTGGTTGGCGCCCGTGACAACACCCTCGAACACGTTATACCGATTCCCGTTTGTGGTGGTGCCGTCGTAATCACCGCCCGTCGAGCCTGTTACTTTGCCGGTCGACATGATCTGGCACGTGGCTACGCCACCGGTGGCCGGGCAGACCAACTGGTTCAGCGCCGCGTTCGGGCCCGGGGCCGGCGGATTGGTCGGATACGGGTCGACCGGATACGCATCGTCAATGACCAGTAGAGCCTCGGAGAGGCCCGAGGTGGTGTTGTAGATGCGATCGGTGATCGACGTGTTCAACGTGACCGAAATGTTTGACTCCGGAATCGGGGTGCCCGCCGGGGTCGGATTGCCGCCCGTGCAGGTCAGAACCACGTCACCGACCTCTTCGGTCACGCCTTCGGCGCGCACGAGAGGAGGATTCGCGGCGCTGGCCGTGCAAGCAAAGGCCGC
>DAIDIH010000325.1 GCA_027459465.1 Bryobacterales bacterium | reverse complement strand
TGGTCCAATTCCACTTCGTTCAGACGGTTCGAGTTGTCGTAGATCGGCGTGATCCATAGGGCGGTGACGCCCAGGTCCCGCAGGTACGGCAGATGATTGATGATGCCCTGGAAATCCCCGCCGTGGTAGAAGTGCGGCTTGCGGCGGTCGAACAGGCCTTTGGAGACGTCCGGATCGTCGTTGGATGGGTCGCCGTCAGAGAAGCGGTCCGGCATGATCTCGTAGATGAAATCGTCGGAGGAGAAGCCCTGAAAGCGGCCCGTCCGCGCGGGCGGCGGCGAGACGACGAAAGGCACTTGTACGCTACCGGATGACGTGAACAGGCGCAGCGGATGCGACCCGGCGGTCGACACGGTCACGTCGACAAATACATAGGTGCCGGCCTCGTTCGCGCGCGCCCGGCCGACGGTAACCCCGTGGTCGGTGGGGAGGACCCGCGCTCCGTTCAGTTGGGAACCGTGGATGAGCAGCCGGACGGTTTTCATGTTCAGCCCCATCCACCAGTTCGGCGGCTCGATCTTGGTGACGGTTGGCTTGGCCGCCGCCGGGAGGCAGATTAACACTACCGCGAGTAGGAGGCGACGCATTAAGCACCTGCCGCGCCGAAGGCCCCTTCGGCGGCTGTCTGGCTGGCGGTTATGATTCGCGGCGCGGTCTCGTCGTGGACGCGCGCCATGAGCAGCGCCGCCAGAATCAGGAACGCGCCTCCGGAGACGACCGCCGCCAGGCGGTTGTTATTCAGCCAGTGGTTCATGACCCAGCCGAAGCCCAGCGAGGCGATGATCTCCGGCAATACGATCGAGAAGTTGAACACGCCCATATAAGTGCCCATCTTCGCCGCCGGGAGAGCGCCGGCGAGAATGGCGTACGGCATTGCCAGGATGCTCGCCCAGGCGATGCCGATGCCTGTCATCGAGGCTAACAGAGGATACTTGGAATGGATGAAGGCGACCGACACGAGGCCTGCCGCGCCGCAGAGCAGCGAGAGAATGTGGGTCATCTTCCGTCCGAACTTCGCCGCCAAGCCGGGAAGCAGGAACGAATAGAGGAAGCAGACCGCGGAGTACATGGCGAAGCAGATACCGGCCCACTCCGTGCCGTCCCGGTAGAGCGCCGAAGCCTCATCGGGAGCGCCGAAGACGTTGTGCGCCACCGCTACCGGGAAATACAGCCACATGCAGAACAAACCGAGCCAGGTTGAGATCTGCACGGCGGCGAGGCGGCGCATCGTGACGGGCATGGCGCCAATCGCGGCGAGAATTTCCCGGGCCTGGCTGACAGGACCGCCGCCGTGACGCAGGAGGGGCTCTTCGGGCGGATATTCTTTTGTGGTGAAAATGGTCCAGAGCACCGCGCCGAGGAAGACCGCGGCTCCCAATTCGAACGACACCTTCACGGAGACCGGGATGGCGCCGTGCAACGGCTCTTCGGCGCCGACGTGGAAGTAATTTGTCAGCAGATAAGGCAGCGCCGAGGCGATCACCGCTCCCAGGCCGATGAAGAGGCTCTGCATGGCGAAGCCCTGCGCGCGTTGCCGCGGCGGCAGCATGTCCGCCACGAAGGCGCGGAACGGCTCCATGCTGATATTGATCGACGCGTCGAGCAGCCAGAGGAGGACCGCGGCCATCCAAAGCGCGGAGGCATGGGGCATGGCGAGCAGGCCGAGGGAACTGAGAATCGCGCCGGCGAGAAAGTACGGTCTCCGGCGTCCGAGACGGTTCCAGGTCCGGTCGCTCATATGCCCGATGACCGGCTGCACGAGCAGGCCGGTGAGGGGAGCGGCGAGCCAGAGGATCGGAATCTGGTCCGCCTTGGCGCCGAGGTGCTCGTAGATGGCGCTCATGTTGGCCATCTGTAGTCCCCAACCGAACTGGATGCCAAAGAAGCCGAAACTCAGATTGCCGATCTGGCGGAGGGTTAAGGCGGGCTTTTCCATGTCGTTCCTCGCTCGGGGCTTACGATCAACGGTCGTATAACTCTATCAAGGTGCGGAGACGGCGGCTGAGGGCGGGCTCGAGCGCGGAGGCGGGGCAGCGCCAGCGCCAGTGCCCGCTCGGCTCGCCGGGCAGGTTCATTCGCGCCTCGCTGCCCAATCCCAGCAGGTCCTGCATGGGCGCCACGGCTGTGCAGGCCACGGACGCCATGACCGCGCGAATGAAATCCCAGTTCATCTCTTTGCCATCGGTGTTGAGATACGCCCGGCAGAAGGCGCGCTCCTTTTCGAGATCGGCCTCGCTCCGCGTGCTGCCGCCCGGCCCGATGCTCGTCCACCAGCCGATGGTCGTGTCGTTGTCATGCGTTCCGGTGTAAGCGAAGCGGTGGACGGGATAGTTGTGGGGGCGGAAGCTCGGGCCCTGCGGGTCGTTGCCGAAGGCGAACTGCAGAACGCTCATGCCGGGAAATCCGAAGCGTTCGCGCATGGCCTCCACTTCCGGCGTGATGACGCCGAGGTTTTCGGCCACGATCGGCAGGGGCCCCAGCGCCTCTTCCACCGCTTCGAACAGCCGCTCGCCGGGCGCTTTTATCCACTGCCCGTTGACGGCGGTTTTGTCGCCTCCCGGCACGCGCCAGTAGGCCTCGAAGCCGCGGAAATGGTCGAGCCGCACGATGTCCACCATGTCGAAGGTTGCGCGGAAACGCTCGACCCACCACTGGAACCCGGTTTCCTCCATTGCCTTCCAGCGATAGATGGGATTGCCCCAGAGTTGGCCCGTTGCGCTGAAGTAATCCGGCGGCACGCCGGCCACGTAGTTCGGCTCCCCGTCCGGCGCGAGGTCAAACAACGAACGGTTCGCCCAAACGTCGGCGCTGTCGTGCGCGACGTAGATCGGAATGTCCCCCATCAGGCGGATGCCGCGCGCGTGGCAGTAGGCGCGCAATTCCCGCCACTGCTCGAAAAACTCGTGCTGAAGGAACTTCTGGAATCCGATGTCGCGGGGGTAGGCGTGAATCGCGGGGTCCCAGCGCGTCCAGACCACCATCCGATTGGCCAGCTTCAGCGCCATGAAACGGGCGAAGTCGTCCAGCCAGGGGAACTCGTCCTGCCGGTGTTCGCGCGCGGCTGGGAGAGCCAGGAAGCGCTCGTAGGCCTTATCGAAGAGGCTGAGCTTCCACGCGATCATTCGGGGAAAGTCGACCGTATCCTCGGGAAAATCCGGTCTCGCGGAGAGTTCCTGTTCTTCGAGGAGGCCTTTGTCGACCAGTTTTTCCGGACTGATCAGGAAAGGGTTTCCGGCAAAGGCCGAGAAGCATTGGTAAGGAGAGTCACCATAGCCGGTCGGACCGAGCGGCAGCATCTGCCAGATCTTGACCCCAGCAGCGGCGAGGAAGTCGGCAAAGCGATAGGCCTCGGGGCCAAGCCCGCCGACACCGTGAGGGCCGGGCAGTGAGGTAGGATGCAGCAGGATGCCGCTCGCACGAGGGAATCGCATTCAGTCTCCGCGGCGGTTTCGCGAGCCCAAGGGTCGCAGGCCGCTTTGAGAAATGGGGCGGGGCCTGGAACCTCTTGATTCCCGGACCCTACAAAGCGCCGCTCCCCTTTACGGCCTGGTGTCGTCACCCACCCGCCGCACGGAGTATAGCATTAGAGGGCCCTAGCGGGACTTTACTGCGAGTAACTGCCCGGGCCGAGGCTGGGCTCTGCTAATCGATTCATTCAGCAAGATTTTGACTTTCTTGCTGCCTCCCGTTTGCGTATTACCCTATTGTAGGGATTCTTCGACACTATAC
>DAIDIH010000324.1 GCA_027459465.1 Bryobacterales bacterium | reverse complement strand
TTGTTATCTTTCGGTCTTCGCGGATAAGCGAGCTATGTTATTTAGTCCTTCCTCATTATCAAACCTTAGCGTATCGTTGTCAAGTTCGATCGGAAAATTCTTCGTAATCCTAACACTAACAATCACTTCGACTTACGCCTCGACCCTCACCGTAGCCGCCGCCGCAGACCTCATCCAGGCACAACCAGAACTGGCGGCGACTTTTGAGAAACGAAGCCAAGCTAGGGTGGTCTTCTCGCCGGGGGCCAGCGGGGAGTTGGCCCGGCAGATCGAGAACGGCGCGCCGTTCGACGTCTTTCTATCGGCTAACGTGAAGTACGTTACAGACTTGGCGGCACGTGGCTTCGTTTTGCCGTCAAGTGTCGTGGTTTATGCTCAAGGCCGGCTCGGGCTGTGGTCGCGGGACGGTAAGGTTCGCTCGGTGAATGAGTTAAACGAAGCCAAGGTACGTATCGTGGCCCTGCCGAACCCACGCTTTGCGCCGTACGGTCTGGCCGCGCGGCAATTGCTCGAGGCTGAAGGGCTGTGGAATCCCCTGCAACCGAAGATCGTGTTGGGGGAGAACGTCACCCAGGCGATGCAGTTCGCCGAAACCGGGAACGCTGACGCGGTGATCACCTCCTGGACACTCGTGGCCAAGCGCGGAGGGGTCCTGTTGCCGGCCAAACACGCAGCGATCCTCCAAGCGGCTGGAATTGTGGCGCGGTCCGGGGAACCCGATCTGGCGAGACGGTTCATCGAGTTTTTGCGCGCCCCGGAGGGACAAGCGATCCTGGCGCGCCACGGGCTGATGCCACCGCCGGATGCCCCGTCCCACTGACCCGGCGCCGCAGGCTGGCCGTCGTTCAGCGCCGCTTCCAGAGCCGGTTGTCCCAGAGGACGGGCGCCGGACGGCTCGCGCGGATGAGGGCGAAGCCAGGGTGGTCCTGATTGATGAGGACGTTGCGTTCGACTCGAGTTACGACCGAGGGCACGAGCAGGACGGCGGTGCGCCGCTCCTCGGTCCAGCGATCGCCGAAGTTCCGGGAAGTTTCGTAGGAGGCCGAATCCCAACCGGGGAGATCATCGGGGGTAATCTCTTCGACTCCAGCTTCCGCCGGGATATGGATTTCGATGTAGGCGTGTCTTCGCGGAAGGGCGCCGGAGGCGTGGACGAGGATTTCCAGCAAAGCTCCGGCGTAGGTTTCCGCGGCATAGATGATGCGCCGACCAGGCGAGTTCCAGCGGGCTCCGTAGAGCATGGCCCCGGTCCCATCCAGAAGCGGATGGCGCGGGTCGGCGATCCGGAAGGCGCGCAGCGGACCGCTACGCTGGGAGGCCATAGGCGATACGGGCCAATACCTCTTCGGCCTGCCGCGCGCCGAGTTCGGTGAACGCGGAGTCGAGCGGTGTTTTACCGCCGATTTCCGGGTGTGGGGTGGTGAGAAAACGGCGGGCGAGATCCCGGTTCTGCCAGACGTCTTCGGCCATGGCGATGACGCGGGCCAAGCGCTCCGTACGCTCGCTCTCGGCTGGGCTGAGCCGTTCGCGGCGACGCTTGTACGTCGCTTCCGGAACCACGCGGTGCATCATGGCGCGCTGGTCGGAGGGATCCGTGAAGATGCGCCGAGCGACATTGCGGAGCGTGGATATAGGCAGCCCACGTTCGACTGCGTCGATCAACTCGAGCAGCGACTTGAAGTTGGTTCCGAGCACGCTCTTGCCACCGAGCACTTCGCCGATCTGGCGCGCTTCCAGCATCAGTATCAGTGTCGCCGGAACTTCGGACCAGACGATACCTAGCCGCAACAAGTCAACGGAAGCGACAAGAGAGTAGAGCGTGTCGAAACGGGTGACCGGCTCAGGTAACCTGACAAGATGAGCGAGGCGAGGCTCGAACGGTTTGGGTACCGGCAGCAGCTTCGGAGGACGCTGCGCGCGTTTTCGAGCTTTGCGCTTTCGTTTTCGTTGATCTCGATGACCACCGGGATCTTTGGAGATTTTTCGCAGGGGCTGAGGCAGGCGGGACCGG
>DAIDIH010000323.1 GCA_027459465.1 Bryobacterales bacterium | reverse complement strand
GGCCGCCGCGTCGCCCCCGGCCGATGCTCGTATCGGGAGCTGGCGCCAGTGGAGCGGCGCCCTGCGGCGGCTGTTCGAGGCCGCCGACCGCTGCTGGGTGGCGCTCGACCGGAGTGGGGTGGCTGGCAGTCCGCTCGCCGGCGGCTGAACGACGCCGGGCCGGAGGTTGCTAGAACTCCGGGCGCAATCCCGATACATTTTCTCGCCAATGCGATTCCGCCCGTTGATCGTCGCCGCGCTCGTGGCGCTGGGGCTCGCCGCGCCGCTCATGGCGCAGGAGCCTCCTGCGCGGCGCATGGCCAACATCGTGAGCGTGGCCGTGGAGGAGTACGGCAAGGGGGTGGACGCCTCAGGGCAGTTGACCGCGGTGTCGGAGTATCGGGAGGCAGTCGGGTTCCTGGCCGACGCGCGGGAGATCGCCGGCCGGCTCACCGGCGCACGCGCCGATGCGGCGCGCGGGGTGCTGGATTCGATCATCACGGCGGCGGAGGACCGGAGGCCGCCGGCGGTGCTCGCGGCGCTCCAGCGGCGGTTCGCGGCGGCGCTGGGCAGCGAGGGGGCGCTGGAGATGCCGACGGCGCCCGTCGACCTGGCGGCGGGGAAGGCGGTCTACGACCGGACGTGCGCGGCGTGCCACGGAACGTCGGGGCACGGCGATGGGCCGCAGGCCGGGCTCCTGAATCCCCGGCCGGTGCCGATCGGCGACCCGACGGTGGTGGCGAGCGTGACGCCGGAGATCATGTTCCGCATCGCGTCGGTGGGGGTGGCGAACACGCCGATGGTGGGGTTCGCGGGCACGCTCACGCCGCAGCAGCGGTGGAACGTGGTGTCGTACGTCGTGTCGCTGCGCGCGGCCCCGGCGGAGGTGGCCGATGGCGAGGGGCTCTATTTCGCGTACTGCGCGCAGTGCCACGGCCCGACGGGCGCCGGCGACGGGCCGTACGCACGCAATCTGTCCAAGCTGCCGCCGGAGATCGGCACCTTCGCGTGGCAGGTGAGCCGCGCCGACGACAGCCTGGCGCGCGCGGTGCGCGATGGCGTGCCCGGCACGGCGATGCCGCCCGCGGGCGCGCTCACCGAGGCGCAGGTGCGGAGCCTCGTCGCGTATCTGCGCACGCTGCCGATGAAGAACGCCGCGCCGACGGTTGTGGCGGCGTCGGACACCGGCGCGGCGGGGGCGGCGCGCAACGTGACGGCGCTGCTCGAGCACGCTTCGCGGGGGGTCGCGTTCAACACGCCGGAGCCGAGCGGGTTCTCACCGCTGATATTGACCGCCGGAAACGCTCCCGGCCCGCCGAACGTGTCGAGCTCCTGCGGCAGCCCCACCGTCGACGGATTGAACGGCACGCCCTGCGGCGCACGGCCCTCCACCCACCGGCCCCATCCGAAGTTCGCCACCATCACAAAGGTCGGCGAAAACGCGTCCGTGAATCCCATACCGGCGTCCCACCGGTTGTCGGGCGCCAGCGTCCCGTTGCCTCCCGGATTGTCGGCGCCGAAGAACGCGCCGGCCAGTTGCTTGAACTGCCGCTTCTGCGACCACCGCACGAACATGTGCTGGGTGTCGCTGATGTTGTGGTCCACCTTGATTGTGTACTGGTCGCTGTCGGTGGGCAGCCCGGCCGTGCCGGCGAAATTATTCGCTCCGGTGAACTGGTTGCCCGGCACGTTCGAGTGCGGGTAATACGCCATCAGCTTCAGCGCCACCGGGTCCAGCATCGAAGCCGGAATGGTGTTGTTGGCAAACGGATCCCGCACATACTGCCCGTTTACCAGCCTGGTGGAGAACGGATTGTAGATCGTCGCCAGCGACCCGTCCTCATTCCGCGTCTGCGAAAAATTCCCCGCCCGCTGCAGTTCCGTCGGCACCGTCGTCAGCAGCGTCGTCGGCGTCTGCTGGCGCAGCCCTTCATACGTCCCGAAGATGAACGTCTTGTCCCGCTGCTTGTAGATCCCCGGTATGTAGACCGGTCCGCCGGCGGTCAGCCCGAACTGGTTGCGATGAAACCCGGGCCGCGATAGTCCCTCCAGGTTGTTGAAGAAATTGTTCGCATCAAACGCGTCGTTGCGCAGAAACTCGAACGCGCTCCCGTGAAAATCCCGGGTGCCAGTTTTCGTAATCGCGTTCACCACGTTCCCCATTCCCCACCCGTATTGCGGCGAAAACGTGTTGGTTTGAATCTTAAATTCCTGCAATTCATCCACCGACGGCACGTAGATGATGCCGTCCCAGTCGCCCGCGCCGTCCCAGTGACCGTCAAACAGAAACACGGTCGAGCCGAAACGCCCGCCGCCAAAATTGAAAAACGCGATGTCCTGGTCCACGTTGCCCTGCGAGCCCGGCGGGTTCAGCGCCTGAAACTGCTGGCTGTTGTTGACGCTCGAATCCAGGCTCACCAGCCCGAACACGTTCCGGATGTTCAAGGGAAGCTCCAGCGCCTGCTTGGTGCTTACCTCCGAGCCCACGTCCGCGCTCCCGGTCGCCAGCACCGGCGCCGCCGACTCCACTTCCACGGTCTGCGAAACCTCGCCCACCTGCAGTTGCAGATCCAGCGTCGAGGATTGCCCCACTTCCAGCACCACGTTCGACATCCGCCCCGTGGTGAACCCCTGCTTCTCCACCGTCAGCTCATACCGCCCGGGCGGAATCAGCGTAATTGTGTACTGCCCCGAATCCCCTGTTGTGAACGTTCTGCGAAACCCGGTCGCCGGATTCGCCAGGGTCACTTGCGCCCCGGGGACCGCAGCCTTGCCCGGATCGGTCACCGTCCCGGAAAGCTGCGCATTTACGGCCTGCGTCTGTCCCCAAGCGCCGGCAGAGCACACTAATCCTGTCACAAAAGCCAACAGAGCTTTTCGCACAACGCCTCCGCGAATGAGTGGACTAACGAATTTGTATTACGTATACAGAACTTTTTGAATCGTGTCAATGCGAAAAATCAAGCGGATTTGTAAATTCCCCGGGCCGGCCGTCAACCCCGCCAGATTTTCCCGCAAAGCTCCGCCAATTTCCCCACTCCCGCCTTCGCTTCCCCCCGGTCCGGCGCCTCATTCGCGTCATTCCATCCCGTGTCGTCCCCCTCAGGAAAATACTGAACCACGATTCCGTCCCTCCGCCCCAGCATCGCCACGTCCCGGTACATCAGCCCGTAGTTCACCCCCTCCTGCGGAATCAGCCACGCGATCTGCCCCCGCACCGGCACAACCGTCTCGTCGCCCCACAGCGCCCGCGCCCCGTAGCCGGTCGCGTGAATCACCGTCCGCTCCTTCAGCCGCTTCAAATCCCCCGGCGCATGAAACTCCGCCGTCTCCATCTTTCCCCCCGCCATCAGGAACTCACTCGTCAACTGCTTCGAGTACGCCGCCACGTTGAAGGTCAGCGAACTCGTCCTGGCCGCATACCGCGTGGGAAACGGATGGCTTCCGGCCGGCAACTCCTCCCGCGGCGGAGTCAGATCCGCAATCCGGCTCTGGTAATGCACAAACTGGATCTTCTCATCCCGCACTCCCGCGGGTCCGTTCATCGGCTCCTCGCTGAGCATGTACCGCTCGCTCCACTCCACCGGATTCCCCGCCACCCCCAGATAGCTGTGGTACATCGCAAACGACGTCCGCGCCATCTTCTCCCACTCGGCCGCGAATCCCGCCCCCGCCCCGGCCTGCGTCGCAACGCGCGAATCCGGCGTCCACCCTCCCGTCGCGCGCGCCGACCGCACCTGCGGAAACCACTCCCGCGCGTAGATGGTCACTTTCGCCCCCGCCCTCTGCGCCGTAATCGCCGAGGTCAGCCCCAGCGCCCCCGCGCCGATCACCGCGATGCCTTCCCGCGCGTCCCCCTGCTTAAGAGCCATCTCCACGGCCATCGCGCTCGACCCCCACGACAGCGACCACCCGCTGCCCCCGTGGCCGTAGTTGTGCACCACCAGCTTGTCGCCAACCCGCTCGGCTTCGAGCCGCGGCCCCGCCGCCCGGAACGGCCGCAGACACACCGTCACCCGGAACACCCGCTCCATCCGCGCCCGCACAGGCTCGAGCGCCGGCATCCGGTCCCACGCCGGCAGCCCGCTCTTGCGCCCGCACCCGGCCAGCGCCAGCGCGCCCGCCGCCTGCCCGAGAAATTCCCGCCGTCTCATCGCTCCTCCTCTTCTCGTCCTCCGGCGGAGCGACTCAGACCCGCCTCTCGCTTTGCTGCCCGGCGCCGCTACACCACGTAAGGCTTCCGGTAATCCCTCGTCATCAGCTTCTCCGCCTCCGCGTCCCCCGCAAAATGCGGCCCGTCTTCAATCGTCAACTTCCTCCCCGTGCGGTAGCTGATATTGGCCAGATGGCACAGCGACGCGCTCAGATACGCGTTGCCGAGCTCGTCGTGCAGGTCGTGATAATTCCGCGACCGCACCGCCGCCAGGAAATTCTGCATGTGCAGCCCCGTGGCGTCTCCGCCCGGCCCGTGCTCCGGCCGCTCTTCCATCACCAGTTCGTTGGTCTCGCCCTTGAAGGCCAGGAAGCCCTGGTCGCTCATCGCCGCCCATCCCTCGGTGCCGTAAATCAGGTTGCCCACCATCACGTTAATCGGCGCGGCGTTTTTCGGAGTGATCGAGGTGGGCGCGGGCGTGTTCGGCGGAGCCATCGCCCCGGCCGCCGGAGGAGCGACGCGCCGCTTCACCGGCTCGCCTTCGGCTCCGGTCAACAACCCCCGCACCTCAAACACGACCTCCCGGCCACCGTAGTCATAGCTGGCCAGCAGAGTGTTCGGCGTCTCCTGGTCGTCGTGATAGGCGTACTTGCCGCCCTGCGCGTACGCCGTCTTCGGCATCCCCGGATCGCCCATCGCCCAGCGGCACAGCCCGATCTCGTGCACTCCCTGGTTCCCGATGTCGCCGTTGCCGGTGTCCCAGAACCAGTGCCAGTTGTATTTGAACCGCAGCCGGTTGAACGGCCGCATCGGCGCCGGCCCCAGAAACAGGTCCCAATTCACGCCCGGCGGCACCGGTGAATCGTCGGCGTGCCCGATCGACGCCCGTCTCTTGTAGCACAGCCCCTTGGCCAGGTACACCTGCCCGATCAGCCCGCCCTGCACCGCCGCCATGGCGCGCATCTTGAACGGCGTGCTCCGGTGCTGCGACCCGATCTGCACCATGCGCTTGGTCTCCCGCGCCACCTGGATCATCCGCTGGCCTTCGTAGATGTTGTAGCAGGCGGGTTTCTCCCCATAGACGTCCTTGCCCGCCTTCATCGCCCAGATCGCCGCCAGCGCATGCCAGTGGTTCGGCGTCGCAATCGACACCGCCTCCACATTCGCGTCCGCGAAGGCGTCCCGCATATCCACATATTCCTTCGCCTTCTCGCTCGTGTTCGCCGTCAGCCACGCCTGCGCCCGCTCCCGCGCCGCCTGGTCGACGTCGCACAACCCCACCACGTTCGCCTCCGGCAGCTTCGCGTAGATGTGCAGATGGTTCGTCCCTCGTCCGCCGAGTCCGACGATCACCACGTTCACGCGATCGTTCGCGCCCCAAACCCGCGTCGCCGCCGCGGCCGTCGCCGCTCCCAGAAAAAATCGCCGTGTCGTTTCCTGCGCCATGTATGAAGGCTCCTTATACCCGCAGCGAATTATATCAACACCCCCCGCGCCCTTCCCGCATCACGCAAACCGGAAGTGTAAAATGCCCAAGGAGTCATTCATGTTCACAGCCACAGCCGATCTCATCCTTCCCACCACAGTCACCGGTTCCTTCCCGCGCCCGCGCTGGTTCGACGTCAGCATGTGGGGCCGCCCCCTCGACACCTGCATGCTCGACATCCGCTTCCGCGAAAAGTTCCAGGACGCCCTCTCCGTCGTCATCTCCGATCAGGAACGCGCCGGCCTCGACATCGTCTGCCACGGCGATTTCCACGTCGACGAAGACCTCGCCGGCCGCGCCTGGCACCACTACCCGCTCCAGCGCTGGGCCGGCTTCGAGGGCGACCACCTCCAGCCGGAGGAAACCACCGCCCCCTGGCTCCACTACCCGCCCGGCACCCTCCTCAACGAAATCTACACCGGCTGGCGCTGGCCCCACGTCGTCGACAAAATCGAGCACCGCCCCCTCGACTACCCCAAAGTCTGGCGCATGGCGCAGGCCCGCGCCGCCAAACCCGTCAAGTTCGGCACCTGCTGCTCCCAGGTTATGGCCCTCTTCCTCGACATCCACACGCCGAAGTACAAGGACAAACGCCAGGTCATCTGGGACATGGCCGAAGCCATGAATAAGGAGTTACTCGCCCTCCGCGACGCCGGCTGCCGCTGCATCCAGACCGAAGAACCCACCTTCCACTTCATGGCCAACACGTACGGCAAGGACCACGAAGAAGTGAAATTCTTAATCGACGCCTTCAACCGCGAAGTCCAGGGCCTCGACGACGTCGAACTCTGGATCCACACCTGCTGGGGCAACCCCAACATGCAGCGCGTCATGGAAGACACCAGTTACGCCAAATCGATGGAAATCTATCTCGAGCGCTGCCGCGGCGACGTCTGGACCCTCGAAATGAAGGACCGCAACCAGCGCGACCTCGAGTTATTCGAGCCCCTCAAACACGAACTCAAAAAGAAGATCTGCATCGGCGTAGTAAGTCACCGCGCCCTCCAGGCCGACCGCCCCGAAGACGTCGCCGGCGAAATCCGCAAGGCCCTCCGCTACCTCCCCGCCGAACGCCTCATCGTCTCGAACGATTGCGGCTTCGGCCGCCAGGGCTGCGACCGCTCCATCGCCTTCTACAAAACCTCCGCCATCGCCCAGGGCGCCAACATCGTCCGCCGCGAACTCGGCCTCCCCACCACCCGCATCCCCGCCGCCGACCCCAAACTCCAAATCGACGTCGTCCCCGGCCGCGACACCGCCTAACCCGGGCGGCCCGGGCATTAAGCCCGGAACCCGCCCGCCACCGCAATCGCCTGGCCCGAGATCCAGCCCGAATCGTTCGTCGCCAGAAAGGCCACCACAGCCGAAATATCTTCCGGCTGCCCCACCCGGCCCAACGGCGTCTGCGCCGCCGACTGCGCCGCAAACTGCTCCCATCCCGGTAGCGCCCGGGCCCCGTCCGTCTCTACTGACCCCGGCAGCACGGAGTTCACGCGAATCTTCTTCGGCCCCAATTCCGCCGCCAGCGTCCGCGTCAGCGAATCCACCGCCGCTTTCGTCGCGCTATACACCGATGAATGCGGCAGCGCTCCCTGCGACACCACCGAACTCATGTTAATCACCACGCCCCCGCCGTCCCCGAACGCGTTCGTAGCCGCCTGCGTCGCAAACAGCAGCCCCTTCACGTTCAAATCGAACATGCGGGAGTAATGCGATTCGTCAACCTGCTCGAGCGGCGCAAACTCGTATACGCCCGCATTGTTCACCAGAACATCAACCCTCCCGAACTCGGACACGGTCGACGCAATCAGCCGCTGCGCCTCCGCGGGCTTGCTCACATCGGCCTGAATCGCCGCCGCCTTCCCGCCCGCGGCCCGGATCTTTTTGACCAGCGCCGCGGCCTGCGCCGCGCTCGACGAATAATTCACCACCACCGCCGCGCCCTCACGCGCCAGCTTTTCCGCGATCGCCGCGCCGATTCCCTTCGACGCGCCGGTCACCACCGCGACTTTTCCCTCTAGTTTCGCCATCGGATTCCTCCCGGTTGTTCAGATTTACATATCGACAACTGTCTATGTGATGGAACCGCCCGCGAAACGGATTCAGCTTTTCCGCCGCCGCGCCCGCACCCGCCGCCGCATCTCCGCGAGGTACTCGCGCCACACCCGCCGGTTCACCCGGTAATAGAAAAACTTCGCCTCCCGCCGCGCCTCGATCAACCCCGCATTCATCAGTTCCTTGATGTGGTGCGATACCGTCGGCTGCGATACGCACACCGTCTCAGCCAGCGCCGCGCACGCCACCTCCTCCCCCGCCGCGATCCGCTCCAGCAACTCGAGCCGCGTCGGATCCGCCAACGCCCGGCTGATCCGCTGTACCTGTTCCGTCTCCATTACACTCGATAATACGCCGCCGCGGTCCCCGCCGCCGCAAACGAGCGGATCGCCGCTCAAATTGGGATCAGCCCGAAACGAATCATGATCGCCCGATCAATTGTTTCCATTTCTTGCGCATCCAGCCGGCCCAGTCGTTTACCCAGCCGTTGCCGGTTCACGGTGCGAATTTCAACAAACGCATACCACTCGTCCGAGGATTTTGAGTCCCCGGCTCTACCGTCGATGGGGCCGGTTGGCCCACCGCTCCCACCGCACCCCGCTCCCGTCTCCCGGCTCCTTGCTCCTTGCTTCCCTCCTCACCCCCGAGCTTAGTTATACTCAGTACGATCGAAGGGGGGTTGTACATGGGCTTTTTCTCCAAGCAGTTCATCGATGTCATCACCTGGAACGAAACCGGCGACTCCGTCCTCGCCTGGCGCTTCCCCATGGAAGACCAGGAAATCCAGACCGGCGCCAAGCTGACGGTCCGCGATTCGCAACTCGCCGTCTTCGTCAACGAAGGCCAGATCGCCGACGTCTTTCAACCCGGCCTCTACACCCTCAGCACGCACACCCTGCCCCTGCTCACCAACCTCATGAACTGGGACAAAATGTTCCAGTCCCCCTTCAAATCCGACGTCTACTTCTTCTCCTCGCGCCAGCGCATGGACCAGAAATGGGGCACCGCCACCCCCATCACCATCCGCGACCGCGAATTCGGCGCCGTCCGCATCCGCGCCTACGGCATCTACGCCTACCACATCGACGATCCGCGCGTCTTCTACCAAAAGGTCAGCGGCACCCGCGGCAGCTATCAGGTCAGCGACCTCGAAGGCCAGTTGCGCAACACCATCGTCGGCCAGATGACCGACGCCTTCGGCCGCGCCAACCTCAACTTCATCGACATGGCCGCCAGCCAGCAGCAGCTCGCCCAAACCATGCAGGAGCAGTTGCGCCCAGTCTTCGGCGGACTCGGCCTCGCCCTCGATAGCTTCGTCGTCGAAAACATCTCCCTCCCCGAAGAACTGCAGAAGATGCTCGATCAGCGCATCGGCATGAACATGCTCGGCGACATGAACCGCTACACCCAGTTCCAGGTCGCCAATTCGATGCCCATCGCCGCCGCCAACGAAGGAGGCGGCGCCGCCGGCATCGGAGCCGGACTCGGAGCCGGCATGGTCATGGCCCAGCAGATGATGGGCGCCATGCACCCCGCCGCGCCGGCCGCCCCCGCAGCCGAAGCCGCCCCGGCCGCCGCCGCTCCAGCCCCCGCCGGCCCCGCCGGCACCACCAAGTTCTGCATGAACTGCGGTAAGCCCATCGCGAAAGCGGCTAAGTTCTGCCCCGAATGCGGCGGCGCCCAGTCCTGACCGGGCCGTAACTTACTCGAACTTACTCACCAGCGGGTAACCGTCGCGTTGGACCACTGCACCACGTTCGCCTGCTCGCCCTCAATCGGCTTGAACACCGACTGCACGCCGATCCGCCCCGGCCCCCGGACCCGCAGCCACAAATACCGGTTCCCCCACGAACCCCACATCGAAAACGCAAGCCCCGGGTGCTCGAAGTGTAGCTGCATCTCGACCGTCGGACTCTTGAACACCAGCGCCGAAGGCTTCACCAGCATCGTCTGCCCCGGCTTCAAATCCCGCACAAACACGTTTCCGCCCGCATGCAGCAGCACTAACCCCGGCGTCTGCTCCGCCCGGAACCGGTCCATGTACATCCCCATCGGATAGTGCGTCTCCGTGTCGTTCCCGTTCTTCGTCCGAAACCAGATATTGGTCTGAAACCAGTCGTACGCCACGTTCGAAGTCGCCGTCAGCAGGATATGCTCCCGCACGTCGATCTCCTGCCCCGGATGCAGCGGCACCGGAATCACTTCCCCCGGATCGTCCATCGAAAACGCCACGTGCCCCGGACCCGTCGCCTGCGTCATGATCAGCGGCAGCCCCGCGAACATCCGCTTCCACGCGCCCTTCAGCGGCATCGTGCCGATGTTCACCTGCGGGTCCTTCCACAACAACACATGGTGCGCGAAATACACGCTGTCCCCGGCCGCCAGGTTCATATCCGCCACCGGAACATACACGCCCTCGATCTGGCACGACGAATTGCCCAGCTTCAGCTTCGCCATGTCCTTCCGCGCCGGCAACTGAACCCACCCGCTCTCGCTCTCTTCTTCCGCCACGCCCATCGCCGCCCCGCAACTCGGGCACGACGCCTGCCCCGCTTCCACCACCGCCCCGCACCACGCGCACTTATTCGCCCGCCCCGCCTGCTGAGGCCCGGGCTGCATCGGAGGCGGAGTCGACGGCCGCACCACCGGCGTAGCTTGCACCACCGGCGGCGGAGGAGCAGGCGCAACCGGCGCCGGTGGCGGCGCAGCCACGGGCGCAGCCGCCGCCGGCCGCTTCACCGCCGCCCCGCAGTTCTTGCAGAAATTCTGCCCTTCCAAAAGCTGAGTACCGCAGTTTACGCAGAACATGTCCGTTACTCGGTGTGATGATGCACGTACATCGACTGTATGCCCACGCGCCCCGGACCCGTCATCCGCGCCAGGCTCATCGCCGTCCCGCCAAAAAAACCCGTCCCCAGCTTCTGTATCTCCACATTCATCGTCACCGACGAGTCCTTATACAGAAACGCGCCCGGCTCCAGCAATATACTCTCCCCCGCCGCCAACCGCCGCTCAAACACATTCCCATATCCGTGTAAGATCACCACCCCCGGCGAACCCGCCGTAACGAACCGGTCCATGTACATCCCCTGCCCGCCGAAAAGTATGTTCGCCAGCCCCTTGATCCGCACAAACGAATACGCGATCTGGTGCGACGACAGCAGAAACGCATGCTCGCGCACGTCCAACTCCATCCCCGGATGCAGCGGCAGCACAATCAACTCGCCCGTCGCATCCCGCGAAAACGCAATCCGCCCCGGACCCGTCGCCACGCTGATCACAAACGGCATCCCCGCGAACGCCCGCTTCAGACCTCCCGCAAGCTGCAGCACCGTCAGCCGCACGCCCTCGTCCTTCCACAGCATCACGTGATGCTCGAAGAACACCGAATCCCCCGGCCCCAGGTTAATCTCGGCAACCGGAACAATCTCCCCCTCCACCTGGCACGTACTCGAGCTGAACTGAATCTCCGTCATGTCGCGGATCCGCGGCGCCTCTCTCCATCCCGAATCGCTCACCAGATTCCGGATGTCCAGCGGCGCGCCACAAGCGCGGCACGCCACCGCGGACTTCTCGTTCATGCTCTGGCACCACTGGCACTGAATCCGTTCGAACGCTTCAGCGGCGGGGCTCTGTCCGGTCTCTACCATAGGTAGAGAATATCCCGTTTTTCCCCCCGAACGGGAGCACGCCTCAATCCGCCGCGGATTTGTACACCGCTCGATACGACGGCGTCAAAAATCCAATCGCAGCCCCCGCCGCCGAAGCCTGCACAAACGCCGCCTTCCTCCGCGCCCCATCCCGCGCCTTCACCTCGATCTCCTCATCCGGCGAAATCGGCTGTACATCCTCCCAACTCCCTCCAAACACCGGAACCGCCGCAAGCACAACCCATACCAGTTTGCCAACCCACACTTCCAGCGCGCCCTCCCACAACACTTCCCCGCACGCAACGGGCCGCGCCGGTCAAGTCTTCGGCGGACCACCCGGATGCTGCCGCCGCACCCGCGGATTCCGCCGCACTTCCAACGTATGCTTCTTACTCGGCTCCAGGATCTGCTGCACCCCCATCGCCGCATTCCCCAATGCCCCCGAATCCGCGCGCCGCCGCCAATAGTAAATCCACCCCCGCTCCTCCATCCACAACCCTACCCGGTGCAGCCCATACAATCCAACCACCACCCCCGGAATCCAAAGCCACTTCACAGCACCCTCCGCCCTCATCCTACCCCACGCTCCTCAACCCCTCCCGCCGGATCGAATACTATGGTTTCCGTGCTGCGATACCTAGGTTTCCTCTTCCTCGCCGGAGCCGCCGCCGCCTCCGCGCAAACCCTCACCGCCGGCGGCGTCATCGAGCAAATCAAAGCCCACGTCGGCGTCCCCTGGCACACCCCCACCGTCGACACCTTCAAAGCCGGCGACCCCTCCACCCCGGTCACCGGCATCGCCGTCACCATGATGGCCACTTACGATGTCTTAGTAAGAGCCGCCGCCCGCGGCGATAACTTAATCATCACCCACGAACCCACCTTCTACAGCCACCTCGACAAAACCGACGCCTTCGAGAAAGCCAACGACCCCGTCTGGGAGCAAAAGGAGAAATTCATCCGCGACCACCACTTAGTCGTCTGGCGCTTCCATGACCACTGGCACATGCACCGCCCCGACGGCATCCTCACCGGCGTCGTCGATGACCTCAAATGGCAGTCCTACCAGAGTAGAACCGAGCCCGAACTCTTCACCGTCCCGCCCACCACCCTCGCCGCCCTCGCCTCCGAAATGAAGCAGCGCCTCGGCATAAACGTCGTCCGTGTCGTCGGCGAACCCTCCATGAAAGTCACCACCGTCGCCCTCTCACCCGGCGCCGGAGGCCCCGAACTCCATCTCAAAACCCTCTACCGCAACCACCCCGACGTCCTCGCCATCGGCGAAGTCCCCGAATGGGAAACCATCGAATACATCGCCGACGCGTCCGCCGAAGGCCGCCACCAGGCCCTCATCCTCCTCGGCCACATCCCCAGCGAACAGGCCGGAATGGAATACTGCACCACCTGGCTCAAAACATTTATCAGCGGAGTCAAAATCGAATTCGTCCCCGCCAAAGAATTCTTCTGGCTCGCCAAATAACCGGCCGGCTCCTACTGCGTCACCGGAATGTACAAACCCGTTTGCGCAATCGGTTGCCCGTTCTGAAGCACCGTGATCGACACATCCCCCGCCGGCAATCCCTGCGGAATCGTCACGTCAAACTGATCCACACCCGTCAACCCCGGCGAAAGCCCCTGATAGACCGGCGTCGCTTCAAACGCCCCATTGAACAAAAACGTCACCGGGTTCTGCAGCGTCGACGTCCCCTGCGCAATCTGCCCCGAGTAGGAAACCGTCGACGGATTCACCGGCCCGAATCCCAGCCCGTAAATCACAATCGTCTCGCCCGCCTTCGCCGGCGTCCCCTGCACCCCCGGCACCGTCCCGTTCGTCACAAACGAGTTATCCGCATGAAACGCCGCCACGTACTGCTTCCCATTGACATTAAAGCTCGCCGGCGCCAGAATCCCGCCCTGTAAGTTCGTCACCAGAATCTGCGACGCCACGCTCGGCTGCGCATTGTAAGTCAACACCACCGCGTCCACCCCGCCCAACGGCGCCCCGTCCGGTATCTCCACGTTCACCTGCGCCGGCGATACATAACTTACATACGCCGGAACCCCGCCGATGGTCACACTCACGTTATCGAGCATCGTCGGCGCCGCCCCATTCACAAAGTCGCTCGCACTCCATCCCCGCGTCGTTCCCGCCAGGTTGCTCCCGTAAATCTCAATGAACGCCCCGGGGGCCGCCGTCCGGTACCCTCCAAACGCGCTCGCCATGATCACCCCGTTCGAAGCAATCGAAGGCGTCGCCGTCGCCGTCCCGCCGTTCTGCACAATCGCCGTGATGATCACGAGGTTCCCCAGCACCAGCGGCGAACCCGACGTATAATTCTGCAGCGGAATCTGGTTAAACGCCGAATAAGCTGAACCCAGTCCCGTCAAGTCGTAAGTCTGAACCAGCGCAATAGTGTCCATCACCTGCAAACTCGCCTGGTCCGCCACCTTCGCAAACACCGTAAACGGCCCGTTCGACGTCGAGTCAAGCTGCGCCGAATTGTCCCGGTTGTTAAAGAAAAATTCGTTCGTCGCGCTGTTCGGCTGCCCGCTCAGCAGCGCCATCGCCAGCGTGCCCCGGATATTCGAGTCCTTGAACTCGTTCTGTACCGCGCCGTTCTGGTTAATCGCCACCGGCCCGCTGCTCGTCCACGCGTACCCTCCGCCCTGTATGATGTAAATCCCGTTCTGCACGGACCGGTGAAAGAACGAGTTGTTATACGCCCCCGCGTTCACATAACTCAGAAAGTTCGCCACATTCAGCGGCGCATCGTCCGGCAGTAACTGCACATTAATATCGCCGAAGTTCGTCTTGAAGGTAATCAGCGGCCCGGTAACATTCTGCGCCGAAGCACCAACCGCCGCCAAAACAACAAGACCCCACACATACAGCTTCATAACAATCTCAACCTAGCTTATAAATCGTCATCCCGCTCAACAGCTTCGGGTAAAAATCCGTCGATTTCTGCGGCATCACGCCGCCCGAAAACGCCACTTCCGCCACCTGCTCCACCGTCACCGGCTCCAGCAGAAACGCCGCCTGCGCCTCGCCCTTCTCCACCAGCCCCGCCGCCTCCTCGAGCCCCCGCACATACCGCAGACACCGCTCCTCCCGCACCGCTTCTTCACTTATCCCTAACTGCCCCGCCAGTATCTCCTGGTGCAGCACCTGCACATCCAGTTCCCCCGCTTTCCGCGCCCGGTCGATCACCCAATACCGCCCGCCCGCCAGCGCCACGCCCATACGCACCCGCTCCGGCGCCGGCTTGCGGAACATCTCCGCAATCTCGCCCAATGACGCCGCCTCCCGCGCGCCCATCGCCCGCAGCATCGGCCCCGCCGCAAATCCTTCCACGCCGCTCACCACCCGGTGCGTCGCCAGAATCTTCAACCCCGGCGAATACATATTCACAAACGTCATCATCACGCGGTCCGCCCCCGCCAGCGTGCCATGGTCCCGGTAAAAGCTCAGCGCCGTCTCGTACCGGTGATGCCCGTCCGCAATCAGCAGTTTCTTCTCCGCCATCGCCGCCTGCAGCCGCCCCGTCACCTCCGGCGATGCCGCCACCCACAGCCGGTGCGTCACCCCGTACTCGTCCACCACCTCCGCCGCCGCTGCCCCCGCCGACGCCTCCTCCAGAATCGCCTCGGCCTTCCCCTCCGCGTCCGGATACAGCATGAAAATCTGCCCGAAATGCGCCCGCGTGTGCCGCAGCAGCTCCATCCGGTCTTTCTTCGGACCCGTCAGCGTCTGCTCATGCCGGTGCACCACCTTCGCCGAATACTCCTCCAGTGCCCCCAACCCGATGAACCCCCGCCGCGTGAACCGCTCCCCCGTACCCGGCAGCGTGAACTCCTGGGAATAAACGTAAAATCCCGGCGCCGCGTCCCGAACCAGCACCCCGCGCCTCGTCCACTCCTCCAGCAGCGCCGCCGCCCGCGTGTAAACATTGTCCGCGGCCGAATCCTCCGCCCGCGTCTCGCCCAGAATAATCCGCACCAGGTTATGCGGGTTCAGCGCTAGATACCGCTCCCGCATCGCGGGCGAAATCTTGTCGTAAGGCTGTGTAACCAGCGTATCGAGCGGCCCCGCCCCAGGTGCATAGCGGTAGGCCTCAAAAGGATAAATGCGAGCCATGATCCGAAGGGAAACCTTCAGGATACCAGCACCCGCCGCTCAATCCACGAGGAAGGACACGTACATCAGCGCCTGCTCGCGCTCAATCTGCATCGCCACCGGGTCCCCCGGCTTCAACCGGCTCACCAGGTCGCGCAGCCCATCCAGCGTCACCACCGGCACGCCATTGAACGAATGAATCACATCCCCCGGAATCAGCCCGCTCTCAATCCGCGCCGGATCCGCCGCCCGCGCCGCCACAATCACCCCGGCCTCAATCCGCAGCCCTCCCAACTCCTTCGCCAGGTCCCGGTCGATCTCCACGCCCAAAATCCCCAGCCGCGGCACCATGCTCTTCTCCGGATTCACCAGGTCCGCCAGCTTGTCGAAATTGTGCGGCCGCTGCACCACCGGAATGTCCATCTCCAGCTTCTCGCTCCCCCGCAACACCGTCAGCTTCGCCATCGACCCCGGCGGCTTCATGAACAACCCCGCCTCCAGCGCCGGCAGACTCGTCGCCGGCCTCCCATCCAGCGACAGCACCAGGTCCCCCACCTTCACCCCAGCCCGGTCCGCCGGGCCGTCCGGCAACAGGTCCGAGATGATCACCTCCGAAGTATCCGGCAACCCCAAACCTTCGGCCAAAGCCGGAGTCACCCGCTGCACGTTCACCCCAATCTGCCCGCGATGCGTGTGCCCATACTTCCGGATCTGCGGGTAAATCATCCTCACCATCGGCGCCGGAATCGCAAATCCCAACCCCTCGTTCCCGCCCGACTGCGACAGGATGAACGTGTTAATCCCAATCAGATTCCCATGCACATCCACCAGCGGACCCCCGCTGTTCCCCGGATTGATCGCCGCGTCCGTCTGCACGTACACCATCGGCTTGTCCGGGTCCGGCTGCCGCAGCGCCGCGCTCACCAGCCCCATCGTCACCGTGTTCTCCAAACCCTCCGGACTCCCGAACGCAAACGCCATCTCCCCCTGCTGCACCTCCGCCCCGTTGTCCAGCGGCAGCGACGGCAGGTCCTTCCCGTCGATCTTCACCACCGCCAGGTCCACGGTCTCGCTCACCCCGATCACCCGCCCCTCCACCGTCTTCTCATGCCGCTCCAGGTTCTCCAGCGCCGAACTCCCCGCCCGCATCGGCTGCGGCAGAATCACGTGCAAATGAACCGCCCCGCTCACCACGTGCGCGTTCGTCACAATATAGCCGGAAGGGTCGACAATCACCCCCGACCCCACGCTCGTCTGCTTCTCAATCAGAGCCGTGTTCCGCTTGCTGTCCGTCTCCGCCGGCCCATACCCCACCACCTCGATCTTCACCACCGCCGGCGAAACCTTCTTCACCAACTCCCGCATCGAAGCATCCATCTGCTCCAGCGGATTCGCCGGATTTCCGGCCCGTGCCGTCCAGCACACCAGCGCTATCCACACCCATCCCGATAAAACGCCCGTTCTCCGTGTCAAATCTTTCCTCCTTGGAAAGAAATTGCCCCCATCTTCCTTGATGCGGATCCCCTCACCCTCGTTTCCCTAACTCTCATTCTTTCCGCCTAACCAGACTAAAGTTTCCCGCCTTTCGTGCCGATACGTTAAAGCGGACAAGCCTCAGCGCCATCGCGCCGCGGCAGGGGAATTGTAAGATGCCAGCACACCCACAGCCATCTCCCGGCCCAAAACCCTCACACGGCTCCCCCGCCTCAACCCGCCGCGCACACTCCCAGGGGGGTAACACCATGGTTGAAGTTTCCCTCATTATCCTCCCCCTCCTCGCCATGTTTTTCGGCATCGGCAATGCCTGTCTCCTTCTTTTCATCAAAGGCGCCCTTCAAAATGCCACCCGCACTGCCGTCCGTTGGGCCATCACCTACAGCCCCACTTACAACGGCAACACATGCTCTTCCCAGACTGCGTGCATAAAACAAATCGTTCAAGACAACTCTTTCGGCTTCCTCAGCGGGTCCCAGGGCGCCAACCTGATCACCGTCAACTACTACGCCCCCTTCAACTTGGCCGCGCCCCTCACCTCGGTGCCCGTCACCAGCACCGACCCCAATTTCCCTAACGTCAGCTACTTCAACCAAACCGGCAACGTCGTCGAGGTTGTCATCTCCGGCTATCAATGGAACTGGATGGCTCCTATCGCGGGCTTTCTCCCGCAAACCGCTGCCACCCTCGGTGCCAGTAGCGCCGATGTCCTCGAAGGCTACCCCGTCGGAACCACAAGCCCCCCTCCTTATTAGCCGGTTTCCGCCATGCCCCATCGTCCTGCTGCCATCTCCCGCCGCCGCCAGGGCAACGCCATCATCGAATTCGCCCTCTGCATGGCCTTTCTCACTCCCTTGCTTGCAGGAGCCTTCAGCACGGGCCTCGCCTTGGTCAAGTCCATCCAAGTGGGTGAGGTTTGTCGCGTCGCCGATGTCCTGAATGTCCGCGGCATCAACCTCGCCCAAACCGATAACCAGCAATTGGTCGTCAAGGCTGCCCAGGGCCTCGGCATGAATCAATCCGGCTCCTATCTGCCGAATTCGAGCGGCAACGGCGTCGTCATCCTCACCCGCGTCTACCGCGTCGACAGCAACGACTGCCTTGCTCAGGGAGTCGCCGCCACGTCCTCGGCCTGTCCGAATCTGAACTACTACGTAATCACAAACCGGATCGTGATCGGCAACTCGGGCCTGTTCACTTCCGTCACCGGCAACCCGGCCACCACCCCGGACTCGGCCGGCAACATTGATCCTCACGACTACACCCTCAACACCGGCAATCGGGCCCTCGACTTCCCGGATCCATCCCTCATGAGTTCTTCCGGTTGGACCAGTGGACTCCTCTACCTCGACCCCGGCAGCTATACCTTCGTCTCCGAAGCCGCGGTCAATGTCTCCGCTCTGAACCTCTTCTCCATCTTCCCCTTGCCAATGCTTTACGCCAGAGACTTGTCCTGACCTTATGACACCCTCGCTCGGCAACCGCGAACACGGCATCGCTCTCATCCTGACCAGTCTTGCCACCGTCTTCCTTTCTCTCTTTGCCGGCCTCGCCGTCGACGCGACCCTCCTCATGGTCATCAAGGGACGCCTCAGCGCCGCGGTTGACGCCGCAGCCCTCGGGGCAGGCCGCTCCCTCAACCTCGGCAGCACTCCCGCCGAGGCCAACTCCTACGCCGCTGCCGCCGGTCAGTCCTTTTTCCAGGCTAACTTCCCCCAGGGTTACCTCGGCGTAGCTCCCTTCAATCCAGCCTCCGCTGTCAGTTCCACCTTTAGCCAGGGCAGCAACGGAACGGTCAACATCTCCGTCACCGCCTCCGTCTCGGCGCCCGTCTACTTCATGCGCCTGGCCAACTTCTCCAATGTCAACCTCACCAGCACCGGAACCGCCTCCCGCCGCGGGCTCGTGATGATGATGGTCCTCGACATCTCCGGATCGATGAACAACTACTACAATGGCTCCACGGCCTGCCAGACTATGGTCCAAGCGGCCGCCGGATTTGCAAACAATTTCAGCGCTTACGACCAGCTCGGCCTCGTCGCCTTCGAAGCGATAGCGCATCTTAAATACCCGATCAGCCCGAACTGGAAGGTCGGCAATGCCCTCGTCAACGAGATCAATGCGCTCACCTGCACCAGCTCGACCAACACCACCGCCGCCCTCAACCTCGCCTACAACCAGATCAAGTCCGCGAACCTCCCTCTCGCTCTTAACGCCATCGTCCTGTTTACCGACGGCATGCCCAACTCCATCAGCGCCGCCTACCCCTTCCGCAATCAGACCGACCGGCGCTACGGCTTCAGCGGCGGTCCTTCCGGGTGCACCAACAATGGCGCCCTCTGTAATATGCCCGTCTGCACGACCGCATCGGGCGCCGTCACGGGCGCCATCTCCCAGTGGCCTAATTTCCTCGGCACCGGCCATACCTCCGGCCTCAGCAAAGACTTCGATACCGACACCACCCCCACTGGTTTCCCCTCCGGTTGCCCCACGAGCAATGACGGCCTCCGTCAAACTCTCGCCTACATCCCCGATTCCGACCGCTTCGGAAACTCCACTCATGGCTTCAACGACACCTGGGTCTATCCCGTGAACTGGCAGTGCAACCCCGCCGGCACCTGCGCCTACACTGGCGGCCTCTTCGCGAATTACCCCACCGTCGGCACTGGCAGCAACTTCTTCCAGTCCGGCCCTTACACCGGCAAGTGGCGCTTCGACCAGCCCACGTCCATCGGAGCCGCCAGCATGAACTCCGCCATCAATCAAGCCAACGCCGTACGGAGCGACACCAACTACAACATCGTCATCCACTCCATCTTCCTGCTGGGAAACGGCACCGACCCCGTCCAGAAATACTTCCTCCCCTTTGTCTCCAATCTCCAGCAAGTCCCCCCGCTCCCCCTCTACGAGCCCACCGGCACCGCCCCTGTCGTGAACCCCTACTACAATTCCACCCAGCAGCAGGGCCTTTTCTTCGCCGCTTCCGACAAAAGCCAGCTCGCTGGCCTCTTCGCCCAAATCGCCTCCAGTCTGCTCCGCCTCAGCCACTAGGATCCGCAGCCCGCAGTGTTATACTTTCCATTTTCATGTCTCGCGGGCGATGGACTTTGGGCCTGCGCATGCTCGGTGTGGTGGCGGCCTTATGCCGCGCGTTAGCGCAAGATGCGACGGGGAGTCTTGCAGGCGAAGTGCGTGACGCCACAGACGCCGCCGTGCGCGGGGCGGACGTAACCCTTCGGCGTCAGGGCGCCCCCTTCACGCGCCGCACCACCACCGGCCCCCGCGGCGAATTCCGCTTCTCCGATCTCCCTCCCGCCCTCTACTCCATCCGTGTCGAAGCCTCCGGAATGTCCCCCGCCGCCTCGAACGTCACCGTCAACGCCGCCGCCGCAAGCGCCGTCCGCATCCTCCTCGTGCCCGCACTCGTGAAACAAACGGTGCTCGTCGAAGGCGAGGCCTCCTCCGTAACCACCCAACCCGTCGAAGGCGAAAGCACCGTCCTCGGCGGCGTCATCACCGCCAGGGACCTCGGCGCCTTCCCTCTCGCCGAGCGCAGTTTCGCCAACATCGCCTACCTCGCCCCCGGCACCGAACCCGTCGAGCCCTCCGACCCAACCAAAGCCCGCATCACCGCCGTCTCCGTCGGCGGCAGCTCCGGCCTCAACAACGTCCTCTCCGTCGACGGCGCCGACAACAGCGACGACTACATCGGCGGCTTCCTCCAGAATTTCTCCCCCTCCGCCATCGGCGAGTTCAACTTCCGCACCACCCAGGAAGACGCCGATACCGGCCGCACCGTCGGCGGCTCCGTCGTCATCTCCACCCGCCGCGGCTCCAACGACTGGCACGGCGAAGCCGACGTCTTCGAACGCGCCGCCGCCCTCAACGCCCGCTTCCCCATCGAAAATCCCGCCCCGCTTCCCAAGCAGCCCTTCTCCCGCCAGAACTACGTCGGCGCCCTCGGCGGCCCGGTCGTCAAGGACAAACTCTGGTTCTTCTCCTCCTTCGAATTTGTCGACGAGCACGCCAGCATCGCCTACAGCCCCACCAGCCTCACCCAGTTCCGCGCCCTCTCCACCCTCGCCTCCGATGGCCTCGTCCCCGGCGTAACTTCCATCCCGGTTCCCGATAACGTCCCTGTCCCCTTCCGCGACTTTCTAAGTGACTTCCGCATGGACTGGGCCCAGTCTTCCCGCTCCCAGTGGTTCGCCCGCCTCGCCGCCGACAGCTACGTCACCGACAACGCGCTCCTCCAACAAGGCACCCTCCCCTCCACCGGCGCCACCAGCCACAATAACTACGGCAACGCCGTCATCGGAAACCAATTCGTCTTCGGCCCCAACTGGCTCGGCTCCCTAACCCTCGACGCAAGCCTCCTCCACTTGACCATGGCGCGCAACTCGAACCTCGGCTACGCCCTCGCCTTCCCCTTCAGCTCCACTTACCAGACCATCTCCGGCTTCGAAACCTTCGGCGACAACCAGTTCGTCACACCCATCACCGCCTTCCCCATCCTCCGCAATCAGGAAAAATATCAAGTCCGCTACGCCGTCACCCGTTCCAGCGGCCGCCACTCCCCCAGCTTCGGCGTCGACTTCATCCACGAACCCGTCCTAAGTGGAGCCCTCGCCGCAAACGCAGAGTCACTAACTATATTTCCCCAGGACCCCGCCACTTACCTGACTAACCCGGCGCAATTTACCGTCGATCGCACCTGCACCCCCGCCGCCGGACTCGAAGTCACCCCGGGAACCTCCTGCACCACCGTCCCCGCCGGAAACGGAAGCTTCTCGCAAAACATCCAGCGCCTCGGCCTCTACGCGCTCGATTCCTGGCGCATCACCCCTCGCCTCACGCTCAACTACGGCATCCGTTACGACACCACCTTCGGCCTCTTCACCGCCTCCGGCCAGTCGCAACTCGCCAATTCTGCCCTCTCCACCCTCCAGGCCCTCCAGATTCCCCTCTTCGCCGCCCCCGTCGCCCCCCACGACTACCGCGGAGCCATCGCGCCGCGCCTCGGCATCGCCTACGCCCTCGACCGCTCCCGCTCCACCATCCTCCGCGCCGGCTTCGGCCTCTTCTATAACGACCTCGCGCAGGTCGGCTGGGTCACCGCCTTTCAGGCCGTCAACCAGCCGCCCGGCCTCTGCGCAAAACCCGGCGACCCCGGCTGCCTCCCCGGCGCGGCCGCCGGCGGCGCCGGAGCCTTGATCGATCCCGGATACAAAACCCCCTACGCCCTCCATGCCTCCGCCGGCATCGAACACGCCTTCTCCCGCAACTGGCTGCTCTCCAGCTCCTGGGTCCACGAAACCGGCATGCACGGCTACCGCCGCTACGACTACCAGTCGGGTTACACCCTAACTTCCCCGCTCTACGCCGCCGATCCGGCCACCCAGCAGAATTACGTCCCCAACATAAGTGTCTTCCGCTCCGATAACCGTTCGGTCTACGACGCCCTCTTCGTCCACTTACAAGGTAACTTGAACAGCCGCCTGAGCCTGATCGTCAATTACACCCTCTCCCGCGCCTACACCTGGGGCTGCGTCCTCGGCGAGTTATTCGACTATGTCAACGGCGTCTGCGATCCCCGCGCTGCCTTCCGCCCCGGCGACTACGGCCCCTCGGGCGAAGACGTCCCCAACCGCTTAGTCGTCGCCGGCGTTTACCACACGCCCGGCGGCTTCGAACTCAGCTTCCTCAGCCAGGCCGAAAGTGCGCGGCCATTCACGATGACCACCCCCGTCGACGTGAACGGCTTCGGCGACCTGGTGGACGACCGCGCCGTCGTCAACGGCGTCCAAACCGCGATGGACGGCTTCCGCGGCACGCCGCTCCTCGAAACAGACCTCCGCGTCACCCGCCCCTTCCACTTTGCCGACCGCTGGACCGCCGCCCCCTTCATCGAGTTCTTCAACTTATTCAACCGCAACAACCCCGGCGCCAACTACGTAACGAACCTCGCCGCCCTCCCCACCCCGGTCAACAACCTCGCCAACGCCACCGCCTTCTGCCTCAACCCCACCTGCACCTCCACCCAACCCATCACCAGCCTCAACCAACTCCGCGTCCCCGCCGGCGCCCTCGGCGACTTCTTCGGCCCCGGCACCACCGTCGGCATCCCCTTCGCCGCCCAACTCGGACTGCGCATCACTTTCTAACCATCGGCCGCGTGTACCCCTGCGTCCGATACTTCTCCAACAACGTTTCTAACTCATCCACAACCTCCGGCCGCTTCTGGTACAAATTATCGATCTCCCCCGGATCCTTCACCAGATCGTATAACTGCCCCTTCGGCCCGCCCGGCGCCGCTTCCACCCGCCGCGGCGCGCTGAATCCGCCGGACCCCAACCCCACCTCAAGCTTCCATCTCCCCCGCCGCATCGCAAACATCCCGTCGATCGAATGGTCGATAATATCCGGCCGGATCGGACCCCTCGCCCGTCCCAGCCACGCCGGCGACAAATCGTAACTATCCTCCGCCGCGTTATCCGGCAACGCGATCCCGTCCACCGCCGCAACGCTCGCCATCACATCGGTGAGGCACCCAAGCTGATCCGAAACCGTCCCGGCGCGTATATGCCCCGGCCATCGAATCAGAAACGGAATCCGGTGCCCGGCCTCCCAGATATCCGCCTTCTCCCCGCGCCAATGCGCGTTCGCCCGGTGCGCATACCGCGCCTCGTCCTCGATCTTCCAGTCCGCCCCGTTGTCGCTCGTGAAAATGAATATGGTGTTGTCTTCCTCCCCGCTCGCTTTCACCGCTTCGAGTATCCGCCCAAGCATCGCATCCACCTCAGTCACGTAATCCCCGTAATCGCCCGCCTTCGACCGTCCCCGGTATTCCGGCAACGGCAGCCACGGCGTATGCGGTGCCGGCAGCGCGCAGTACAGGAACATCGGATCCCGCCCCTTGCCCATGTGATCGTGAATCAGCCCAACCGCCTTCGAAGTAATCGTCGGCAGCACCTCTTCGAGTTTTAACCCCGGCGCGATCGGACCCGGCCGCCAGAACACGCCCCGCGGCTGTTTACTGCCCGGCGTCGTCGACGTCGGCTGCTCCACCACCCGGTCGTTCTCGAAATAAAGATACGGCGCCATGTCGAGCGAAGCCGGTATGCCGAAGTAGTAATCGAACCCATGATCCACCGGTCCCGGCCGCAGAGGCTTCGTGAAGTCCGTCCGTTCCTCGTTGCCCAGCCCCAGGTGCCACTTCCCAACGCCGCACGTGTAATACCCCTGCTGCTTCAGCATCAGCGGCATCGTCAACCGCCCCGCCTCAATCAGGTCCGGCGAATACCCCTCCAGCACGCCATGCTGCAAACGCGTCCGCCAGCAATACCGCCCCGTCAGAATCCCATACCGGCTCGGCGTGCACACCGCCGACGCCGAATGCATATCCGTAAACCGCATCCCCTCACCCGCCAACCGGTTCGCATTCGGGGTCGGCGCCGCCGAATCCGCGTTGTAACAGTCCAAATCCCCCCACCCCAAATCATCCGCCAGAACAAAGACAACGTTCGGCCGCCGCCGCCCCTCGCCCGCCCCAAACCCAACCCCGCCCGAATACAACGCGCCCAAAGTCAAACTCTGGCAAAATCTCCGCCGGTTCATGGATTAGCTCCTCTTTAAGATTCCTATCGTTTGAAGAAATACATTCATCCGCCGCAACGTGTCTTGATAGCGCTCCACAACCGTGTCCGGGCGAAATTCGGGGCTGTTGAAAAATCCATGGCCGGCCCCGGAATACCTGACAAGCTCGCAGCGGTTCCCTGCGGACTTCATCAGACTAACGAACCGCTCGATCGTCGCGATGGGTACAGTCCGATCCGACGTTCCGTGAAAAACAATTGTCGGAGGCAGACCGCTACGGATGTGGTCAATCAAAGATAGCTTCTCGTTCTCAGGTCCGATGAATGCGGCGCCGTAACCTCGGGGTGTCGTGTCAACCACCGGGTTGAACAACACCAGAGCATCGGGACGGCAGGAGATTTTGAGGTCGTCGTGCGGATCGTCCGGCCCATTCAGGATCGCCGCCGCGCCAGCCAAATGCCCGCCTGCGCTTCCGCCGGCCGCAACGATCCTCGACGGATCTACTCCTAGCTCCACAGCCTTCTCCCGTACCCACCGCACCGCCGACCGCGCATCTTCCACCGCCTGAAACGGTGTCGTCCCGTCGGCGCGATACGTTCGATAGTCTACGAGAAACGCCACCACCCCTCGAGACGCGGTGTACCTCGCCTGGCTGGCAAACTGCGACGGCGTCCCCGTTCTCCAGCCGCCGCCGAAAAAGAACAAAATCGCGGGCGCCGCCGCGGCCGCTCTAGCCGGCTTCAAAACGTAGGCGCATAATTCTCGTGTCGGAGTCGTCTTGTAAGTCAACGGCGTAAAGCCGGAGACCACCTCGCACTTTCCCTGCGCCGGCACGCCCGGCGCCCACAGCGCGCCGAGCAGAAAACCCGTCAACGCCTTCCTCATCAGAAATACAGCTTCAGCGCGAACTGGAGCTGGCGCGGGGTGTTCGCAATGTTCAGCACTTGCAGGAAGTTCGGACTACTGTAGTTGCTCACGGGAATCCCATACACCGCCGTATTTGTCAGGTTAAACGCCTCGGCACGAAACTCGAGCATGATCGATTCATGGATCGGAAAGTCGCGGAATAACGAAAAATCGATATTCCTCCCCCAGTCGCTCCGAAACGTATTTCGCCCTAAGTCCCCATACGTGAATGGTGCCGGAACTGCGAAAGCCGCTTTGTTCAGCCACGCGGCCGGCGTGGGGTTCGCCAGATACGGATCGCCGATCAGGTTGAGCCTCTCGTACGGACCGGTAGGGTTCGCGTTACCGGTGTTTGCAATATCCCCCGAAACCCCCAGTGTGAATGGCAGACCGCTGTGCAGCGAAACGATCGTGTTCACCTGCCAGTTACCTAGCACGTAGTTAAGGACTTGACTCCTCGCCGAGAATCGCTTGCCGGCTCCAAAGGGAAGCGCGTAAACTACGCTTCCCGTAAAAACGTGAGTCAGGTCGAACGCCGAGACACTCTTGTCCGCGTTCACGTCGTACGGGTTTTGATTCGCGCAGCCCTCAACGGCCGCATATCCCGAACAGGAAATATCAATAGACTTGGAATATGTATAAGATAGCAGCCCGGTGAGTCCATTCGCGTACGTCTTATTCATCGATACCTGTAATGCCTCATAGCTGCTTCGCCCATCGCTCCGCTCGTACTCGGTCGGCGTAATATAAGGATAAGGTCGGCGGTCGACCTGTGGCCCAGGGCCGGGCGTGACGGCAGTGTTACCGTAGGTGCTGAGGCTCAATCGGCTGCTATGCGAACCCACGTAATCGAGCGAAAGCACCGCCGTCGGTGTAAGCTCTCTTTGAATGCCAAAATTCCACTGTTCTGAATACGGGGTCTGCATGAAAGGATCCTTGTAGTACTGGTTCTGCGTAAATGGGGTCGCGGCCGGAAGCGCGCCTGCCCCGACCGTGCTGACCGGGCTTTCCGCGCGAACGGTCGGTGACGTAAGATTCAGATTTGTCGTGGTCAACAGTGTAACCTGTGGCCACGTCGCGCCGTAACTCTGGCCCACCTGCGACCAGGACGACCAATTGTCGTAGAAAATCCCTCCTCCGGCCCGAATAACCGTTTTCGAGTCCAGCCTGTACGCTAAGCCAAGACGGGGGCCTATGTTATTGAAGTAATTTCGGAAGATGCTCCCGCCTTGAGCAATTACGACGTTAGCCGGTAGAGTCGAACCTGGAATGCAGGGCGCCGAGCCCACAGCGGAGCAAAACGGTGTGGGCACTTGAAGAATGTATGTCCCGTTGTTGAGATTGAGTGTTCCGACTTGATTCGTGCGGTTCGCCGCCTCACCCCATTGGGAGTGCAGGGTCACATCCCACCGCACCCCCATATTCACTGTCAGACGGTCGGTGACCTTCCATTGATCACCAAAATAAATACCATCCACCCAACCGCCATTTTCTCCGCCGACCTGCAACCTTCTACTGCCTCCGTCCGGCACGCCCAACAGGAAACTCGCCAGAGCACTCCCCGTTCCTCCGGGGCTTTCAAGATTTGCCGTCTGGAAGGGACTGAACGCAACCGAATTGTTCTGTATGTTCTCGCCAATGTTATTTGTGTTGACGTCGAAGCCGAACGTCAGTATATGCCGTCCGACCAGCTTCGAAAAGTTGACCTGTCCGGACCACGTGTCCGTGGCGCCCTGCGATTGCAGCGTGTCCCCAGGCGTCCCCAAAAAGCCGACCAACGAAGCCGAGGGCAGAAGACAACTACGGCTCCCCGGAAATCCACACGCGAAATTGGGATCGAACTCCCCAATCAGGCTCGAAGAAACTCCCGGCGTCGAGCCGGTCGTGTTGTCGATCGCGTAGGTCCGCCCAAATTGCGCCTGCATCACCGCCGACGGCCCGAACGTGTGCGACCAGTTCGCACCCATCGTATGTGCCGTCCAAACATCATTGGTCGATGCCTGTCCAATCGGATTGATCGACGTAGCGGGCAGGTTCACGCTACTGAACCGGAACCACGCCGCATCCTTCGTGCCAAACTGTTGATCGAGCCGGATGTCGTACACATTCTGGTCTGTCGCGTTCGGCGTCGTCGCAACGAAGTTTGTGCCACGAGTCGCGCTGGCCGTCGGCTGTGGGTAGAGCGCCTGCGCAAGCGCGTTCATCGTGGGATCCAGCGCGCTCGCCGGAATCACCCCTCCCGGAAACGGATCGCGGACGTATTGGCCCGGTTTCGACGGGTCCGGACGCGTACTGAATGGGTTGTAAATCGGAGTGTTGAGCGCGCTGAGGTCGCCCTGTAATTCCTGGCGGCTCGGAATCAAGCCCAAAGTCTGCGATGGCGCGCTCTCGCGAAAACCCTCGTAGCTGACGAAGAAGAACGTTCGGTTCTTTCCGTTGTAATGCGGTAGTTCAACCGGCCCACCGAGATTTGCGCCGAACTGGTTTTGACGCAACGCCTGTACATTGGGGAAGAACGTGTTGCGCGAGTCCAGTGCGGAATTCCGCAAGAATTCCCAGAGCGTCCCGTGAAACTCATTCGTGCCGGATTTGGTCACCACGTTGACAACCCCGCCCGTCACCCCGCCGAACTGGACCTGGTCGTTGTGGGAATCCACCTTAAATTCGGCGATGTCGTCGACGATCAGCGGTACCGCATACGTGCTGTTAATCGAGCCCTGATCCATCACCCCATCCACCAGGAACAGCGAACTCCGGTTCCGGGCTCCGTTAAATGACGGAAAGTCGTACGAACCCACTCCCCGGAATCCGAACGTCTGCGCGGTATCCACTGGGCTCGCGCCAGGCGTGAGGTTGAGAAGCTGTGTGAAGTTCCTTCCATTCAACGGAAGATCGTTTACCGCCTTCGACTCCACAACGGCCCCAAGCTCCGACGTCGAAGCCTCCATCGTCGTACTCGACGCGGTCACCGTAATCGTCTGCGCCGCCGAGCCAAGCTCAAGCTTGAAGTCGAACGACGCCGTCTGGTTCACCGAGAGCTTGAAGGGCGCCTGTTGCGACGGACGGAACCCCGCCTTGTCCACTCGGAGCGTGTACGAACCAGGTGTGACGTTGACGAATACGTATTCGCCGGAACTGTTCGTTTGCGTCTTGCTGTCGACCCCTGTGCCCAGGTTATGTAAGGACAGCGATGCGCCGGGAACTTTGGCCCCGGTCGAGTCCTCGACGGTTCCATTGACAGTCGCCGTCGAAACTTGCGCTGCGGCGTTTCCCCCAAACCAGCAAGCCGCTGCGAGCCACATGATGCAAACCGCGGCCCTGCGCCCCCCCATTAACCCCGCATTCTGGAACTGATCCACTGTAAGTCTCCCTTCCCCGCAGACTGGCAGAATCTGCGTCCGGCTCCATCGGCTCGTTGCCGCGTTCCCTAACGTCGCCAGCGCACTCCTCAACGGCGTGCCGCCCACGCGGCGTTGCCCCATGGCGCTGTCAGGGATAAGCGTAGGACACGGTCCGCAGGAGTACAATGTAAAAACCGTGTGAATCACCTGATAACAACAGGCCGGTTCGGAGAGCCCCTTCGTTTGCCATCTGTTTGACAATGCAAATCGACTCGCCTCCAAAGCCCGACGAACGGTGGGATAGCGTCCAGCAAATCGCGGCCAGCGCTACGTTTCGCCGCTCACCCCGCCTCCGCGATATGCTCCTTTACATCGCGGAGCAAAGCCTCTCGGGACACGAACAGGAGTTGACCGAAATGAAGATCGGCCTCCGTGTGTTCGCGCGTGGCGACGATTACGTGCCAAGTGAGGACAGCATCGTCCGCTCCACCGTCCGCCAACTCCGAACAAAGTTACACGAGTACTACGAAACGGATGGCGCCGCGGCGCCGTGGATCATGGAGATCCCCAAGGGCGGCTTCGTCGCCACCTTCCGCCACCGGGATGGGACAACCGATGATCGGTCCAAGACGGCCGATCCATTACATCCACCCAATCGAGCGTGGTGGCAATCGACGGCCCTTCTGTTATCCCTTGGCATCCTGCTCGCCGCCTCAGTTTCCGCCAACCTTTGGCTCTTGCTAACTCCCGCGCCAACCAGCGATTCCCACTCGCGCTCGCTTGGCTTGGCGGCCTGGCTGATCACCACGGCCAACCAGCCCACGCACGTGGTGCTGGATGATTACGCCTATGTGCTGATGTCAACGAGCATGCCCGCGCGCCCCAGTGTCGAGGATTACGCTGAGCGGTCCTATATCCCCCTCAGCGCCGCCCCTTCGAAGGACCCAGTTTTTCTCAGACTTTGGGAACTGCTCGGCACCCGTTACATTGTGTCCTTGGGAGCCGAGGCAACGGCGGAACGCATCCTCCGCTCAACACCAAGGCAGGACTTGGTCCTGATTAGCCACGCGCGAAACACGGTCGCTCGCGATTTCCGTAACGGCAACTTCATCCTCTGCGGGAACAGTACCAACAATCCTTGGACGGAATTATTCGACGACAAGCTCAACTTTCCGTTCCAGCCCGGTCACAAACAATATCCGGGTTTTGCAAACCGGCATCCAAAGGCCGCCGAGCAGTCATTCTACACAGCCGCGCAACCGGCCTCGCAGAACTCCGGTGTCGGGTACGCCCGAATCGCGTACATCCCAAATCTGAGCCATACGGGGTTCATCCTGCTGCTGACAGGGCTAAATATGGTCACCGCGGAAGCGGCGGGCGAGTTTGCGACGGACCCGGCTCGTCTGCCGGCCATCCTTCACCTGTTCAACGTGAAGCGTCCCTCTGACCTACCTTATTTCGAGATCCTGCTACAGACCAAGTCCGTCGATAACGCCCCGGACGAAGTCCGCGTCGTCGCCTGGCGGCGTATCGCCGGCCACCCGTAGCCCGGCAAAACTCCGGCGTAACCACGCCGCCCTACGAACCTGTCCCGCCCACGTCACGATCACACCTGCGACGTGGACTCCCCTTAGTCGCTCGCGATCTTGGGACCTCCCGGGATGGGTTTGCGGAGAATAACCGGGACTTCGTTTTGCTGCGGCGGACCGGGCGTGCTTCTGCCCGCTGAGACGTAACTCTCCATCAACCCGGTAAGCCGGCCAACCTCCACCGCCTGCTCCTTTTGCAAATTCGTTCGCTCCGCCGGATCGGCGTGCATGTCGTACAACTGAACCGGCGGCAGGCCCTGTTCCGCCGCCTCGGGTTCGGTGGGCTCGCTCCATCCGCCCGACCCCGCGCACAATTCCAATTTCCATCTTCCTTGGCGGATGGCAAATTGTCCGCCGATGGAATGGTGCACAACGGCTTCGCGGAGCGGTTTGCGGGCCGTGCCGCGCAAAGCCGGGAGAATACTCACACTATCTTCCGCCGCTCCGGCAGGCACCGTTGCTCCCGTGATTTCGGCGCAGGTGGCCATGATGTCCGTCAGGCAGATGACCTGCTCGCTCCGAGTCCCGGGATTGACGACACCGGGCCAGCGCGCCACCAACGGTACCCGATGGCCGCCCTCCCAGATATCGGATTTGTAGCCTCGGAAACCCGCGCTGGGAAAATGCCCCCTGGCTTCCAGTTCCTTCACGCGCCCCATGCGCGTGTGTTCGGCGACATAGTCCACCCCGATATAGGGAGCGCAACCATTGTCGCTCGTGAAGAAAACCAGCGTGTTGTCGCGCGCCCCGCTCTGGTCTATGGCCTTTAACACCTCGCCGGCCGAATAGTCGGTCTGCATCACCCAGTCGCCGTAAAGCCCAAGGTCGCTCTTGCCACGCCAGGAATCGGCTACCGCCAGCGGCGTGTGCGGCGAGGTGAGCGCCAGATACAGAAAGAAGGGCTTCGTCTCCCCCGCGCAACGCCGCACGAATCCACAGGCCCTCTCGGTGAGCGCGGGGAGGATGCCGTCAAGCCTCCAGCCGGGAACCATCAGTCCATCCAGGCCATACATGCTCTTCGGCTTCGGCGCCGACGGGATACCCACCGTCCGGTCGTTTTCGATAAAGCAATAGGGCGGATAATTCGGAACGTCGGTGCCGAAATAGGAATCGAAGCCCAACTCCGTCGGACCGCCGGTAATCGGACGGTCGAAGCGCAACTCTCCGTTTTGACGAGGCCAATTCCAGCCCAGGTGCCATTTGCCTACGCAAGCCGTTTCGTAGCCGTGCGCCCGAAGCAGGGACGGCAAAGTCACACGCGACGGATCGATGAGCGGCGCGTCATACGGACCCAACACACCCTTCTGTAGCCTCGAGCGCCAGGCGTACCTGCCGGTGAGGAGCCCGTACCGCGACGGAGTACAAACCGCGGACGCCGTGTGGGCATCCGTGAACGTCATCCCTTCGCTCGAAAAGCGGTCGATGTTGGGAGTTGCGATGCGGCCATGCCGGGGATTGAGAAAATGCACATCGCCATAGCCGAGGTCATCCGCAAGGATCACGACCACGTTCGGCGGGCGGGATACCGGAGCGGCGCCCTCCATCGATGAGGCCGAAGCCAGCGCTCCGGCGAAACAAAATTCCCTTCGGGTGAGAGCCGGCATCGCAACAGCATATTGAAGCGCACCTGCCCTGTCAAGCGCCTATACCATCCAGCTACGCGAGTACATGGTCTGCTAAAAGAAAGATAAGCGCTTATATGGCCACCGTCGAACCTTCTCCCCTGCTCAAAGATCAGCTCGCCGGCCGGCTTCGGGATGCCATCGTCGGAGGGAGGCTTCGCCCTGGCGAGCGCGTCAGCGAAGGCGTCTGGGCCCGGGAGTTCGGGGTCGCGCAAGCCTCGGTACGCGAAGCGATCAACCTGCTGATCGCGGAAGGCTTTGTCGTCAAGAACTCGGGCAGAAGTGCGCGAGTCACCCAATACACGGCACAGGACGTGGAGCGCATTTATCAGCTTCGCGGTGCGCTCGAAGGTCTGGCGGCACAACTTGCCGCGGCCGCCCATGCCGACCTTTCGCCGCTGGAGGCGGCGCTCGCCCGCATGGAAGCCGCCCAGCAGCGCGGGGATGTGCGCGACTTGATCGTAAGCGATTTGACATTCCATCTCGCCCTCGGGCAGGCGTCCGGGAACCCAATACTCGCGGAAGCATTAAGCCGTCTGCTCCGCCCGCTGTTCAGCTTCGTTCTATTGCGGATGATAGAGATCCAGGAGTCGGCGGCAAAATGGGCCCCCGGTTTACCGCGTCATCGCCAGATGATCGAGCTAATCCGCGATAGCCATCCCAACGTCGCGAAACAGTTCGTCGAATACTGCGTGGGGCGCTTCGTCGAATCGGCCCACGCCGTCTGGTGGCCGGATGCCAAGCCGAAGAGAATGAGCGGCAACAACAGACAGTCCTGACCGCACCGCTCCGGGAAAGCCCGCCGCCCCTGTCCATCGTGAACCACCGCGAATGATGCTCCCGCCAATCGTTCTCCTGCGTCAACTTACCCTGGCAGAACACTCCTCCGCCCGAATGCAACGCACCCAATGTCAAGCTCCGGCAAAATCTCCGCCAGATCATGCCCTTGCTCCCATCTGGCTTCCAATCGTATCGACGGAGCCGCCACCGCAACGGCGCGATGGACGCGCTCAGCGCACTTGCTGACTTCGCGCAGCGGACACCCGCTCCTCAACCCGGCCCAGCATCGCGTCGAGAGCGGATCGGGAATAATACTTGCCGCCGGCGAAGACCGCCGCAATCTCCCGCGTATGACTTATCGCTTCGAGCGGATTCGAACGCAACAGAACCAGATCGGCCACCTTGCCTTCTTCCACCGTGCCCTCGCTCGAATCCGCACCACGCCATCGGGCCGCGTTGATCGTCGCCATGCGAAGCGCGTCGAGCGGAGTAAGTCCGGCCTTCACCAGGTTCTCCAGTTCCTCATGCAACGACCACCCCGGGATCATATAGTTATTGTCGACGCCGCAGTCCGTTCCAGCCAGCATGGGGACGCCGGCCTTGTAAGCGGCCACCGTTGCTCTTTGCGCGCGCTTGTTGACCTCGGTAAGGATCTTCCGGAGGTCGCCGGAAGGAGGCCTGCGCCTCCCCAGCTTCGGGTCCCAACTCTCCCAAACGGCAGGGTACACAAAGCGTTTCCGGTCGTCCGACGCGAAGTCGTGCTCGCCTAATTCCTGCCATACCCGGATCGTCGCTGTCAGGGTGGGCGTAACCCACACCTGTTTTTGCGCCATGACGCGGTAATCCCGTTCCTCCTCCTTGGCGTCTTCCAGGTAAAGCATGCGCGCCCAGCGCTCCGCCGGCGAAACCTCCAGTGACGTGTGCTTCCTCGCGGCGGCCTCGCGGTTCAGTTCTTCGTAGCCGTCGCGTTGGTACGCCAGCGTATAAAAGGCGTGCTCGATCCCATCCTGTCCAAGATCCACCACCGTCTGCAGGGGGAGGTTGTAAGCCCGGTGCCCGACCACCCTCAGCCCGGCCTTGTGCGCCTCATCCACCACGGCGCCGAGAACCTCCGGCCTGACGTAGGCAAAGTAAACTTTGATGAAGTCAGCGCCGCTTTGCTTCATCTGGCGGACCGCCTCGCGCGCTGCCTCCGGTGTCTCGACTCCCAGTGATCCGGGCCACGCCGGGGGTATCTGATCGATCTTGCGGCCAGCAGTCAGGATGCGCGGACCGATGCGCTTGCCGGAACGAGTCTCCTCGCGCCAGCGGAAAACAAAATCGGCTAGGTCGCCGCCCATTTCCCGCACGCCAACCACGCCATTCGGGAGAAACAAGTCGAGCAGGGCCGCATTCTCCTCCACCAGAGGAACGTCGGGCCTGGCCTCGCTGCTGCGCAAATGGATGTGCATATCCCACAGCCCGGGGATAAGATAACGGCCTTCGCCCGGGATTCGGATCGCCCGCGCGGGAACACGGACTCGATCGGAAGATCCAATCCCGGTGATTCGGCCCTCGGCAATCACCACGGTCTGGTGGCCGCGGATCTCGCCCTTCCTCACGTCCACCACATTGACGTCGACGACCGCGAGCGGCGCCGCCGTTTGCGCCAAGGCGCACGTAGCAAAGTAGAGCGCCAACCCCACGGCACAGACCAGATCTCGCTTCATAAGTGGACGTAGTCTAACAGATGTTAGATCGCCGCAACCAACGTTTCAGCGGGCTGGAAAAGGTCGCCCCGTCGCCCTATCGGCCGAGATTCACGCTGCTGAGCAGTTCGCCGAAACGCGGATCGGAGCGAAGCAATTGGAAGTATCGGCTCCGGATCCACAAAGGGAGGTTGGGATCGCGCTCGCGAACGGCTCGTTCAGCGAACGTCATCGCTGATTCCCGGTCTCCAAGGGCCGCCGCCACGAATGCGTTCGTTCCAGCCGGAATGTATTCCCGCTTCCCTGTTTCAATGAGGCTGGCCCGCAACCGCTCCGCGTCGTCCTTGCGGCCGGAGCGCACATAGACCCAGGCTCGAAGCGAAGAGTAAAAATAGCCGGCGGGAAGGCCGGAAGACGCTTTGTCCATCAGCCTCGCGCCTTCATCATGGCTGCCCAGCAAAGAGAGCGCCTCGCCCATCACCAGGGTGCCGGCCGGATAGTTCTCATCCACCTCGAGGGAGCGGCGCGCATGCTCCAGAGCCTGCTCCGGCCGATCGAGCAGGAGCGAATAAGTCGCGCGATAACTATGGAAGAGCGCGCGAAGCGGATCGAGTTCCTCCGCCCGCCCGACGGCGGCCAGCGCCTCGTCTCCCGAGCCCGAAGCGAACAACACATGGGAACGCCAGAAATGAGCTTGCGCGCACGCCGGATTCAATTGAAGGGCGCCATCCAATTGGCGAAGGGCATCGTCCCATTGGAAATCGCAGAGGGCCGCCATGAAACCGAGCGCTGCGTGCGCGTCCGCAAACGCCGGGTCCGCCTCGATCGCTCGGGCCGCCAACGCACGGACCTTGGGCCAATGCTCCAAGGGCAAGAAGCCGCGGTGCCCCATGGCCACGTGATAGTCCGCCAGTTGCACCAGGGCAGGAGCGTAGTAGGGATCGAGAGCCACAGCTTTTTCCAAACACCCGCGCCCCCGCTGGATCTCCGACGCGGTAAGGCGGGAAACATGAAACGCGCCCCTGAGATAAAAGTTGTGGGCTTCGAGATTCCCGGTGTAGCGCTTGACGATGGGCGCGCCGGATTGCGCGCCCAGCCTGACTTTCAACTGGGCCACGATGGCTTGCGCAATCTCGTCCTGTATGTCGAAGACGTCGCGCAATTCACGGTCGTACCGCTCCGCCCAAAGCTGCGTCTCGTTCGAGACGTTGATCAATTGTGCGGTCACGCGGACGCGGCTGTCGGCGCGCCGGACACTTCCGTGCAGAACGTGCGTCACCTTCAGCCGTTCTCCGATCTCGGCGACGGCGTTCTCACGGCCGCGAAAAGCGAAGGCGGATGCCCGGGCGATTACGCGAAGACCGGGAACGTGCGTAAGGGCGTTCAGGATTTCTTCGGCTAGGCCGTCGCCGAAGTACTCATTGTCCTTGTCCGCGCTGAGATTGGCGAAGGGAAGGATGGCAATCGATGGCGTCTGCTGGGTTTGTCCCGGGCATTGCGCGGCGTGTTCCAGGGCTGCCTTCAGGTCCGCCGCGCTTTGGAAGCGATCGGCAGCCATCTTCCGGAGACAGCGTGTAACGATGCTTTGCACTTCGGCGGGCGCTTGGAGTGGAGCGGGCTCGTCGCGCAGAACCGATACCAGCGTCGACGCCAGCGAATCGCCGGGGAAAGCCTGGCGTCCGCTGAGCATCTCATAAAGTAAGGCCCCGAAAGAGAAGATGTCCGAACGTGCATCCACCGCCCGTCCTTGCGCCTGCTCGGGAGACATGTAGGAGGCCGTGCCGACGATGGTTCCGGCTTGCGTCTGGGTGATGGTAACCTGCTCGTCCCGTGCTGTCGCCTTCGCGAGCCCGAAATCGAGCAGCTTGATCCCCGCCCGCGTAACCATGATGTTGGCGGGCTTGAGATCACGGTGTGTAATGCCGCGCTCATGAGCCGCTTCGAGCGCCGTCACAATTTGAATCCCCAGGCGAAGCGCTTCCGCAACAGGCAACGGACACTTCAGGGTCTCGCCATCGACCAATTCCATGACGAGGGCTTTGCCCGCCGGCGATTCCTCGAAACCGAAGATTGTCGCGATGTGCGGATGATGAATTGACGCCAGCACCTTGGCCTCCCGCTCGAAACGCGCGAGCCGATCGGGATCGGACGCCACATCGCCCGGCAACACCTTGATGGCAACATCCCGCTCAAGCCTGGTATCCCGGGCTCGATACACCTCGCCCATCCCACCTGCGCCGATGGAAGCGGTGATTTCGTAGGGTCCCAACCGTGTGCCTGGAGACAGAGGCATGGAGTTCCAGCAATTGTACCGTAGCGGCAGCACCGGCTCGCTCCATCAACCATCCTGTATTCAGGCCAATCGCCGATCGCCCGTGGGCGAACTACGCCACTAACTTCCGCGTAACCACCCCCGCCGCATCCGTCAACCGGGAATGCCGCCCCTGAAACTTATAAGTCAGCCGCGCGTGGTCCACGCCCAACCGGTTCAATATCGTCGCCTGCACATCGTGAATATGCTGTGCTTTTGCCGGATCCATCCGGTCCGGCGATGACAGTAAGGGCCGGCAACTGTCAGGCAGCCGTTTGCGCTAATTCGCGGATGATCTCGAAATTCCGCCCGCGCGGAGCGCCGGGGATGAAACGAATCTCGAAGCGCCGTCCGTCTGGCTGCTCCATGATCTCAATCCCCGTCCGGTCGTTCCGATAGAATACCGGAACACCCCTGGCCAACGCCTCATTGCGGGCGCGGTCCCAGGCTGCTTCCGCCTCTCGCGTGAATTCATGACCGAGGATGTCGAGTTCGCCCACGGTGTCGCCTCCCTGTATGCTACCGGGGAATCGTGCTCCCGGTCTCGAATGAGCCGCATTCTGAACTCGCTCGTCTTGCAGAAGATCCCGCGCGTTCGCAAAATGATTTGCGATCCACTGCGCATCGTCAGGCGTAACCTTGTACGGGTCGCCTGTGGTCAAACCGCGCTTGGCGAGATATGCTGGGAACTGCATGGCACCAACGTTGGCGCAGCCGTTGACACAGACCCAAATCGATGCTGCATCCAGGTTCTGGTCCGCCGGCTGGGAAAGCGCGGAACTCGCCCAACTGAAACAAGCCTTCCCGAAGCGCGACGAAGCGATCCGGGTAAAGGCCATCGTGCTGAACACACTGTACGGGACAAACGTAATCGCAATCTACAAAGTCGCCGAACGTCTCGAAACACTGCTGAAGCAGCCCAGCGCCACGGGTCCAATTCTGGTCGAGGAGCTTGTAGACGGTATTAAGACCATAACGGGCCATGCCCACTACAGCTTCGCCGCAAAATTCGGGCACTTTTTCGTGGACCCGAATCTTCCGCTTTTGGACAGCTACACGGAGGAGATGGTTGAATGGCACCTCGGAAAGGCCCAATCGCAGAACCCAAAGCGCTACCTAAGGTTCTACGAAAACATCAAAACGCTGAGTGATCTCGCTGGCCTGACCTGCGACTGCGCAGAACTCGACCACTACCTATGGGTTGCAGGCGAGTATCGGTACTGGTCGAAGAACAAAACGCACAAAATCAACTCCTACCTGAAGCCCCGATTCGAACGCCTGCAAAAAGACCCGGCAAGTGAACCCGACCTCAGAGACCTTCTCGGGCCAATCAGGGCTTGCGCATCCCCGTAGCGAATTCGAGACCCGCGGCCTCAGAAAGACGACTTACTCCTTCGCATTCAAATTCGCTGCCCTCCGCGCACGGTAGCAACACGTCGTCAGCCCCGAAGTCATCGCTGACGTTGTAAAGCAGACGTGCCAGGCCCGCAATCTCGGCAATGTGGCACGTCATGGAACTCGTCGGATATGCGTTCGGCTGTGCCACGACCGCGGTGGCGAGTTGGAACGAATTCAATTCTTGCTCGGGCACCTCAGCGTCCAGACGACAGAGCGCTATTTGGGATGCAAGCAGCGGCTCTGTGATGCGGTCAACGATGCGATCGGCATCGAGCCGGAGCCGATTCGATCCTGATCCCATCCCATTCGTAGTTCCCACATACCCTGCCAGCCCGAGTTGTGGCGCCCACGCTGACGGGTGAGCGGCGGTACCATCGGAACGGGTTTCGCATGAGTTCTGATTCCGAGTTGCGCGCCGGACCATTCTCCGTCGAATCCACGAAGAATGACGTCGAACCCGCTCTAATGGCGTTGTTTGTGCCGTCTGACAAGCAGACGCGCCCTATCAGCGCCCAGGAGTGGATTGAGATGGAGGGCGGAGAAGAGTATTGGAAACCCTCATACGCCCACGTGCATTACGTATGTTCGGTCGCCGGAATGAAAGAACGCCTAGAGCTGCTGGGCTTCACCCTCAAGGCCGCAGAAATTGCCTTCACGGTCGGCCTTGCGCGTGAGCGGCATCGGGCTTTGCAGGATGTCGAGATATATCGGGCGATGGTTGATGGCGGCCCTCAGGCGGCCTTCACATCCTTGCATGAAGCAGCACGAGAAGCGGGGCAAGATTCTATTCGGACGCTTAGAATTCACGAGAAGAGAGTGGAAGCCCTCGCTCGGCTCAATCTCGAGATTTGGTTCCAGGGATTACGTGAAGTTCGTCGGCTGGGCCTCGCGAACGACCGTCTTCAAGCACCCGAGAATTGCGACCTCATCATCGAATACATCCTCGGCCTGGGCGGAATCCGGTGGGGCTTTCCTGGTATCGACACACGATTTCTGCTTAGGCTGCTGTCGGAGGTGTGTGAGCCTGATGACGCCGTGGACTACGATCTAACTGACTTGGTCGTCGGTGAAGTGTTTGACTCCAGTGCGAACATGGTCGCTTACGCTGAGTACCTCATAAACCGTGAGCATGAGAGCTATCGGCGAATCACAGTCCTTACGGAGGGCGCATCAGACAAGTGGATCCTGGAAAGGTCTCTCAAGTTGCTATACCCCCACGTTTCGGAGTTTTTCTCATTTATGGATTTCAAGGGCGCGCGAATCGAAGGCGGCGCTGGCGCCTTGGCGAATCGGGTGAAGGCGTTTGCTGGCGCGGGGATCTCGAATCGAGTAGTGGCACTCTTTGACAACGACACCGCGGGCCGGTCCGCACTCCAGTCGCTTGCTGATATCAGCTTGCCTGAGAATATTGTTATCTTTACCCTACCTCGACTACCATTAGCCGAACATTATCCGACCAAGGGCCCTACCGGAATTTCAGATATGGACATTAATGGGCTCGCGTGCAGCTTGGAGCTCTACCTCGGGAGCGATGTCTTGAAGACGGAGGAGGGCGCATACAGGCCCATCGAGTGGAGGGGGCTCGACGTAAAGCTCCGCCAGTATCAGGGTGAAGTACTGCAAAAGGAGACGATTCAAGAATCGTTCCTTAGTAAACTCGCGACGTGTGAGGAGAACGCTTCGGCAATCTCTCGGTTCGACTGGTCGGGACTCGAACTGGTATTGACAGCCCTCCGCGGTGCGTTCCAGGCGCACGACTCAGACCAACATCTGGAAGCCGAACGCTCGTACTCTAGCGAGGAATAGTGGAGCGATATCGAGGGAGGTGACCGTCATGCCTCCTGATAAACGCGGTTGCATCCCTCCATCAACCCTACCGCCCGGACTGTCGGCAACACGGAAGCAGTCGGACCACTCGTGCGCTCCATCAACCAGCCTGTCTCCGGGCCAATCGCAGATCGCCCGTTGGGCAACTACGCCAGTAACTTCTCCGTCACCACCCCCGCCACATCTGTCAACCGGAAATGCCGCCCCTGGAACTTGTAAGTCAGCCGCGTATGGTCCACGCCCAGCCGGTTCAATATCGTCGCCTGCACATCGTGAATATGCATCGGATCCGACACGATGTTATAGCAGTAATCGTCCGTCTCGCCCAGCGAAATCCCCGGCTTGATCCCGCCACCCGCAAACCACATCGTGAAGCACCGCGGATGATGGTCTCGCCCGTAGTTCTCCTGCGTCAACTTACCCTGGCAGTACACCGTCCGCCCGAATTCCCCGCCCCAAACCACCAGCGTGTCCTCCAGCAGCCCCCGCTGATGCAAATCCTGAACCAGCGCCGCCGAAGGCTGGTCCACGCTCTGGCACTGCAACCGCAAATCCCGCGGCAAATCGTTGTGCTGGTCCCATCCCCGCTTATACAACTGCACAAACCGCACGCCGCGCTCCACCAGCCTCCGCGCCAGCAGACAATTCGCCGCGTAACTCCCCGGCTTCCGCGCCTCCGGCCCATACATCTCAAACACATGGTCCGGCTCCTTCGACAAATCCATCAGATCCGGCACCGAAGTCTGCATCTTGAACGCCATCTCAAACTGCGAAATCCGCGTCTCAATCTCCGGATCCCCATACGCCGTCGCCCGGATATGATTCAACTCCGCCTCCGCATCCAGCATGTCCCGCCGCTCGTCGCGGCTGATGCCTTGCGGATCGGACAAATACAAAACCGGATCGCCGGACGACCGGAACAGCACACCCTGGTACTTCGACGGGAGAAACCCGCTTCCCCACAGCCGGCTGAACAACGGCTGGTCCGTATTCAGCGCGCTCTGCTGGCTGATCATAACCACAAACGACGGCAACTCCTGGTTCTCGCTCCCCAGCCCATACGTCACCCACGCGCCCATGCTCGGCCGCCCCGGCTGCTGGCTCCCGCTCTGCAAAAACGTAATCGCCGGATCATGGTTGATCGCGTCCGTGTTCACCGTCTTCACCACCGCGATCTGATCCGCCACCCCGCCTAGGTGCGGCAGTAACTCGCTGAACCACGTCCCCGCTTGCCCGTACTGCTTGAACTGAAACACCGACGAAGCCACCGGCAGCGAACTCTGCCCGCTCGTCATCCCCGTAATCCGCTGCCCGTTCCGCACCGACGCCGGCAACTCCGTCCCCTGCATCTTCCCCAGCTTCGGCTTGTAGTCGAACAAATCCACCTGCGACGGCCCGCCCGACTGATGCAGGAATATCACCCGCTTCGCCTTCGGAGGAAAATGCGGCAGCCCCGGCAGCGCGCCCGGCGCGTACAGTTTCCCCGCCGTGTTGGCGAAAGCCTCCGGAGCCAGAAGGCTCGCCAGTGCAGCGGCGCCGATCCCCGTGCTCGTCAGCCCGAAGAAATGGCGGCGCGTAAGTGCTAACCCGATTTCATGATCAAGCGGCATGATTATTCCTTGCTAATCGTCTCGTCCAGACTCAATATGGTGCTCGCCACCGTCGTCCATGCGGCGAGTTCCGCGGGAGGAATTCTTGCGTCCGGCTTCGACTCCCCGATCGCAATCAGCTTCGCGGCCTCCGCCGGTTTCGCTTTGTAGTTACTAAGGGACTGCGTAAGAAGTTTTTCTAAGATTGCTTCCTCGTTTGGCGCAAGGTGCCGCGACGTCGCCAGCCGGAAACCGTAATCCAGCCGCTTGGCCGTGTTCCGCCCACCCTCGCGCATCATCCTCTCCGCCAGAACGCGCGACGCCTCGATAAACGCCGGATCGTTCATCAGCACCAGCGCCTGCAGCGGCGTGTTCGTCAGCAGCCGCCGCGCCGTGCACTTTTCCCGGTCCGGCGCGTCGAACGTGACCAGCTCCGGCGGCGAGGCCGTGCGCTTAAAGAAGGTGTACATGGACCGCCGGTACAAATCGTCCCCGTGGCTCGGCGTGTAGCTCTGCGCCGAAAACCCGTCGCCGAACGCGATCTCTCTCCACAGTCCCTTCGGCTGATACGGGAACACGCTCGGCCCGCCGACCCGCTCCTTCAATAACCCCGACGCCGCCAGCGCGTTGTCGCGAATCATCTCCCCCGGCAACCGGAACCTTGGGCCCCGCGCCAGTATCCGGTTCTCCGGATCGCGCTCCAGTAACTCCGGAGTTACTCGCGAATCCTGCCGGTAAGTAGCAGACGTTACAATCAGCCGCTGCATCGCCTTCACGTTCCAGCCCGTCCGGATGAACTCCGTGGCGAGCCAGTCCAGCAGCGGCTGGTTCGATGGCGGCTCGCCCTGCGACCCGAAATCCTCCACCGTCTTCACAATCCCCGTGCCAAAATACATCTGCCAGTACCGGTTCATCACCACCCGCGCCGTCAGCGGATTCGAATCGCTCACCAGCCACCGCGCCAGCGTCAGCCGGTTCGCCGGCGCGCCCTTCGGCAGCGGCGGAAGCATCGCCGGAACCCCCGGATGCACCACCTCTCCGCGGTTCCGGTAATCACCCCGCCCCAGAATCGCCGTCTCCCGAGGCTTGTCCAGCTCCGCCATCACCATCGTCGTCGGAATCTGCTTGTTCAGCGCATCCCGTTGCGCCATCAGCGTCTCCCGCTCGATGTACGCGCTCCGGATCTCCTCCGGCGCCTCGTTCCGCAGGAAGTAATCCTCGAGGCGCGTGTCCTGTCCGCCCTTCCGGTGATCTTCCGGGATCTCAATCGTCGCCCGCAGCGGCTCGTCCACCACCATCGGCTGTAACTCGGCCGCGCTCAGCGCTCTGTTATAAAACCGTAAGTCGTCGATCCCGCCTTCGTAACTCCGTCCCCACGTCCGGTTACCGGTCTCCCACTTCGCCGGCGAACTTACAAAAGATCCTAAGTTATCCTGCGCCACATCCACCGGGTCCGCCGCCCCGTCGAAGTACATATGCACCCCGGAAGCATGGCCCGAGCCGTCGTAAGTAATCGCCACATGATGCCATTTGCCCGGATCCAGCCGCGACTGCGACCGCACCTCGATCCCCTTACCCCCCTGCGCGCCGTCGAACTTCACATACACCTTCGGCCGCCAGTGCTGGATGTCCGTAAGAAGAAAATCGTCGAGCGTGATCTCGATCCCGCTGCGGTTCTGCGCCGTCCCTGTAAGTTGGTCGAGCACAACCCGCGGCAGGTGCCCCGACGGGTTCAGCCAGCAGGCGATCGTGAACGGCTTGCGCCGATCGAACACCGTCGCCGGGCCGAACGTCACGTGCGTGTCCCCGTCGAACTGCGCCGCCTGCGCCACCGCGCCCGGCTTGTAAGTCAGGTCCCCGCGCTCAACACGCCCATATAAGTAATGCCCCGACGAGTCCGACAGCCCGCCGTCGAACTCATAGTGTGACAGAAGCCCCGCCCGCGCCGGCTCCGGCAGCGTCGCCAGCCTCTTCGGCTCCCACGCGCGTCTAAGTTCATCGAGTTTCTTCGGAACCAGGATCTTATTCAGCCCCTCGATCTTCGCATCGAGCGTATCCAGTTCCGCCTTCTGCTCCGCCGATGGCAGCGCCAGGAACGGCTTCGCGTTCCCCCTTTGCCCGTCCAGCCCCACTTCCGAGATGTTGTTGAAGAACGCGTAAAACTCGTAGAACTCTTTCTGCTTGATCGGGTCGTACTTGTGGTCGTGGCAGCGCGCGCAGCCGAGAGTAATTCCAAGCCACGTCGTCGAAGTCGCTTCTACTCGGTCCACCACATACTCGTTCTGATACTCCTCCGGAATCGCCCCACCCTCGAAGTTAATCATGTGGTTCCGGTTGAATCCCGTGGCGATAAGTTGGTTCGTCGTCGGATGCGGGAGTAAGTCGCCCGCCAGTTGCTCGATCGTGAACTCGTCGAACGGCATGTTATTGTTGAACGTGTTGATCACCCAGTCGCGCCAGTGCCACATCTGGCGCGCGCTGTCGATGTGATAGCCGTGTGTGTCCGCGTACCGGGCTAAGTCGAGCCACTGCATCGTCATCCTCTCGCCATAGCGCGGGCTCGCGAGTAACTTGTCAACCAGTCGCTCATAAGCATCCGGCCGCTTGTCCGCGACAAACGCGTCCACTTCGGCCGGCGTCGGCGCGATCCCGGTCAGATCCAATGAAACACGACGGATCAAAATTGTTTTATCGGCCTCCGGCGACGGCTTCAGCCCCTCCGCGTCGAGTTTCGCCATCACGAACGCATCGATCGGATTCCGCACCCACTTGGCATCCGAAACTTTCGGAGTTTCCGGCCGCTTCGGCACAACATAGGACCAGTGCGGATCCCACTTCGCGCCCTGCGCGATCCAAGTCTTGATCGTTTCAATCTGCGCCGGCGTGAGGGCCAGTTTCGAGTACGGAGGCGGCATCCGCAGGGCCGGTTTCGCCGCGGTGATTTTTTCCACCAGGCGGCTGTGCGCGACGTCGCCGGGCACGACGTCGGCGTGGTCGCCGCGATTTGTGAACGCCCCGCCCTCGCGTTGGTCGAGCCGCAGACCCGCCATGCGCCGCGAGGGGTCCGGCCCGTGGCAGGTGTAGCACTTGTCGGAGAAAATCGGCCGGACGTCGCGGTCGAAATCCACCGGGGGCGAGGCGGCCAGAAGGGGGCCGGCGAAAACGAGAAACGCGAGTACGGCTCGGGTGCGCATTGCTGGGCTACATTACATCACATTGGGGGAGGTCTGGAACCGGGGTCAAAATCGGGTTCTGTAGGCTAAGAAACTGTCGGTTGTTCGCGTTACCGGTAACGTTATCAGTTGCGGTCTTGTGCAGCGCTTTTGCGACAATTTTGGCCAGGGGAGAGGTAATTGAAGACGCGGATCTGGGTGGCGACGGCGCTCGCTTTGGCTGAGTTCGGCGGGCGGGCGGCGGAGAAGCAGGCGCCCCCGAAGACGATGTTGTGGTCGTGGTACACGGCGGACGATTTCCGGCCGATGGCGGAGCAGCACGTTGGCGTGGCATATCTTTCGCTAAGTCTGCGGATCGAAGGGAAGGATTAAGTAACTCCTTTGCCGCGCGACATCCCCGTGCTGATTCCAGCAGGAATTTATCAGATGACGGTAGTTCGTATTGACGGACTGTACTTAGACGGCAAGCCGCCGAGTTACCGCGCGACGCAGAACGGGTTAGTAGTACTCCGTTAAGTCGGGACAGAACATAAATATCCTGATATGTTTGGATATGACGAATGCCCGGGCGGAGCGTTGCCGCAAGCGGCTCGTGCGGTTTCTTGCCGACTTGCTGGAGCCGGTAGGAAGGACGGAGCGGCGCCATTGGGCCGGCGTGTACGTGCGGAGCCTGCTGTTGAATGGCGAACGGAAATCGATAGAGCCGCTAACGGCGCGACTGCCGGAGGGGAATGTGCAGGCCATGCGGCAGTTCATTGGGCAGAGTCCGTGGGATTGGAATCCGGTGTGGGAGCGGCTGGGCAGACGAATGACGGCCGAACTGGAGCCCGATGCGGCGTGGGTTGTCGATGATACCGGTTTCCCCAAACAGGGCACGCACTCGGTCGGGGTGGAGCGGCAATATTCGGGAACGCTGGGAAAGACCGGCAACTGCCAGGTGGCGGTGAGTGTTCCCCCTGTGGGCGAGCAAGGAAATGCGCCGCTGGGGTGGCGGTTGTATTTGCCCGAGAGTTGGATCGACGACGCCGAGCGACGAGCCGCGGCGGGCATTCCGGAGGAGATTACCTTTCGTAAGAAGTGGGAACTGGCGCAGGAAATCATCGATCAGGTGCGAGGCTGGGGTCTGCCGGATCGAGTGGTGGTGGCCGATGCCGGCTATGGCGACGGAACCGGGTTCCGGGAAGAGTTGGAAAAGCGGGGGCTGAACTATGCCGTAGGTGTCCTGCCGCAAGTGGGGGTGTGGCTGAAGCCGCCAAAACTTATCACGCTCCCGGCGAAGGGCAAGGGGAGGCCACCCTCCGCCGTCTGCTACGGCGATCGACGGCCGGCCCCGGTGCAAGCGGCGGTCCAGCAGGCCAAGGGCTGGAAGAAGATTCGCTGGCGGGGAGGGAGCAAGGGCTGGTTGGAGTCGCGCTTCTGGGCGGCACGAGTACAGCCCTCGCATCGTTATCAGGACGGCAGGCCGCCGGGCAAGGAGGTCTGGTTACTGGTCGAGTGGCCGGAGTCGGAAGAGGCTCCCACCAACTATTGCCTCTGCGACCTTCCCGCCGACTACTCATGGCGGCGTATCGTACGCCTCGTCAAGTGCCGCTGGAAGATCGAGCAGGACTATCACCAACTAAAAGAGGAGCTCGGCCTGGATCATTAT
>DAIDIH010000322.1 GCA_027459465.1 Bryobacterales bacterium | reverse complement strand
CGGCGGCGGCACGAAGATCACCGACGCGTTGGCGCCGGTTTCGCGCACCGCTTCCGCCACGGTATCGAACACGGGTCGGTCCAAATGTTTTTTCCCGCCCTTGCCCGGCGTCACGCCGCCCACTACGTTCGTTCCGTATTCGATCGCCGTCTGCGCGTGAAACGTCCCTTCCTTGCCGGTAAAGCCCTGCACCAGCAGCCGTGTGCCTCGCCCAACCAGTACGCTCATGCTAGTTCGCTCCTCCGGCCAGCGCCACCACCTTCTCCGCCGCGTCCTTCATCCCGTCGGCCACCGTGAAATTGAATCCGGATTCGCTCAATATCTGGCGTCCCAGCTCCACGTTCGTCCCTTCCATCCGGATCACCACCGGCGCCTTGATCTGCAACTCCCGCGCCGCGTTCACCACCCCCGTCGCCAGCGTGTCGCAGCGCAGGATGCCGCCGAAAATGTTGATCAGCACCGCCTTCACGCTCCGGTCCATCAGCAAAATCCGGAACGCGTTGCGGATCTGCTCGGCGTTGGCGCCGCCGCCGACGTCCAGAAAGTTAGCCGGACTCCCGCCCGCGTGCTTCACAATGTCCATCGTCGCCATCGCCAGTCCCGCGCCGTTCACCATGCAGGCGATCGTCCCGTCCAGCTTGATGTAGTTCAGCCCGAATCGCGAAGCTTCCACTTCGAGCGGATCCTCTTCGTTCAAATCGCGCAGCTCCAGCAGATCCTTGTGCCGGTAAAGCGCGTTGTCATCCAGATTGATCTTCGCGTCCAGCGCGTACACCTTCCCGTCGCGCGTCAGCACGAACGGGTTGATCTCAGCCAGTGACGCGTCCGATGCCTCCACCGCATTCGCCAGCGCGGTCATCGCCGACACCGCCCCATTCGCGCTCGCCCCGGGAACGCCGATGCCAAAAGCGAGTTTGCGCGCTTGATACGCCTGCAACCCCATGCCCGGCTCGATCGTTTCCTTCAGGATCAGCTCTGGCGTCTTGGCCGCCACCTCCTCAATCTCCATGCCGCCCGCCGCCGAGGCCATGAATACGTTCTTCCCGATGTTGCGGTCGAGCACGATGCCCAGATATAACTCGCGCTCTATCGGAAGCGTCTCCTCCACCAGCAGCCTCTGCACCAACCGCCCTTCCGGTCCGGTCTGATGCGTCACCAGCGTCATGCCGATCATCTTCTTAGCGATCTCGGCCGTTTCGTCCGAATTCTTCGCCACCTTCACGCCGCCGCCCTTGCCCCGGCCGCCCGCGTGGATCTGCGCCTTCACCACCACGCTGCCGCCGATCTTCTTCGCCGCCGCCTCAGCCTCCTCCACGGTGTAAACCACTTCTCCCCGAGGTACGGGCACACCGTAGTGGCTCAGGATCGCCTTCGCCTGATACTCGTGTATTTTCATGGTTCCTTTGGCCTGAAGCGGCCAAGCCCCTAGTGTAACAAACACCTTCCGCCGGGCCTTCTCAATGCAGCGTCCATTCTTAAACCGCCCCCTAACGTCTACTTTCAAGATCGGTTCGCATCCGGAGGACCGGGATGTTACGTTGAAGTCGCAGTCTGTGTCCCAGGCCATGCGCAGAACCCGGCACTTTGCGTTTGCTCTCTGCCTCCTTTGCGCCTTCCGCGCCAATGGGGTCGCCCAGTCGTCATCCTCGTCCGGCGCCATCGACGGTTGGGTTCTCGATGCCTCGGCAGGCCCGGTCTCCGGCGCCAGCGTAACCGCGCGGAATCAACAAACCCACCTCACGCGCGGCACAACCACCAGCGACACCGGCTACTTCCGCATCCCCGAACTCCCAATCGGCTTGTACACCGTAGTTATCTCGGCGCCGGGTTTCGCTCCCTTCGAGCACCACGACATCGAGGTCAGCGTCGGCCTCACCGTCCGCGCCGGCGCTTCCCTGAAACTCGCCGAACAGTTCCAGCAGGTCACCGTGCACGAGGTTTCCCCCCTCATCGATCCATCGCAGACTTCCATGACAACTTCGGTCGGCCGCGAGCGCATCGAAGAATCCCCCGTCCGCACCCGGAACGCCCTCGACTTCGTCCTCATGGAACCCAACGTCGTCTCCACCCGCGCCGGCGCCAACTCCGGCGCAACGACCGGCGGCCTCGCCGGAAGCGGCTTCAGCTTCGGCGGCATGCGCCCCACGAGCAACCGCATCGCCATCGACGGCATGGAAAACGACGACGCCTTCAGCGGAGGCAGCCGCACCGAACTGTCCCCCGAAATCGTCGAAGAGTTCCAGGTCGTCAACAACGGCATCTCCGCTGCTTCCGGAGGCGCCTCCGGCGGCTCCGTTAACATCGTCACCCGCTCCGGGGCCAGCACCATGCACGGCGACGCATTTCTCTTCCTCCAGAACGGATCCCTCGACGCCCGCCCGCCCGTCGAGGACGTCCAAACCGCCCCGGACCTCAACCGCTACCGCGCCGGCTTCAGTAACGGCGCCGCACTCATCCCCAATCGCACCTTCTACTACGTCGCCTTCGAGCAGGAGCACGAACGCTCCCAGGCCGCCGGCGACATCGCTCCCGCGATCGCGGCCCTACTCAATAACGCCCTCGCCGCCGGCCTCTATCCCGGCTTCCCGGTCCGCTCCCTCATCCCAGGTTTCTTCCCCACCGCGCGCGCCGAAACCGAAGCCTCCGCGAAAATCGACCATCAGCAAAGCGAGCGTAGCCTCCTCAGCTTCCGCTATGCGCTCACCAACAACCGGGAAGCAGGCGACGCCTACAACGGAGGCGGCCTCCAGGACCCTTCCGCGCGCGGCTCCAGTTTCCTCTTCGACCAATCGGCCACCGCCTCCTGGACCTTCACCGCCTCGCCCAATGCCGTGAACGAACTCCGCGCCCAGGTCTCCCGCCGCGACGCCTTGCTCCGGCCTAACCAAGGCTCGGGCCCCGAAATGATCGTCAACGGTCTGGCCGACTTCGGCCAACCTTACTTCGGCAACGAGTCCTATATCGACAGCCACGCCGACCTGTCCGACACCTTTTCCTGGAACCACGGCCGCCATCTGATCCAGGCAGGCGGTGCAACCACCTATATCCACGACGGCGTCACAAACTTCAACGGTGAGGGCGGCGTCTTCGTCTTTTCCACCCTATCCAGCTTTCTCTCCGGCCAGCCCTCCATCTACCGCCAGATGTTCGGCAACCCCTCCGCCTCCCTCACCGCTCCCTCCTACGGCGGCTTCGTCCAGGACCATTGGGTCGCAAACCCCCATCTCACCATCGACACCGGCCTCCGCTACGATTTCGAACAACTCCCCGCCGGCTTCAACGAAAGCACTCACAACTTCAGCCCACGCCTCGGCCTCGCCTACAGCCCGGCCAACCGCCTCGTCCTACGCGCCGGCTACGGGATCTTCTTCGATCGGTACCTGCTCTCCGCATTCGACCGCACCCTCGCGGGCAATGGCGTCCTCGGCTTCGAACAGGTCGCCGAAGGCCCGCGGACCGCCGCCATCCTCGCCTCTACCCTCGGGGCCACGCCGTTATCTCCGCCGCCCGGCCTCCTTCCCTCGATCTACCGCGCCGACCCCGCGCTCGCCACCCCATATAGCCAGCAGTCCAGCCTCGGCCTCCAATACGCCCTCGCAAAGGACACCACCTTCAGCGCTAACTACCTCTGGGTCCGCGGCGACAATCTTCCCCGCACGCGCAACATCGACGCCCAACCCTACGACTCGTTCCCCGCCTACAACGCCCTCTATCAACTCGAAGACACCGCAAACTCCACCTACAACGGCCTCTCGCTCTCGCTCCGCGTCATGAAAGAAGACTTCACCCTCGACACGAGCTACACCTTGTCCAAAGTCACCGACGACGCCTCCAGTTGGATGGAACAGCCGCAGAATCCCTACGCGATCTGGCAGGACCTCGGCCCCGCCCTCTTCGACCAGCGCCAGCGCTTCGTCCTGAGCGGCCTCTTCGATCTCCCCATCGGCGACGAAGAAGGCGCACCACACACCCACCACTCCTTCCTCGTCAACCTGTTCAGCAACCTCGAACTCGCACCCATCTTCACCGCCGAATCCGGCCTGCCGGTCAATCCCCTCACCGGTCTCGACACCACCGACACCCTGAGTTGGCCTCTCTCAGCCCGCCCCGCCGGCATGACTCGCGACAGCCTCCGTCTTCCGCCGCTCGTCTCGCTCGATCTCCGCCTCTTGAAGGCCATCCCCATGGGCGGCGTCCGCCACCTCGACCTCGTCGCCGAATCCTTCAATCTCCTCAATCACACCAACATCACCGCTCTCAACCCCTACTTCGGCCCCGCCGCGGTCGCCATGCCCTCGTTCGCCGCGCCCATCGACGCCCTCCAGGGCCGCCAGCTTCAGTTCTCCATCGATTTCGAATACTGACGCGCTTCCTCGCTCCAGCCGCGCCTCGTGCTACACCAGAATCAGTGAACGACACCAGCCTCCGCGAAAGCGTCCGCGCCGCCTACTCCGCCGTCGCCGAACAACCCGGCAATCGGCATCCTTTCCCCACAGGCCGCGCCTTCGCCGAAAGCCTCGGCTACCCGCCCCACTTGCTCGACCGCATTCCCGCCGCCTCCCTCGAAGCCTTCACCGGCGTCACCAACCTCGCCGGCTTCGCGGAAATTCCGCACTCGGCCCGCGTCCTCGATTTAGGCTGCGGAGCAGGCCTGGACTCCCTTGTTCTCGCCCAACGCCTGAACGGCTCCGGCATGGTCCTCGGCGTCGACTTCAGCTCCCCCATGCTCGATCGAGCCCGTCGCTCCGCCGCCGAAATCTGCCTGACAAACGCAAACTTCTGCCACGCCGACGCCGAACGCCTCCCGCTCCCGAACGCCGCCTTCGACGCCGCCATCGTCAACGGCATTTTCAACCTGAACCCCGCCCGCCAGGCCATCTTCCACGAACTCGCCCGCACCATCCGCTCCGGCGGCCGCCTCTATTCGGCCGAACTCATCCTGCGAGAACCGCGCCTCGCCTCTGAATCCCGGCTTTCCGATTGGTTCACCTGAATCGCCGGCGCCAAGGACGGCGTTGCCTTCCTCGATGAGTTCCGCGCGGCAGGCTTCGGCAACGTCACTTTGCTCCGCACCACCCGAAACGCACGCACGAAAAGCCCAAACGTCTTGGCCGCCGAGGTCCTCGCGGTCCGGTAATCGTTTCCCCAACATCACCTTATGCCCGTCCGAAACGCGTTCCCGATTCTCGACCACCCGCTCGATCGGCCCGCCGTGTTCACCCCCGAAGCGCTTATCCACGCCGTTCGTACCGAACGGCGCCTGCCCCACACACCCGTCCCCAAAGTCTGCCTGTTGGATTTCGATGGCGACATCACGGACTGGCTCGCCTCCGCCGGGCTCGCCACGCCCTGGCCTTCGTGGGCCTGTTTCCATACCACGATGTTTTCTTTCCCCGTCGGCG
>DAIDIH010000321.1 GCA_027459465.1 Bryobacterales bacterium | reverse complement strand
CCCTGCCCACCGCCGTCCAACGCGCCGCCCTCCTGGAGATGCACTCCGGCATCATGCAGGGCTGTTCGACCGATACCGAAAACGGCAAGACCATCTACGAAGTCGAAACCCTCACCTCCAACGGCAAGCGCGTTCTCAGCTTCGACGCCTCCGGCAACCTCGTCGAGGCCGAGGAGCAGATTCCCCTCGCCACCGTTCCGCCCGCCGCGCTCAAGGGCCTCAAGAAGCAGGCTGCCGGTGGCACGATCCGCTCCGTCGAGTCCGTAAAGCGCGGAAACACCACCGGCTACGAAGCCGTCGTCGTCAAGAACGGAAAACGCCGCGAAATAGCCGTCGACGCAAACGGCAATCCCGTTCACGACTGACGCCGCCCCAATGCTAGCCTGAAGCTTCCGTGTTCCCCAATTTCTACGGTAACTCCCAGGCCGCCGGCCGCCTCTGGGACATCGCCCAAAGCGGCCGCATCCCCCAAACCCTCCTCCTCTCCGGCCCCGAAGGCATCGGCAAAGCCACCCTCGCCCGCCGCTTCGCCGCCGTCCTCTTAAGCGATGCCGAAAAAATCGAACGCGACGACCTGAGCCTCGAACCCAACCAGGCCCTCATCGCCGACCGCGAAAAATGGACCGCCGAAAAGCGCAACGAAGACCCGCTCGTCTTCTCCTCCCACCCCGACTTCCTCACCTTCGCCCCCGACGGCCCCTTGCGCCAGATCTCCATCCCCCAAATGCGCCTCCTCCGCGAAAAAGCCCAGTTCCAGCCCCTCCGCGGAGCCCGCCGCGTCTTCTTAATCGACCGCATCGACCGCGCCAACGAACAGGCCGCCAACTCCCTTCTCAAAACCCTCGAAGAGCCGCCCCCACACCTGGTCATCCTCATGACCGCCGAAAACGCCTACGACCTGCTCCCCACCATCCGCTCCCGCGCCGTCATGCTCCAACTCGGCCGCCTCGCCAGCGAAGAAATAGAAGCCTTCGTCCGCGCCCGCGGCCTCGATGAACCCGCCCGCCGCATCTCGCTCGCCGCCGGCTCCCCCGGCGCCGCCGCCACCCTCGACCTCGAACTCTACACCGCGCGCCGCGCCGCCATGCTCGCGCTCCTGGAAACCGGCGCCGGCGCCTCCTCCTTCTCCTCCTGGGCCAAAGTGGCCGAATCTCTCGCAACCCGCAAGCAGGACCGCATCGAGGACCTCATGAACGTCCTCCTCCTCCTCCTCGAAGACATCCTGCTCCTCCAGAACAACGTCCCCTCCATCCGCAACCGCGACCTCGAACGCCCCCTCTCCGCCCTCGCCCGCCGCGTCTCCTCCCCATGGCTCCGCACCGCCGCGTCCATTGCCGCCGAACTCTGCGCCCTCGCCCGCCGCAACATCCAAAAACCCCTCGCCCTCGACGCCTTCGTCATCTCGCTCACCCGCGCCTCTTGAGGCTTGCACCCGCACACCAAGGGAACAACAAGTGGTAGACATAGCAAATGGCTGAACGCGCAGGCTCCACGCGGCTCATTGACAAAATGGTCAAACGGATCGTACGCCGGTTTCATCCGGAGCGCGTGATCCTGTTCGGCTCACACGCGCGCGGCGATGCGGGGCCTGACAGTGACGTGGATCTCTTGGTTGTGATGCCATTCGACGGCCTCAAGCACAAGAAGCAGGCTGAGATCCGGGTCGCATTGCACGACATCCGCGTCCCCAAAGACATCATCGTTACGACACCCGAAGATCTCGAGTGGCGCAAGGATGTCGTGGGCACGTTCGAATACCCCGCTGTCCGCGAAGGCAGGGTGCTCTATGCCCGAGGTTGACAACACAGGCCGCGTAGTCGCCGAATGGGTGGCGAAAGCCGAAGAAGACCTCAAGACGGCCACCCACACGCTGAAGCTGCGCCGTTCCTGCCCGACGGCGACGGTCTGCTTTCACGCGCAACAGTCAGTCGGGAAATATCTCAAGGCGTACCTGGTTTATCGAGGGGTGCCCGTCCCCAAGTCGCACGACATCGAAGAATTGGTCACCCGAGTGCCCCATCAGGCTCGCCCGAATTTGAGTGTGGAAGAGCAAGCTCTGCTGACCGAATATGCGGTCGGGACGCGGTACCCAGGTTGGCGGGACGTTCTGCTCCGCGAGGCTCGCGATGCCGTGATGCTCGCCCGGCATGTGCGCCGGCACGTTCGCTCGCTACTGCCGAACGCGGTCTTGCGCCGGAAGCCCAACCGGCCCCGCCCAACTTGAGCCCTCCCCCGCCCCCGTGCATACTGAATAGGAACCGACATGACCCACTACCAGAACTTCATCAACGGCGCCTTCACGCCCTACTCCGGCACAGGCGTCATCGAAGACCGCAACCCCGCCACCGGGGAACTCATCTGCGCCGTGCCCGATAGCACCGCCTCCGACGTCGCCCAAGCCATCGCCGCGGCCCAGGACGCCCAGAAAGAATGGGGGAAGCGCCCCGCCATCCAGCGCGCCAACATCCTCCGCCAGATCTCCGCCCGCATCCGCGAAAACCAGGAAGACCTCGCGCGCACCATCACCGAAGAGCAGGGCAAAGTCCTCCCGCTCGCCCGCGTCGAAGTCGCCTTCACCGCCGATTACATCGACTACATGGCCGAATGGGCCCGCCGCATCGAAGGCGAAATCCTCGAAAGCGACCGCCCCGGCGAAACCATCTTCCTCTTCCGCCAGCCCATCGGCATCATCGGCGGCATCCTCCCCTGGAACTTCCCCTTCTTCCTTATCGCCCGCAAAGCCGCCCCCGCCCTCGTCACCGGCAACACCATCGTCATCAAGCCCAGCGAGGAAACACCCCACAACGCCGTCAAATTCTGCGAGCTCCTCCTCAAAACCGATCTTCCCCCCGGCGTCATCAACGTCGTCCACGGCCGCGGCGCCACCGCCGGCAAGACCCTCGCCTCGTCCCCCAAAATCGGCATGATCAGCTTCACCGGCAGCGTCGAAACCGGCTCCGCCATCATGGCCTCCGCCGCCGCCAACATCACCAAGGTCAACCTCGAACTCGGCGGCAAAGCCCCCGCCATCGTCCTCGCCGACGCCGATATCGATCTCGCTGTCAACTCGATCAAAGCCTCCCGCGTCATCAACAGCGGGCAAGTCTGCAACTGCGCCGAGCGCGTCTATGTCGACCGCCGCATCGCCGATCAGTTCACCGAAAAACTCGCCGCCGCCATGGCGCAAACCTCCTACGGCAACCCCCTCGGCGATAAGCCCGTCGACTACGGCCCCATGATCAACGAAGCCGGCTTCAAAAAGGTCGACAAACTCGTCCAGGGCGCCGTCGCCGCCGGCGCGACTCTCGTCACCGGCGGCAAGCGCGCCCCCAGCGACGCCGGCTTCTACTACGAACCCACCGTCCTCACCGGCTGCCGCCAGGACATGGAAATCATCCGCAAGGAAGTCTTCGGCCCCGTCAGCCCCATCGTCACCTTCGACGATCTCGACCAGGCCATCGCCTACGCGAACGACTCCGACTACGGCCTCACCTCCTCCATCTACACCCGCGACCTCAATACCGCCCTCCGCGCCTGCCAGGAAATCCGCTTCGGCGAAACCTACATCAACCGCGAAAACTTCGAAGCCATGCAGGGCTTCCACGCCGGCGTCCGCAAAAGCGGCATCGGCGGCGCCGACGGCAAGCACGGCCTCTACGAATACACCCAAACCCACATCGTCTACATCCAGCGCCACTAACGCCAGCCCCTCATCCCGGCGGCGCAAACCGCTTTTGCTTCACCCGCCGCCGGACCTCTACACTAAAAGTTCGTGGAAGAAGAGGCGCTCGGTAAAGCTTACGACGGCCGTCTTATGCGGCGGCTGCTCTACTACATGCGCCCCTACTGGCGCACCGTCTCCGCCTCCCTCGTCTTCCTCCTCGTCACCTCCATCCTCCAGACCGCCGGCCCGCTCCTCACCAAACTCGCCGTCGACAAATACCTCGACCCCGCCTCCCGCCGCTTCTCCACCCCACTCGACCGTTTCCTCTCCCCCGACCCCTGGACCGGCCTCGCCCAAATCTCCGCCCTCTACCTCCTCTGCGTCGCCGGCGCCCTCTTCTTCGACTTCGCCGAAAGCTACCTCATGCAGTGGACCGGCCAGAAAGCCATGTTCGATCTCCGCCGCGAGATCATGAGCCGCCTGCAAGCCCTCGACGTCGCCTTCTACGACCGCAACCCCGTCGGCC
>DAIDIH010000320.1 GCA_027459465.1 Bryobacterales bacterium | reverse complement strand
ATTTCCGGATTGGCCTCGCGCGGCGGGATGGGGTTATTGAGCAGCCGGTCGTTCATGATGGCGAAGCCGTTGGGCCCGGTGAACGGGGTTTTGCCGGTGACCATTTCGTAGAGCATGACGCCGAGGGCGTAGATATCGCTGCGGCCGTCGCCGCGCCTGCCCTTGACCTGCTCCGGTGAGATGTAATCGGGCGTTCCCATCACTTGCGAGAGCTTGGCAAAGGTGAGGCGGCGCGCGCCTTGCTGCGAGGCGATACCGAAGTCGATGAGTTTAATCCGATCCTCGGGGCCGATCATGATGTTCTCGGGCTTCAGGTCGCGATGGACGACGCCGTTGCGGTGGATGTAGTCGAGCGCATCGCTGATGGCGATGGTGATGCGGAGGGCGCGTTCGACGGGGAGCTTGCGCTGCTCCTGCAGAACGTGGCGAAGCAGGCGGCCTTCGACCCATTCCATGACCATGTACATCTGCTCGCCGGTGACACACTCGAATACTTTCATGACGCCGGGGTGGTCGAGCTTTTGTCCGATTTCGGCTTCGCGTTTGAAGCGGTCGAAGAGAACGGGATCGGCTTCCATTTCCGGATGCGGGACTTTGATGGCGACCTGCCGGCCGGTGAGCAGGTCGGTGGCGCGGAAGATGGAGGCCATGCCGCTGCGGGCGGCGACGCCTTCGATGCGATAGTGATCGAGTTGTGCGCCGGTGGTGAGAGCGGTCATGAGTAGATCCGAGGCGGGAAGGTAAGCGGGGACAAGTTAGCGGAGTTTATAGGGCCGCCCGCGGTACATTCCGACGCGCTCCACGCTCCGGACCCGGATGAGCTGAACGCTTATATTATCACTGCCATCGCGATGGTTGGCAAGATCGACGAGGCGTTTGGCGGCGGCGCGAAGATCACCGCCGTGGCCGGCGATGGCGGCCATTTCCGAGGGCTCAACCGAGTTATACAGGCCGTCGCAACACAGCAGCAGCACGTCGGCCGCGCTCAGTTGGACGTCGTTGGTGTCCACGTTGACGAACATGTCGTTGCCGAGCGAGCGGCTGAGCACATAGCGAGTTTGCGCGCGCGCGGCCTCCTTCGGAGACAACACGCCGAGGCGGGCCTGATCCTGGGCGACGGTATGGTCGCGGGTGAGCAAGTGGGTGGATCCGTTGCGGATGAGGTAACAGCGGGAATCGCCCAAATGCGCGACGACGAGGCGGTCATGCCGAAGCCCACAGGCGACAAGGGTAGTGGACATGGAGGCGCCGTTCGGGCCGGTGTTGTGCGCCGTTTCGTAGATGTGGCTGTTGGCTTCTTTGGCGAGGCGGGTGAGCAGGGCGGCGAGCGGTTCGCCGGCGGGGGCGGCGGGGAAGCGGGTGGTGAACCAGTCGACGGCGGCGCGCGAGGCAACCTCGCCTTTGTCCGAGCCGCCGACGCCATCGGCTAAAACGAAGAGCCAGCCGTGGCTGCGGACGCGCTCGGGTGTAGACGGCTCGGCGTGGCCGAGGCAATCTTCGTTGTTGGAACGCTGGCGGCCGGGGTCGGAGAGTTCGGCGAATTCGACGAGGAGTTCCGAGCCGGCCTCGGGATTGCTTTGCGTCATGTTTCAGGTTAACGAGTGAGATGAATGGAAAAAAGAGGGCGAGCTTTGTGGCTCGCCCCGAATCCCGCTGATGACTTCCTTTCAGACTGAGTGAGTCGGGCGTTGCCCTTAGCCGGCGGTGACGGCGCGCTGGGTATTGAGCGTCGTACGGCCCTTGGCCTTGCTGGAGCGGATGAAGTAGATGCCGCCATAGATGCCCCAGACCGCAGCGATGCCGAGGGCGAGCAGCGGTTCCATCTTAGTGCCGAAGCCCATGAACGGCCCGATGAGGTAGAAGGCCATGCAGGCCAGGTTCGCCAGCAGACCGAAGACCGGGATGGCCAGATGCTTGACGAAACTGAATGCCGGGTGGTTGTGGTAGGCGACGATGCAAGTTACACAACTCAGCATGTAGAGCAGGAACGTGCCGAAGTTGGAGGCCAGCGTGATGGTGAGCAGGCTGTTCGGCATGGCGGCCATGGTGTCATGGCTGACGTAGCCGACGCTGGACCAGAAGCCCTGCGGAAGCGTTTTGAGCGTGGAGTCCGCTACCGCGCCGGCGTCACCGAAGATCATGGCGACCACGACGCAGCCGATGACGGCGGAGATGACGGCGAGCGTCCAGATGGCGCGGTGCGGCGTGAGATGCCTGGTGTGGAGCACGCCGAGGTCGCCGGACAGTTCGTCATCCTTGCCCATCGCGTAAGTAACGCGGGCGCCCGTATTCATGCAGGACAGCGTGGTGCCGATGAGGGCCAGGAAGACGGTGAAGGCCTGGATGAGCATGAAGGTGCGGCCATTGCCCGGGCCGAAGATGGCGTCGCCGACCATGACCATGAGGTCGCCGATCGGGGCCGCGGAGCCGGTGGCGTTCTGCATGGTGTAGCCGCTACTGAGTACGTAGTTTGCCGCGAAGTACTCGAACAGGTAGCAGAAGCAGCCTTGCACCAGAAGCGAGACAATCACCGCGATGGGAACGTCACGTTTGGCGTTTTTCGCTTCGCCTCCCATGGCGGTTACCGATTCGAAGCCGACCAAGATAAGGATGGCGATAGTGGCCTGGACGAACATCCAGCCGAAGCTGTGAATGCCGACGACGGAACTGGCGGACGGGTGGGAAAGGAAGTTCCCCTTGTCGTCCTTTTCCGGATAGCTGACGGTATAGGGTACGGGCTTGCCGGCGGCGTCGAGCAAGGGCTTCGGCACGCCGTTGGCGTCGCGGACGATTACATCGGTGGCCTGGCCGTTGACGGTTTGCTTTTGGGTGAGGAACTGATAGTTGTAGGCGTCGCCAGAGGTGGAGTCGAACTGGAGGCCGACGCTACCCGGCGCATGGTTCATCCGGTAGCTGAGCGCCATCACGGAGAAGACAATCAGCGCGCTGATCTGGATGACGTTGATGGCGATGTTGACCGAAGTGGATCCGTTGACGCCGCGCGAGGCGATGTAGGCGACGACGAAGGAGAACACGACGGCGATGAGCATCATGAACATCGGGCCGGGGTTGGAGGCGCTCATGAAGTTCGGCCAGAGGGTCCCGACGATGTAGCCGCAGAGGATGCCCATGGTGCCGACCATGACGCCGGGGTAGACCCAGTAATAGAGATGCGAGCCCCAGCCGACGATGAACTTAGCGAGGCGGGCGTAGGGCCACGCTTTCTCATGATTGAGGAACGACTGTTCGGCGAAGTAGTAAGAGCTGCCAGTTCCGGGGTATAACTTCGCCATTTCGGCGTAGCAGACCGCGGTCGCCAGACAGAGCAGCGTGGCGAACACGATTCCGATCCACATTGCGGGGGCGGTCGAGCCTGCCGTCGACTGGGTCAGGAAGGTGAGCCAGAGGAAGGCACCCGGCGCGATGAGCGCCATGGCGTTCATCGTCAATCCCGTCAAGCCTAACGTAGCTTGCATTTTGGGTGCGTCATTTTCGGCCATTGTTTTAAGTTTCCTCTCTCGATCTAAGTGTTAAAGTAACTCTGCAGTTATCCGATTGCCTTTGACTTACCTTATAACCGCTTTCGAAGAACGTCCAATCGAAATCTGTTATGCGTGACGATAGAAATAACTGATCCGTTGTTTTGCGGGACGGGGAATCCGGAAGGGAATTAGTGCTCGGTGATGTTATTTCCGAACAGGAATCCCATTTCGACGACGGCGCGGGGCTGGTTCTGGCTCATGCCGAGCGGGCCGAAGCCGTAACCGGGCGCGATGCTACTGGCGTGGACGAACCCCAGGTCGCCGCGAACGAAGAAGCCGCCCGCCTGGTAGGTGGGGGTCACGGTGAAGGACTGGCCGGCGCTGCCGGGGCCGAACATGAGGTTGACGGCCTGATCGGCGGCGGAGCCGGAGCTGGCGATGTATTCCCAACGGACGGGAAGCGAGAAGCCGTGCTTGAAGGTGCGGCTAAGGAGGATGGCGCCGCCGGTGGTGGAGGCGCCCTTGGTGACGCCGATGGCGGGGTTGGTGGGGACGTTCGTGTACTGGAAGTAAGGTTGAACGATCCACGCGCCCTTGGTGTAGGTATAAATCGCGTTATAGATGCTCGAGTTGTTCTGGACGGGCACGGCGAGGGACTGAAAGGCTGTTTTGCCGTAATTGCCACCTGCCACGAAGGCGAGGCTGTGGGGTCCGTTGGTGTAAGTCAGAGAGCCCCACAGCCACGTGTAGCGGCCGGAGTAGAAGCCGTCGTTCCAGCTTAGGGAGGCGGTGAACTTTCCCATGGTCTGGTTGACCTGGACGCCACGATTGACGGCATTCTCCTGGTTCCACAGCAGGCCGCGCTCGATGTTCATATTTTCGAAACTGAAGGTATACTCGGCGCCGATCAGCGTGGGCAAGGAACCGATTTCGAACGAAGTATTCTTGCCGGCCTGCAGTTTGACGTAGGCAACGGGGACCGCGCCCCAGAAGTCGCTCATGCTCCTGGCGGTGTTAATGAAGGGGGTGGCGAGGTCGGGAACGGTGTAAGCGCCGGCCTGGATGTAGAATTGGAACCAGCCGTCGGTTTTCTGGATGAAGATCTGGGCGTTGCTGAGGGCGGCGTCGCCGACGCTATCGCCGGCGAAGTGGTTGCCTTGCAGCATTCCCATGCCGGTGACGATGCCGTTGACGGAGATTTTGCCGAGGGGGCCGGCGTCGAGGGTGGCCGGGGGTTGCTGGGCGAGGGGGCCGGTCATGGCCGGGGTGGCGAGAGGCGAGGGCGCGGCGGGCGCGGGAGTTGCCGCGGGGGTGGCCGCACCGCTTTGAGACGGCGCCGGCGGCGCCGCCTGCGCGGTGGTGGAATCGGCGGCGGGGGCGCTTTGCGCGTGAATCAGACAGCCGCAGCCAAGCAGCGCAATGGCTACACCTCGGCTGAGCACACAGAATCTCTTCATTGCATCCTCCTTGGGGTGCGAAAAATTTGGATTTGGTGCGCAACCGAACGTGGGTTGCAATATGCGTATGACTAAACGGCTACAGTCCGGATGAAGATCATTCTACGGAGGATCTGTAGACAAAGCTAATAGATAATTTAGATAACCATGATAATGATGGTTCGCGGTGGCTGAAGCTGGGTCATACTGAGGCTTGGAGAACCTCATGCGTGACATTGCCGGCGCCTCCGCGCGGCTGACGGGGAGTTCGTCTTCCGGGGCCGGGTGGCAGAACATTGAACGAGAGTTTCTTTCTACAGGAGATGTGCGGGGAGCGCAGGCTGCGTTGAACGAGGCGACGGACGCGGCCGCGGTGGCGGCGTGGGGCGCGTCGATCGCGCCGGTGCTTGGCCAGGGTGGGATGTTGGTGGCCGCGGGGGCGTGGGGCCGCGGGGCGTTGTTTCCTTACTCGCCGGTCGACCTGGTGGTGATGACGGAGACGGACGCGGCGCGGCAGGCGGTGCGGTATCCGCTGGATGAGTTTATCCGTGCCTTGTGGGATGCGCGGCTGCGGCTATCTCACGCGGTGAAGACGGTGGCCGAGTGTCTGGAGTACCGGGAGCAGGACATCGAGCTTTCGATCAATTTACTCGATGCGCGCTTTATCGCGGGCGACGAAGCGGCATTCGCGAGATTCACCAGCAAGTGGCCGGCTTTTGTGGAGCGGCACGGCGCGAAGCTGAGCCAGCACCTGGCGCGGCTGGCGCGGGCGCGGCACGCAAAGTATCAGAACACGGTCCTTTTGAGCGAGCCCGACGTGCTGGAAACGCCGGGAGGCCTGCGGGACGCGACGGCGGCGCGACGGCTGAACGCGTTAAGCGGCAGGCGAAGCGAAGCCAAGGAGCTGGCCGATGCGGTGAGCTTCCTCTCGGCGGTGCGCTTTTTCCTGCACTCCCGCGCGGCATCGGACAAGAACGGACTGAATACGGAAGCGCAGACCGCGCTGGCTGCGGCGCCGTTCGAGCCGCAGCCGTCGACGCCGGCTGCGTGGATGCGCAAGTACTTCACCCATGCGCGGACGGTGTTCGACGAGGTTCGCTCGGCGCTCGATGCGGCGGAGAAGAACGAAGCGTCGCTGGTGGGCAATCTGCGGGAGTGGCGAACGCGGCTGTCGAACAGTGAGTTTACCGTCACGCGGGATCGTATCCTGCTGCGAAACCCTTCTCAACTTTCCGAGGATCCGGCGGTGGTGTTCCGGCTGCTGGAGTTCACCGGGCGGTATGGCGTGACGGCGGCGCCGGAGACGGAGGGAAAAATGCGCGTTGCCGCGCCGGCGTTTGCATTGTACTTCGCGGGAGTAGAGCCGCTGTGGCCGAAGATCGAGAGTGTGATGCTGCTGCAGCACGCGTGCCTGGCTTTGCGAACGCTTCACAACAGCGGCCTGCTGGCGGCGCTGATTCCGGAGTGGAAACACATCGAGGGGTTGGTGGCGCCGGAAAGCGGGCATCGGTACGCGCTAGACGAGCATAGCTTGCAGTCGATCGAACGCGTGGCGGATCTCCGCGCGGAGACGGACGGCACGAGGCAAAGGTTCGTGCAACTGCTGGCGGAAGTCGATTCTCCGGCGTCGCTGTTTTTCGCGCTGCTGCTGCATGAACTCGACGCCCATGGGAATGGGGCGCGCGAGGCGGTTACGCGCATGGGTCTTCCGGACGAGGAGCAGGCCACGGTTTGCTTCCTCGTCGAGAACCCGAATCTGCTCGCCGACGCGATGAGCGGGCGCGACCTGGACGATCCGGCGACGGCCGTTCAGATCGCCGCCAAAGTAGGAACCGTGGAGCGGCTGCGGCAGTTGACGCTGCTGACCTATGGCTGCGTCGCGGCCGTCAGCCCGGAGTCGATGACCGTCTGGCGGATGGAACAACTGTGGCGCGCGTACGAGGTCGTGCAGCGGGAACTGACGCGGGAACTGGAGACCGACCGCATCCAGAACCTGCCGGGGAATCCGCCGTCTGAGGCTGCATTCCTGACGGGATTTCCAACGCGGTATCTTCGCGCGCACACGCAGGCGCAGATTGAGGCGCATCTACGTCTGTACGAGGAGAGCCGGCCGACGGGGGCGGCGGTGGAGCTTGAGCGGATCGACGGCGGCTACAAGCTGACGATCATCGCGCGGGACAAGCCGGCGCTGTTTGCTTCCTTCGCCGGCGCGTTATCGAGCTTCGGCTTCGACATTCTGAAGGCCGAGGCCTTCGCCAACGCGAAGCGCGTGATTCTCGATACGTTCATTTTCGCGGATCCGCAGCGGACGCTCGACGTGAATCCAACAGAGACAGAGCGGCTGCTGGACCTGATCCGGCGCGTGGCGATGGGGAAGACGGACGGACAGCGGTTGCTGCGTGGGCGTGGCGTGCCGGATCCGAAAAGGCGCGCGGTTCAGCCACAGGTGAACTTTGACTCCGACGCGTGCGAGACCGCAACGCTGGTGGAGATTGTGGCCGAGGACCGGCCGGGGCTGCTGTTCAACCTGGCGACGGTGTTTACCTCAACGGCGTGCAATATCGACGTGGTTCTGATCGACACGAAGGGGCGGAAGGCGATCGATGTCTTCTACGTGGCGCATAGCGGGCAGAAGCTGACGGCGGGGCTGCAGGCGATGTTGAAGGAGCGGCTGCTGGAGGTTTGCTAGCGGGGGCGAGAGGCTCGTAAAAAACAACCGGGGAGGGCGGGCTTGAGCCACCCTCCCCGGTTCCGACTTAAAACCGGTGCGGTTTAGATGTCGTAGTAGAGTGCGAATTCGTAGGGATGCGGCCGCAGGCGGACGGCATCGGCTTCGTTTTTGCGCTTGTAATCAATGAAAGTGTCGATCAAGTCTTCGCTGAAGACGTCGCCCTTGAGCAGGAAGTCGTGGTCGGCTTCGAGGCAGTTGAGGGCTTCGTCGAGGGAAGCGGGCATCGAGGGGACGCTCTTCATTTCTTCCGGCGACAGATCGTAGATGTCCTTGTCGAGCGGTTCGCCGGGCTCGATTTTGTTGAGCACGCCGTCGAGGCCGGCCATGAGCATGGCGGCGAAGGCGAGGTAGGGGTTGGAGGCGGGATCCGGCGGGCGGAACTCGACGCGCTTGGCCTTCGGGCTCGATGAGTACATCGGGATGCGGCAGGCGGCTGAACGGTTCCGGCGGGAGTAAGCCAAGTTGACCGGGGCTTCGTAGCCGGGCACCAGACGCTTGTAGCTGTTGGTGGTGGGGGCGATGATGGCCGAGAGGGCGCGGGCGTGCTTCAGGAGGCCGCCGATGTACCACAGAGCCATGTCGCTTAAGCCCGCATAGCCGTCGCCGGCGAACAGGGGCTTGCCGCCGCGCCAGATGCTCTGGTGGGTGTGCATACCGCTGCCGTTGTCGGCAAACAGGGGCTTCGGCATGAAGGTGACGGTCTTGCCGTGCTTGTGCCCCGTGTTGCGGATGCAGTACTTGTAGATCATCATGTTGTCGGCGCTTTTGAGGAGCGTGTCGAAGCGCTGATCGATTTCGCACTGGCCGCCGGTGGCGACTTCGTGGTGATGGCACTCGATGTTGAGGCCGCAGGCGATCATGGTTTCGACCATCTCGGCGCGGAGGTTCTGGTAGTGGTCGGTGGGCGGGACGGGGAAGTAGCCTTCCTTGTAGCGCGGGCGGTAGCCGAGGTTGTTGTCGGCGCGGCCGGAGTTCCAGCGGCCTTCTTCGGCGTCGATGAAGTAGAAGCCGGAGTGCTGGTTCTGGTCGAAGCGGACGTTGTCAAAAATGAAGAATTCCGCTTCGGCGCCGAAGTAGGCGGTGTCGCCGATGCCGGAGTTTTTGAGGTAGAGTTCGGCCTTGCGGGCGATCCAGCGGGGGTCGCGGTTGTAGTTCTGGCGGGTGATCGGGTCAATCACGTCGCAGGTCATGACGAGCGTCGGCGTTTCGTAAAAGGGATCCTTGAAGGCGGTGTTGGGGTCGGGGATCAGGAGCATGTCGCTCTCGTTGATCGCGGCCCAACCGCGGATGCTCGATCCGTCCATGCCGAAGCCTTCCTGGAAGGAATCTTCTTCGAGCTCGGTGATCGGGTAGGAAACGTGGTGCTGCAGACCAGGGATATCGCTAAACCGCAGATCTAATTGCTTGGCGCCGATCTCTTTGGCGTAGTCCAAGACTTCTTTCGGGGTCATTCACCCTCCTGTGAGTGAGAGTCGTCGTGTTTTTGGGAAAACCCTTTCAAGGGTAACGTACCTGGGGCCCGGACGGTGAGTCTGAATTCATCCAATCTTTATATAGGGTTGATAAAGAGATTTTCAGTGGTGGGGACGAGGTGGGGAGGGAGAGGGGGCGCCTCGCCGGAGGGGTGTGGGGTGAGGGTTCCGGCGAGGCTTGGGGGAGCTTAATACTTGGGGACGGAGGGGTCGACCTGGTCGCTCCAGGCGAGGATGCCGCCGGTCATGTTGAGGACGCTGGGGTAGCCGGCTTCGCGGAGGATGTTGGCGGCCTTGGCGCTGCGGGCGCCCATCTTGCACATGGCGACGATGGGTGTGGAGCGGTCGATTTCGGCGAGGCGTTTGGGCAGTTCGCCGAGCGGGATCAACTTCGCCCCAGGGACGCGGCAGATCCGGTACTCGTGGGGTTCCCGCACATCGATCAACTGGAAGTTTTCGCCGCGGTCGAACATGGCTTTGACTTCGGCGGGACGGATTTCGTTGGAAGCCGGGGCAGCGGGTTGGGCTGGCGGTTTCGGGACGCCGCAGAACTCCTGGTAGTCGATCAGCTTGTGGATGGTGCGATGGGTTCCGCAGATCGGGCAATCGGGGTTCTTGCGAAGCTTCAGCTCTCGGAACTTCATGCCGAGAGCGTCGAACAGGAGCAGGCGTCCGACGAGGGGCTCGCCGATGCCGAGGATGAGTTTCACCGCTTCGGTGGCCTGGATGAGGCCGATGGTGCCGGGGAGGATGCCGAGGACGCCGCCTTCGGCGCAGCTTGGAACGAGGCCCGGGGGTGGCGGCTCGGGGTAGAGGCAGCGGTAGCAGGGTCCGCCCTCGTAGGCGAAGACGGTGGCCTGGCCCTCGAAGCGGAAGATAGAGCCGTAGACGTTGGGTTTGCCGAGCAGGACGCAGGCGTCGTTGACGAGGTATCGGGTGGGGAAGTTATCGGTGCCGTCGATGACGATGTCGTAGTCTTTGAGGATCTCGAGGGCGTTGTCGCTGGTGAGGGCGGCTTCGATTTTGTCGATCTGGATGTGGGGGTTGATGTCCTTCATGCGGTCGGCGGCGGAGTCGAGTTTCTTGCGGCCGACGTCGTTGGTGCCGTGGATGACCTGGCGCTGGAGGTTGGTGAAGTCGACCACGTCGAAGTCGACGATGCCGATGCGGCCGACGCCGGCGGCGGCCAGATAGAGGCCGAGCGGCGCGCCGAGGCCACCGGCGCCGATGAGGGCGACCTTGGCCTGCTTGAGCTTGACCTGGCCTTCGATGCCGACCTCGGGGATGATGAGGTGGCGGCTGTAGCGGAGGATTTCGTCTTTGCCCAAGGCCGCGGCGGGTTCGGCCACGGCCGATCCGCCGGCGATGCTGGGGACGATCGAGACCGTGTCGGAGGCGGCTACGGGGGTCAAGTCCTTCTGCAGATAGCGGATGTCTTCGTCATTCACGTACACGTTGACGAAGCTGCGCAGCTTGCCCTCGTCGTTGAACAGGTGGCGGCGAAGCTCGGGGTGCTCGGTGGTGAGTCCGTTGAGCAGGTCACCGACGGTGGAGCCCTCGACGGAGACGCTGTCCGCTCTGCCGACGAACTGGCGCAGGGGCGTGGGGATGAGAATCTTAGGCATACGTTAGAGGTTCCTTTTCTGCCCTGGTCTGGTCCGGGTCCGGGAGGAAGCTCGCCGCATGATCGAACTTCCCCCCCTTCACCGACAAAACCACGAAAGAATACCAGGGGCAGGAGTTCTTCAGGTCTGTTTCGGAGAAATAGGCGTCGCAGTCCGGGTGCGAGTGGAAGATGCCGATGAGGTCGAGGCCGCGGGCGCGGGCTGCGCGGTCGGCGGCGAGCAGGTCCTCGGGCCGCAGTTCATAACGGGCGTTCTGTTGGCCGGCGTAGGCGTTTTCCAGAGGGATCGCCACGCTTACCCGCTTTGTTTCGTCGTGGGTGGCTCCCAGCATCGCGCCACAACATTCGTTTGGAAATTGTTTCTCGGCGTGCGCGACCATGACACGCCACGCTTCAGGTTCAATCTGGATCATCCCAAAAAGGCTCGCTCAGATATTTTCCCGCACCGTCGCAGAGGATGGTGACGATCACCGCTTCCCTGCCCTGCTCGACGAGTTGGCAGGCCACCTCGCGCGCGGCGACCACATTGGCGCCGGAGGAGATTCCCACCAGGATACCTTCTTCCCGGCCCAGCCGTCGCGTCATGCGGTAGGCGTCCTCGGTTTCGATCCAGATGTTGGAGTCAGCGAGGTGCTCGTCGTAGATGCCGGGCACGATGGCCGTCGGCATGTGCTTCAAACCTTCCAGGCCATGAAACCCGGTAGAGGGCTGCGCCGAGATGCACGTCATGCCGGGAAGTTCGTCTTTCAGGCGGCGGGAAACGCCGGTGAAGGTGCCGCTGGTGCCCATGCAGGCGACAAAGTGGGTGACGCGGCCGCCAGTTTGGGCGAGGATCTCGGCGCCCGTGCTGTTGTAATGGGCGCGCCAGTTGGCGGGGTTGTTGTATTGGTCAGGGTAGTAGTAGATGCCGGGGTCGGCGTCGTAGACTTCGCGGCACTTACGGATGGCGCCGTCGGAGCCTTCGGCCGGGTCGGTTAGGATCATCTCGGCGCCGTAGGCCTTGAGCATCTGTTTGCGCTCGTGCGAGGCGTTGCGGGGGAGACAGAGGCGGACTCGATAGCCCTTGGCGGCGGCGATCATCGCGTAGGCGAGACCGGTGTTGCCGCTGGTGGCGTCGAGGATGATTTTGTCGCGGGTCAGGAGGCCGCGGCGTTCGCCGTCGAGGAGCATGTTGAGGGCGGCGCGATCCTTCACCGAGCCGCCGGGATTGAAGAACTCGGCTTTGGCGTAGATTTCGATACCCGGGAGGTCCGCGTCGATTTTGCCGAGGCGGATGAGGGGCGTGTTGCCGATCTGGCCCAGGAGGGAATCGGCGCCCGAGCGTGGGGATGGGGGAGCTAGAGTGGCTGCGGGCATGGGTACAACTCTCATTTTACCGGATAGACGGCAATCTCTGTCAACAAACAGGAGTTGCCACTTTTTCCTGCTAACTAATGGGATGCGGACGGCTTAGCAGGCGTCGCGAGATTTCTGGCGAGAAGGAACCGTTAATTGGTTTCCGGTTTCGAGGACGATGTCGCGGGCGCGGGCGTCGTCTTGGGCTTGCGGACGGGCTGGCCGAATTCGTCTAAGCCGGACGTTCCGTGGTATTTGCGATAGCGGTTGGCCATCGCGACGGGATCCTGCTGCGAGACGGTGGGCCAGCCGTGAGAGTAGCGCCGCGGCGGAGGATCGCTTGCCGGAGGCGTGCTGATGGAGGAGTGGACCGCAGGAGGATCCGGGGGATCATCGTAGCCGTAGTAGTTGTACGTTGGGGCGTAGGTTGGATAGGAGTAGTAGGGATAATAATACGGATAATAGTCGTCCCACCAGAAGGGATCCCAATAGCCGCCCCAGCCGAAGCCGGCGTAGGGCCAACCCCAGCCCCAGCCGCCCCAACCTCCCCAGCCGCCCCAACCGTAGCCGCCCCAACCGCGGCCGTAGCCGCCCCAACCGCGGCCATAGCCGCCGATGCCGCCGCCGTAGCCGCCGTAGCCGCGACCGTATCCGCCATAGCCCCGGCCCATGCCTCCGCCGAAGTTGCCGCCGCGGAATCCACCGCCGCTGAAGCCGCCCCCGTGGAAACCACCTCCACCACCACCGTGGAATCCACCACCTCCGCCGCCATGGAAGCCTCCGCCGCCTCCGCCATGAGCGGCGGCGAGGACGGGAACCGAGGAAAGGAACAGGCTGACTGCGCCAGCCAACAAGAGGTTGCGCACATCACACCTCCTACCCAAGAGGCTACCGCCGTATTGGGGATACGGCAAGGGGTTAATGAAATAAGGCTAGGATAGGTAGCGATGGCGGATCATCGTGATGTGGTGGGCGGCGTGGCCGGCGATGATGAAGGCGAGGGCGCGGACGGTGAAGGGGTTGTCGCTGGCGATGCCGGTGCGGAGCCACGCCTCTTCGGGGAGGTTCTGGAACAGGGAGAGGGTGGCAAGGCGGACGCGCTCGAACTCTTCCACATGCACCTCCCATTGGACCGCATTGGCACGGGCGCCGACGGCGGCGATGTTCTGGTCGTAGCCGGGCAGGGGGGTGGTGAAGCCGCGGGCAAACCAGAGGGCGCGGAAGGCGAAGGCGCGTTCGGTATCGGTGACGTGGTTGAGGACTTGGCGGATGCTCCACTTGTCGCGGGCGTAGCTGTAGAGGGAGGCTTGTTCGGAGATGGCGGAGAAGAATCCCATGGCGTCTTCGAGTTGGTCGGAGAGGATCTTGCGGATGTCGGTCCCTTCGGCTTGGTCGATGTAAGGGAGGTAGTAAGGCGCCGCTTCGTTGGGTTCCGGGCGTCCGATCATGGGGTTACTTTAGCACCGGCGGGAGGCGGGTGGGTGGTTCCAATTCGACACCGGGGTGGTCGAGGTGGTGGAAATGCACCAGGGCTATCATGATTTGGAAGAAGTGACGGCCTTTCGTTTCAGGCAGTTAGGGATTGGCATGACAACTGCGTGTAATGGGTGTGATGTTGCGGAGGACGCATATGAAGCGCAGGCTTGGTTCCAGACTTTTCCCGCTGTTCTTGGCCGCGGCGGCAAGCATGGCTTTGGTGATGGCGCAGGACGCGCAGCAGCAGCCGCAAGGTCCGGCGCCTGGCGGCGCCGAGGATGCGCAGCATGGCGTGGCGCGCATCAGCCTGATGAATGGCGATGTTTCGGTGCGGCGCGGGGACACGGGCGAGGTGACGGCGGCGGCGATCAACGCTCCGCTGATGACGCAGGACAGTTTGTTGACGAGTTCGGAGTCGCGCGCGGAAGTGGAGTTTGACGGGGCGAACGTGGCGCGTCTGGGGTCGAATACGGAACTGCGGATGAGCGACGTGGAGCACCGGAAGTTCATTGTGGGACTGGCGACGGGGACGGTGACGTACCGCGTGATACGGCGTTCGGACTCCCTGGCGGAGATCGATACGCCGAGCGTTTCGGTGCGGCCGACGCAGCCGGGCAGCTACCGGATCACGGTGATGGAGGATGGGACTTCGCAGATTACGGTGCGGGACGGGGAAGCCGAGATTTACAGCCCGCAGGGTTCGCAGCCCTTGCAGGCGGGGCAGACGATGCTGGCGCGCGGGTCGGCATCGAATCCCGAGTTTCAGGTGACGCAGGCGATTCCGCAGGACGATTGGGACCGGTGGAACGCGGACCGGGACCAGCAGATGGAGCGGAGCCGAAGCTACAGCTATGTGAGCGGGGATATTCCGGGGGCGGACGATCTGGACAACTACGGGACGTGGCAGGAAGACGAGCCGTACGGGCAGGTGTGGGTGCCTTCGGTGGCGCCGGGCTGGGCGCCGTATCAGCAGGGGATGTGGGGTTGGAACGATTATTACGGGTGGAACTGGATGAGCTACGACCCGTGGGGCTGGGCGCCGTATCATTACGGGCGTTGGTTCATGGGGCCGATGGGTTGGTCGTGGTGGCCGGGTGCGATGTATTCGCCGTATTACTACAGCCCGGCGCTGGTGGGGTTTTTCGGATTTGGCGGCGGGGGATTCGGGATTGGAGTGGGATTTGGATTTGGCGGATTCGGGTTTGCCAACATTGGCTGGTGCCCGCTGGCGCCGTTTGAGGCGTTTCATCCGTGGTGGGGCGGCGGATTCGGCGGGGGATTCGGGTATGGCCGGGGATTCGGCGGATATGGCGGCTATAACAATGTGAACATCAACCGGACGAACATCGTCAACAACACGAACATCACGAATATTTACCGGAATGCGCGGTACGCCAATGGCGTGACGGGGATGAGCGCGCAGAACTTCGGGCGGACGGCGACGACGGGGAACATGGTGCGGGTTGGACAGAGCCAACTGCGGTCGGCGGGGCTGGTGCGCGGGCAGGTGCCTTTGGCGCCGTCGGCTGCGAGCACGCGGTACAGCAACCGGCAGGTGAATCCGCGGAACTTCCCGCAGACCGGGAACCGGCAGTTGTACTCGCACACGCGGCTGAACCCGGTGCAGCGGACACCGTTTAGCCAACAACAAAGGACCTTGCAGCAGGCGTTCTCGCGGAACGGAGCGGGGACGGCTGCGGGCCGAACCGCGGCGGGACAGAACGGCGGGTTTAACCGCAGCCAGACCGGGCGCACGGGCGTGGCGCAGAACGGCGGTTTCAACCGGGGAACGGCTACGCAGAATGGCGGTTTGAACCGCGGGACGGCAACACAGAACGGCGGCTTCAACCGGGGGACGACTGCGCAGAATGGCGGATTGAACCGGGGAACCGCTACGCAGAATGGCGGTTGGCGGAGCGCCGCGAACGGGACGTACGGCCGGAACGCGGGCAGCTTTTCGGGTGGCCAGCGGACGCCGCTGAGCGGGACTCAGAATGCGGGGCGAACGGGTGGCGCTTCGGGCGGGTGGTCGCGGTTTGGGGGGCAGACCGGCGGGGTGGCCCCGCGGAATTCGGGGAATAATACAATGGCCGGCACCAGCGGATTCCGGAGCAACGGTTCGGGCGGATGGTCTCGATTTGGGCAGTCTGGCGCGGCACAGTCCGGCGCGGCACGTTCCAGCGCCGCGGGGCGGCCTTCTTATTCCTATCAGGCGCCGAGCAATCGGGCGTCGAGCGGATGGAGCCGGTTTGGCCAGTCTACGTCGCAAGGCTATCGCGGCGGACAGGGGAACGGCGCCATCCGGATCAATCCGTCGATTGTGCAAAATCGGCCCTCTTCGGGATCTTCGGGAGGGTGGGGATCGAGCGGGCGGTATAGCTCGCCGTCCACCATCTACTCTCGTCCGTCGAGCGGATACGGCAACGGCGGCGGATACAACCGGCCTTCGAGCGGTTACAGCGGCGGATACAGCCGGCCTTCGAGCGGCTGGGGCAACAGCGGTGGCTACAGCCGTCCATCCGGCAGTTTTGGTGGCGGCGGATACAGCCGTCCATCCGCGGGGTCCTTCGGCGGCGGCGGATTCCGCGGCGGATCGTTCGGCGGCGGATCTCGCGGCGGATCCTTCGGCGGCGGATCCCGCGGCGGCGGCGGAGGCTTCCACGGAGGAGGCGGCGGACGCCGTTAACGGCCTTCCGGAGTTCCTTGGTGTGTTTTTTCCTCTGGACCCGGGGTGTGGCTCGCCCCGGGTCCTTCTTTCTCACTACCCTCCAGAAGGCCCCCCGTTTGCACAGGGGCAAAATTCCGCCGATGGTAAACTGGAGCTTAATTCCCCGAACCAGCCGTTCAGGCCGGCTCATCGAAGAGAGTAAGAATGTCCGAAAACCTCGCCGGGCCAAACCTTGCGTTTGACCTTCGCTTTGAAGACCTGTACTCGCGGGAGGGCCTGCTCCGCGTCGACGATGCGTTTCTAGCCCACCTTGGGGCCGAAGATCCGGCGCTTGAGGAGAAGCTGGCCGCCGGCCGCTCCGACCCGGCTTCGGTGCAGGGCAAGGCTTTATCGGATCTGCTCGTCGCGCTGGCGCCGCACGTAGAACATTTCATTGGGGAATTGTTCAGAAACACCGATGAGGTCTCCGGCCTCGAGGACAAGCACGGGACGCTGGCGCCGCTCTATTCCATAAAACGCCGCTTCGTGCAGAAGCGAGCGCTGACCAACATGACGCCGGCTCTGGCCGAGGAGATCGACGGCGAGGGGCTGGCGCGGGAGATCGAGGCGCTGGCCGGGGAGCCGTTCCGGGAAACGGTGTTTGCGCGGATGGTGAACGGCTGGCTCGACGACGCGGCCTCCCACGCGCGCGAACTGGAGATTGCGGCGCGGTATTCGGCCTGGGCGGTGCTGAGCGAGGCCGGGCGGGAAAAACATCACGGCGGTATTCTATTCCGTTTCCCGCACAAGCTGGAGATGGAACGTCTTGTTCCCGTGCAGAACTTCGAGCGGGAGGGACTGGTGCAGCTTGGTCTCGGCGAGGACCGCCTGCGGCATCGCGAAGGCTTCGAACTTACGGACCGCGGCATGGGTCTGATGGCCGCGCTCGACCAGGCGAACTACTGCATCAAGTGCCATAACCAGGGCAAGGATTCCTGCCGGACGGGGCTAAAGGAAAAGACCGGCGAATTCAAGAAGAGCCAGTTTGGGGTGACGCTGGCGGGGTGCCCGCTCGAAGAGAAGATATCGGAGATGAACCTGGTGAAGGGCCAGGGATTCAGCATCGGTGCGCTGGCCATCGCCACGGTGGACAACCCGATGCTGGCGGGGACGGGGCACCGGATCTGCAATGACTGCATGAAGGCCTGCATATACCAGAAGCAGGAGCCGGTGGACATTCCGCAGGTTGAAACAAGAACGCTCAAAGATGTTCTGAAGCTGCCGTGGGGCTTTGAGATTTACTCGCTGCTGACGCGGTGGAATCCGCTGAATCTTGAGCGGCCGGTACCGCGCGAAGCGAGCGGGTACAAAGTGCTCGTGGTGGGCCTGGGCCCGGCCGGGTTCACACTGGCGCATCATCTAATGAACGAAGGGCACGCGGTGGCGGCGGTGGACGGACTCAAGATTGAGCCTCTGCCGTCCGATCTTTCCGGCGTGGACGCTTCCGGCCGGCGCGTGCCGTTCCGGGCCATTCGCGACATTCACGAAATCAACGAGTCGCTCGACGACCGCGTGATGGCGGGTTTTGGCGGCGTGGCCGAGTACGGCATCACGGTCCGGTGGGACAAGAACTTTTTGAAGGTGATCCGGCTGCTGCTCGAGCGCCGCGCCGCGTTTCAGATGTACGGCGGCGTCCGCTTTGGCGGCACGCTCACCATCGACAGCGCGTTTGAGCTGGGCTTTGACCACATCGCGCTCTGCGCTGGCGCCGGCCGCCCGACGGTTTTGTCGATGGAAAACGGTCTGGCGCGCGGCGTGCGGCAGGCCTCCGACTTCCTGATGGCGCTGCAGCTTACGGGGGCGGCGAAGAAATCGTCGGTGGCGAACTTGCAGATCCGCATGCCGATCGTGGTGATCGGCGGCGGGCTCACGGCGATCGACACAGCGACCGAGTCGCTCGCTTATTACCCGGTGCAGGTGGAGAAGTTCCTGGCGCGGTATGAGACGCTGTGCAAGGAGACCGGCGAGCAGGAAGTCCGCGCCGTCTGGAACGAGGAAGAGCGGCAGATTGCGGATGAGTTTCTCGATCATGCACGGGCCATTCGCGCCGAGCGCGAAGCCGCCGCCCGCGAAGGCCGCGAGCCGGATCTGCTGAATCTGCTCAATTCCTGGGGCGGCGTGACCATCGCCTACCGCCGAAGGCTGATCGACTCGCCCAGCTACACGCTGAATCATGAAGAAGTCAACCTCGGGATGCAAGAGGGCATTCGCTTCGCCGAAGGTTTGACACCGGTGCGCGTGGAGGTGGATTCGTACGGCCACGCCGCCGCGCTTGATGTCCGAACCGCTACGGGTGCGACCCACCGCATGCCGGCGCGCTCCATACTCGTCGCCGCGGGCACACATCCGAATACGGTGCTGCAGCGCGAAGACCCGTTGAACATGTTTCTCGACGGGCGCTACTTCCAGGCGCTCGATGAAGAAGGCAACGCAGTGCAACCCGAGCGAATCGCCAAGCCCTCGGCGGCCCGTGTACTCACCTCGCTGCGTACCGACGGCCGCGGCATTTCCTTTTTCGGCGATCTGCATCCGTCATTTGCCGGCAACGTCGTCAAGGCGATGGCCAGCGCCAAGCTCGGCCACCCGGTAATTTCCCGCGTCCTGTCGCGCCGCGCACCGTCGCCGCAGAAGCCCGAGGCGCTGTTCGACACGCTGAACTGGGGCCTGCGCGCGGTGGTTGAAAAGGTTGTTCGGCTCACGCCGAACATCGTCGAGGTGATCGTGAAGGCGCCGTTCGCGGCGCGGGCATTCGAGCCCGGACAGTTCTACCGGCTGCAGAACTACGAGACGCTGTCGGCCACGGCGAACGGCACGACGCTCGCCATGGAAGGCATCGCGCTGACCGGAGCCTCGGTCGACCGCGAGCGGGGTCTGCTTTCGACGATCGTCCTCGAGATGGGCGGATCGAGCGACCTCTGCGCGATCCTGAAGCCCGGCGAACACGTCATTCTCATGGGCCCGACCGGCACGCCGACCGAGACTCCTTCGGGCGAAACGGCTCTGCTCGCCGGCGGCGGCCTCGGCAACGCGGTGTTGTTCTCGATCGGCCAGACGTTGCGCGCCAAGGGTTCGAAAGTGATCTATTTTGCCGGCTACAAGAAGATGCTGGACCGCTACAAGGTGGACGAGATCGAACGCGCGGCCGACATTGTTGTATGGTGCTCCGATGAAGCACCCGGCTTCGAGCCCACTCGTCCGCAGGACCGCGCCTTCGTCGGAAACATTGTCGAAGCGATGGTGGCTTACGCCGAGGGGCGTGTCGGCCCAACTACGATTCCGCTCCGTGACGTCGACCGCATCATCGCCATCGGCTCGGACGGCATGATGCGCGCTGTCGCGCAGGCGCGACACACCGTGCTGGCGCCTTACATCAAACATGAGCACTGCGGCATCGCCAGCATCAACAGTCCGATGCAGTGCATGATGAAAGAAATCTGCGCGCAGTGCCTGCAGTTGCACAAGGACCCGCAGACCGGCGCCGAAAGCGTGGTCTTCACCTGCTTCAATCAGGACCAGCCGCTCGACCGCGTCGACTTCAATAATCTCCGCCAGCGCCTCAGCCAGAACGGCGTCCAGGAGAAGCTGACCAAGCTCTGGATTAACCGTTGCCTGATTCAGCTCGGCGTGCGCACGGAACTGGTGGCGCAGTAACGACTATCTCGAAAAAACGAACGGTTCGCCGTGCGTTAGTTCCTTGTAAGCGCTCGCCGCGCCGGTGAGCGCGAGCGCGGCGCGGAACTGGCGCGGGTCGGCCGAGTTATCCGGAAACATATCGTAGTGGCAAGGGATCGCCACGCGCGGGTTCACGACCTTCGCCAGCCGCGCCGCCTCCCAGTGGCTCAGATTGTTGAAGCCACCGTTGATGACCGTGATCATGATGTCGGGCGAGTGCGCCGCGGCCGAATGCAGCAACTCGTGGTCCGCGGTGTCGCCCGTCACATAGATCTTGGGTCCACCGCCGAACGAGAGCACGTAGCCCATGTGATTGAGGTCGCTTGCATCCGTGGGCAGAGCGAACGTGCCGTCGAGCGTGAGGTCGCGCTCCTCGATCCGGCAGGAGGGCCAGGCGGGCTGGATGCGGCCGGATTCGATGCCTTCACACCGGTAGACTTCGCAGCTTGGCATGGGACCGATGAACCGCGTGGTGTCCTTGTGACGCAGGTTGTGGATGGTTTCCGGATCCGTGTGGTCCTGGTGATTGTGCGTGCAGAGGAAGAGATCGACGTCGAGATCTTCCGGCGAAATCAGCACGGGCACTCGCCTCGCCATGTTCACGTCCTGGTGGAGGGCTTTGCAACTGTCGGTGAGATACAGGTCCACGCCGGCGAGGGTGCCTTCGGGCGACTTGAAGATGTAGCCGTTCTGCCCGAACCACCAGATTGCGACCGCGCCGCGCGGCACGGGAAATTCCCGGATGGACTGCATCAGGTTCATCGCCTTGTCACTCTTTCGCCTTTCCCGAGGCGCTTTCGTTCGGCCGCCACAGGACCTCTTCCGCGTTGAGCGCGCGGCTGGCCCAGCGGCTCCATACGAACAGCGCGTCACTCAGCCGGTTCAGATAGCGGACCGCTTCCTCCGGCGCGCCTTCCGTGCGGCCGAGAGTCACACTCGCGCGCTCCGCCCTTCGGCACACGGTGCGGCAGAGGTGAAGCTCCGCGTTGATGCGGCAACCGCCCGGCAGCACGAACGAGCGCAGCGGGGGCAGATCGGCATTCATGCGGTCGATCTCCGTTTCGAGCGTTTCGATCTCGCGCGTGGTGATCCTTGCCTGTTTGGGATGCAGGTCCTGAGGCAGCGTCGCCAGCATGGAACCGAGGTTGAACAATTCGTGCTGGACGCGGAGCAGGATTTCGGCCAGCGGCGCCAGAACCGGCGCTTGCTGTGCGGTGAGGCGCGCCATGCCGATCCAGGCGTTTAACTCGTCGACGGTGCCGTAAGCTTCAATCCGCGGAGCGTCCTTCGCCACTCTCTGCCCGCCCGCCAGAGCCGTCTCGCCCTTGTCGCCCCCGCGTGTGTAAATGCGGTTCAAAGCCAGGCGCGGCTCGTCGAATATCTTTTTGTCCAACCCTCCTCCTTCGATCTCCATAATTATCCTAGGCCAATTCCGGGCTCAAGACTTCAGGAGCCGCGCCGATGAGGACAGCAGGGATATGGGATCCGCGATCGACACCACCGAAGCCCTCGACGCCGCGGCGACGCTCGCCGCCTTCCGCCGTCTGGTCCGCGAACTAGAAGAAGGAAGAACAAGGCGCAACTCCTTTCGGCCTTGGGAAATGGAACTGTTGCTCGACATAGAGGCCTGCGACCTTCCCCGCACGCGCCGCGCCGCGCTGCTTAAGCGCTACAGCCGCGCCGTCGAACGCCAGTTAGAAAAAGGCGCGCCGCGCCTGCTCAGGCTCAGCGAGTATATGCGCCGGTCCGCAACTTAGGCTGCCGGGTAGAGCCGTGGCGGCCGGTTCGGCGCCCCGGCCGGATTGACTTCCGAGTGGGCGACGATACGGACGGAAACGATTCGGACCACATCCAGGACTGGCGCGTTATTCGTTGAGTTGGACCCGGAAACGCCGTCTCACAGAGGCTAGGTCTCGGCGGCATCGATTTCTGTGCCTTCCTTAAGCTGTGCATCGTATTGGGCCATTCCGGCTAGAATTACAGGCGTCGTGCAGTATGGATGATCAGGCGAACAAGACCAAAAACCTTAAAGCTGGTCACGGAAGACAAATTAGGAAGCTTCGGTGGAATTGAAGGCCAGACAGGTCTGTGGACATTCGCGGATCGTTCCCAAGGGAGATTGGCGGAACGACCCATTGCACTCTACAACGACGAAAGGCTGACTGATCTGCCCGGCTTTGTTCATTTTGAGAAAATTGACCGCGCTCAGAGACTTGCGGCTACTGTCTCACAAAAGGGTCCTTTGTGAAACTTCGCCTGTAGAACACTCGGCCGCTGAACCCCGTGGACCATTCCGGCACGGGCTTGGTTACCCTCATTCATAGGAGGAACGCGAGCATGAAAAACCTGTTCGATGCTACGGTGGCCGATCAGGTAAAGCTCCGCCTAGAAAAATTGGAGCCACAAAGTGAGAGGCGCTGGGGCAAGATGACGGCGGCGCAGATGCTGGCACATTGCTCGGTGAGTATGCAGTGGGCGGTGGGAGAAGTGGTACCCGAAATGGGACCGCTACCCACACGCCTGATGGGGCGGCTGGTGAAGCCGTTGGTGCTTCGGAATGAAGACCCGCTACGGAAGAATTCGCCGACGGCCAAGAGCCTGATTGTGGCGGACGAACGAGATTTCCGCAAAGAGCGGGAGCGGCTATGGGGACTGATTGACCAATTTTCTGCGGGAGGGGCCGCAGGGTGTACGAAGAATCCACATAGTTTCTTCGGGCAAATGACGCCGGACGAGTGGGCTATCTTGATGTACAAACATGTTGACCATCATTTGCGGCAGTTTGGAGTGTGAGCGTCTCACAAGCGGTAAGTTTGGAGACGCCGGCGATAGGCCCTGAAATCGCGGCCCGCAGCGCTCGCACGCCGGTCCCGAAATGTTGGCCGGATGGCCGTGGTCAGCCACTCTAGCATTGATCGCGGCTCTGAAGGTAGAATCCTTTCCCCGAACAGAGACGAGCACTGTGCCTTCTGCCGTCTGCGATTTCGGGCCAGAGCGGCTCACGTTAGGGTGTAGTCGCCATATCGTACATCTGCCAAGAGCTCCACGCGGTGATCCCGGCCAACTTCCTCAAACGCCGCTTCAGGCGAGCTTCCGAATAGTCGACGTTGGTGGAACCGACCCACGCGCCCCGCGATTGGCCGCTCTGCCAGGCTGAAGTTCGGCGCCGTTCTCTGCCGCCTCGACGATGGATACCATCGAAAGGGAGGACGGGGCATGAACAAGATCACACCGTTTCTGTGGTTCAACGACAACGCGGAAGAAGCCGCGGAGTTTTATCTCTCGGTATTTCCGGAGGCGAAGAAGATAGGCGAACTGCGTTCGAGCGGCGTGGGGCCGTGGCCCGCGGGCAAGATAGCGACCATCACCATCGAACTTATGGGGCAGCAGATGACATTCCTCAACGGCGGTCCCGCGCACGCGCTTACGCCGGCGTTCTCGTACTGCGTTGCGTGTAAGGACCAGGCCGAACTCGACCGCTACTGGGACAAACTGGTTGCGGGCGGCGCGCCCATGGCGTGCGGCTGGCTGACGGACAAGTTCGGACTGTGCTGGCAGATCGTGCCGGAGAACATTGGCGAGGTCCTGAAGCACCCCAGTGCGATGGCGGCGATGATGAAGATGGTGAAGTTCGACATCGCCACGTTGGAGGCCGCGGCGAAGCAGTGAGGGCGAAGGCCGCGTCACGCCCGCCAAACCCGTCTTTCGACGCCCCGTGCGCTATTCTGAATCGAGAGGATATCGAACATGGGTTGTGGAAGTGGGATGTTGGGCCCGCAGGTGCCGGAGACCAGCACAAGAACGGTTTTTTGCGTGAAATTTCAGCGGGAAATGCCCGGGCTCGAGGAGCCGCCCTTCGACAATCATCCGCTTGGCCAGCGCATCTACGAAAACGTTTCGAAGGAGGCGTGGAGGATGTGGGTGGAGCAGATGAAGATGATCATGAACGAGTACCGCCTCAACCTCGGCACGCCCGAGGCGCAGGAGTTTCTGCTCAAGCAGATGGAAGAGTATTTCTTCGGCGAAGGCGCAAAGCTTCCTCCGGGCTTCGTTCCCCCGCAAGCCAAGAAGTAACTACGAAATTACGGGTAGGGCAGTCTGGATGTCGAATTCCAGCCGGCTGTGCGCCTCGCGCAGTGCCTCCTCGGCAGCGGCAGGCGTGGTGGCGCGCGAAAACAAGAACCCCAGATAACTATGACCTTCCGGCAGCGGCAGCAGGTGCTGGCCCTGTTTGGCCGTGATCACCGCATCCACAATGCCGCTCGTGGCAAGCGCGTCTTCGATCCCGCGCACGTCCACGTACACGCCGTCACGTGGAATCGGAATCATCATCACGCCGGACGCCTCGCCATCGAGCCGCAGTTCGCCCGGATCGAGGCCCGCCGCGTGACGGAGAATCAACTCCTCCAGCGCCGGCAACGCGCGGGCGCACAACCCTCCGATCGGCCGCGGCGCCGCTTCGAGCACCCACACCCCGGTCTGGTTCAGCCGCATCTCGGCGTGCACGGGGCCATGCGTCAGCCCGAGCGCACTCGCCGCGCGTGCGGCGGCGCCTGTAAGCGCATCTTGCATTCCGGGCGTCTCGCGTGACGGCGTGACGTAGATCGTCTCTTCGAAAAAGGGGCCATCGAGCGGGTCCGGCTTGTCGAATATGGCGAGGGTGCGAAAGCGCCCGCCAGTCATGATGCCTTCGACAGCGAATTCGCGCCCCGGGATGAACTGTTCGACCTGCACGAACCGATCTCGTTTGGGGGTATGCTCAGAGGCAAGCAACGCGCGGATGCGGGCGCAGGCGGCGATAAACTCCGCCGGGTTATCGGCGCGGATCACGCCGCAACTGCCGGACATCGTGAGCGGCTTCAGCACGCAAGGATAAGGCGCCCGCGCCGCCGCCGCTTCGGCATCTTCGTCCGGCGGGATCCGGAAAAATCGCGGCGCGGGCATTCCGGCCTTGCGGAAACACTCCCGCGCAAGAAACTTGTTCGACGCCTTGCGAACCGCATCCGGCGGGTGAAACGGCAATCCGAGCCGGGCCGCCGTAAGCGCAGCCAGGTAGGCAGGCCGGTCTCCCACAGCCGCGATGCCATCCACTTTACCGGCGTGAGCGGCGGCGTGCCGCGCCGACGCCTCGGCATCGTCGAACCGCAGGGCAATCGCCCCGTCGCCCCACGGGTCGTCCATCACATGGCAGCGGTCCGTGGCGAGACGCAGTTCCACGACGGCGCGTTCGGCCGCTTCCGCGAAAGAGCGCGTCTGGTAGCCGGTGGTTGCCGCAAAAAGAAGGACCTTCGGCATGGGATTCAGATACGAGCCAACTGCTCGTCAGCGGGTTCGGCTCAACAGTACCAAGGCTCTTCGAGATACGGGATTGTCGCGCGAGCGGGGCGCGGCGGCTCAGCGATGGCCTCCCCGTGCGCCAGCCTCCACAGACGCTCGAATATCTCGCGGCGCGAAAGCCGCTCCCGCTGCGCGTCCTGCACCGTCTGGATGGCGCTCGCCGCCAGCCAGTCCATCGAAGGATCCGGATGCTTCCAGCGGTAGAGCAGCGCCGGGGAATCGAACCTCTCGATGCAGGCCGCAACGTCGCTTAGCTCGAGCAGCAGCGAATGCGCCGGAATCAGCAGCCGCAACGCAAGCTGAATCGGCGCGGTGTTCTCCACCATTTCCAACTCGTGCAGCGAGGCGAGCAAGTCGCAATACGAGGCGGCCGTCGTCCAGGGAGTAAAAGGGATGAACGTCGGAGACAGCGCAAGGTCCGCTTCCCGCATCAACTCCGCGGCCGCGAAAAAATCCGCCCGTGTGTGGCCCTTTTCCAGTTTGCCGAGCACGGCATCGTCGAGCGATTCCACCGCGCTGGTCACAAACACGCAGCCCGTCTCGCGCAGCACGGGCAACATTCCACGGTGCTTCAGTAGATGCTCGATCTTGATGGTCACGTCGTACGTAAGATCCGGGAACTCCTGATGAAGCCGCTCCACGATGCGCCGCGCGTGGGCCGGCCCGTTCAGAAAATCCGGATCGCCGAAGGTGATGTGGCGAGCCCCGGCTTCCACCTGCTGGCGAATATCGGCGAGCACGACACCGGCGGAGACGACGCGAAACGCGCCGCGATATACGGGTACGATCGGGCAGTGGCGGCAGAGGTGCTTGCAGCCGCGCGAAGCCTCCGTGTAGCCCGCCACGATCGAACCGCTTCCGGTCACCAGTTGCGGGTAGACACGCAGCGGAGGGAGCGTAGAGCGGTCCGGCGTCAGAAACCGCTGGCGGGCCAATGGCGCCGGCTCGGGCACGAGGGAGCCGTCGGCGAAATCGGCGAGTGCGGCTTCGAATTCGCCGGCGAAGCAAGCGTCGACCCCGAGCGAGTGCAGGTGCTCGCGATTCAGAGCAGCGTAGAGGCCGAAGCAACACAGCCGTGCCGAGGGATTCACCCGACGGGCGCGCTCAATCAGCGGGACGGCAAGCCTGGTCGCGGTGTGCATCGGCAGAAAGAAGGCGATCAGCCCGGCGCCCTGAAGAGCTTCTGGGGAAACCGGCGCGAGGCTTGCGTCAGCGCAGTCCACCTCATGGCCGCGCTTGCGCAGCCACGCGGCCGGGGACGCGAGCCCAAACGGCTGATGGCCAAGGTCATACGTGGATATTAGAAGTACGCGCATGGGCGAGGACTTCTTTCATGGTAGCGGCCTGCACGCCGGACGGGGATGCGCCGTCATACCTCATGTGAGGTTTTGGCCTTGGGCGTTAGTGTGTGTCTGCACGGCGGTTTCTGGGCAGCCGCCTTCCGCCCTACGCCCGAACATCGCCGTGGCCGTGCCCGGCGTCATTGGCAGTATCTCGGGCCAGGAATTAGCCGAAGCCCGGCGGCCCCAACCGGCGCCTGAGCTGAAGTTGCCGCCCGGCAAACACGATTACCACCTTAAGGCCGACAGCCGCACGCTCTTCGAGCAGGTGGCGCAGTCGCTCGGTTTGCGTGTCGTCTTCGACCGCGAATACCAGCCCACGGCCGACGTCCGCTTTTACGTGGATCAGCAAGACGCGCGCTCGACGCTGCGCCTGCTCGAAGCCGCCACCGATTCTTTCGTGGCGCCGATGGCCGAGCATGTGATCCTGGTGGCGCGGGACACGGCGCAGAAGAGGCAGCTTTACGCCCGCATGATCGCCGTCGCGGTGCCGATTCCGGAAGGGGTCACGCCGCAGGAGATTCAGGAGATCGCGAACGCGGTGCGGTCTTCGATGGATATCCGGCGCCTGATGGCCGACCCCGACAAACGGATGCTGCTCATCCGCGACACCGAAGGCAAAGTGCGGACCGCCCAGCTACTGGCCGAAGATCTGATGCGGCCGCGCCCGCAGGTGGAGGTGGACGTGGAACTGATGACAACGACGTCGGACGTGGCGACGCACTACGGGCTGTCGCTGCCCGCCTCATTCCCGATCGTCGATTTTCTCGGCAACGGCGCGAACCTGCTCGGCTCGCCGTTGTCCTCGGCTGTCTCTGGATTTTTGACCTTCGGCGGAGGAACGACGTTCATCGGCATCGGTCTGACCAGCGCCACGCTATGGGCCACGGCAAGCCGGTCGATTACAAACACCCTGGACCATGCCGAACTGCTGGCGAGCGACGGGCAGCCGGCGACATTGAAGATCGGGACGAAATACCCCGTGGTAACGAACGCTTACGTCGGCCAGGTGACTGGCACCGGCCCGGTTTACACGCCGCCGCCGACGGTGCAGTTTCAGGACCTCGGCCTTGTGCTGAAGATCACGCCGCACGTGCACGGGATCGATGAAGTCACGCTCGACGTCGAAGCGTCCTTTCAGCTTCTCGCCGGCACGGCGGCGAGCGGATTGCCAATCATCTCCGACCGGGAATACAAGGGCACGGTGCGGATGCGGGAAGGCCAGTCGGCGATCCTGGCCGGCATGATGAGCGCCTCGGACGCGCGCACGGCGGTCGGCATCCTGGGTCTGATGGACATCCCGCTCATCGGCAAGCTGCTGAGCGAACGGACCTCAGACAAAGCGCACGACGATACGCTGATCGTGCTGCGGCCTCATCTGACGATCCCTCCGCCCGGTATTTTCGCGGTGCACGAGGCGTGGGTGGGTAGTGAAACACGTCCCGCCGAACCGCTGTAGGGCGCGACGTTTGGGGGACGTGGCGGCAGGGCTTGTTATCCTGAAGCTTCATTCATGTCGAAAATGTTAGAGGAGATCCGCCAGCAACCCGAGGCGCTGGAGCGGACACTGAAAACTGCGCTGCGGCTGGCGGAGAAGCTGAAGCGCCGTCTCGAACAAAAACGGCCGCGAATGATTTTGCTCGCCGCGCGGGGCACTTCCGACAACGCGGCGTTGTTCGGACGGTATCTGCTGGAAATTGCCACCGGGATCCCGGTGTCGCTTGCCGCGCCGAGCGTATTCACGCTTTACGGGGCGCGGCTCGCGCTGGACGATGTGCTGGTGGCGGCGATCTCGCAGTCGGGTGAATCCACCGATATCAACGTTGTGCTCGAGCGCGCCCGCGAACAGGGCGCGTTGTCGATCGGCATCACCAACGAAGCGGGCAGCACGATGGCAAAGCTGGCCGAGTACACGTTTCTGGTGAAGGCCGGACGGGAGAAGAGCGTCGCTGCGACGAAGACATACACCGGCCAGCTTCTGTGCATCTACCTGCTGACGTACGCGCTGGGCGGGGGAGTCGATCGGGAGACTCTGGCGCGGCTGCCGGAGTGGACCGAGAGCGCGTTGAGCCTGGAAGAACGCATTGCCGAGCGAGCCGAACGGTACCGGTTCATGGAACAGGCCGTGGTAGTGGGCCGTGGCCTGGTCTACGCCGATGCCTTCGAGTTCGCGCTGAAGCTGATGGAGACGTGCTACGTCGTGGCCGAGCGGTTTTCCTCGGCCGATTTTCTGCACGGACCGATTGCGATGGTGGAGCGGTCGTTTCCGGCGTTCCTGTTTACGCCGCCGGGCGTGACGTGGCCGGCGATGCGGGAAATGCTCGACAAGCTGGAACACCTGAAGGCAGACACGATGCTGATTACGGACGAGAGCAATCGCGAGGCGCTGGACCGGGGCCGCGGCGTAATCGCGATTCCGGCGAAGCTGGCCCGGAAGTCCGGGCTGCCGGTGGAAGTCTACACGCCGATTCCCTACATCGTGCCGGCGCAGTTGTTCGCGGCGCGACTGGCGGCCGAGAAGGGGCTCGACCCCGACCAGCCGCGCACGCTGACAAAGGTGACGAGGACGCTCTAAGGGCTCGCGGGCCGCGCCGCGGCCGGGAGTCAGTCTCAGTTGGCGCAGACGGCGTCTTTGACGCCGAACTTGCGCAGGATCGCCATCATCGGACACCAGTTGGTGAACGCCGACTGGAACAGGTTCAGGCCGACGAAGGCCGTGAAGAGATAAAAGTACGGGCTCACCCAGTAGCCGAGCGCGACGCTCAGCACGATGAAGGCTCCCGCGATCAGACGCAAATAGCGTTCCACTGTCATTGGGCCATTCTCCTTCGGTTGATCAGGAAATACACGACGGGGACGGTGAGGGGCGCCAGCACGAGCGAAGCGATTTCGCCCGCCATCAGCGCGATCGCCAGTCCCTGGAAAATCGGGTCGAACAGAATCACGGCGGAGCCGACGACGACGGCCGCCGCGGTGAGCGCGATCGGCCGGAAACGGATCGCTCCCGCGTCAATCGCCGCCTCGGCTAGGCTCATCCCCTCGCGCAGACGCAGCTCGATGAAATCGACCAGGATGATCGAATTCCGGACCACGATGCCCGCGCCGGCGATAAAACCGATCATCGATGTTGCGGTAAAGAACGCGTGCCAGATGCCGTGCGCCGGCAGGATGCCGATGAGGGAGAACGGAATCACGGTCATGATCACCAGCGGCGTGATGAAGCTTTGGAACCAGCCGGCCATCAGCACATAGATCAAAATCAGGACCGCGCCGAAGGCGAGTCCGAGGTCGCGAAATACTTCGTACGTGATGTGCCACTCGCCGTCCCACTTCATGGCGTAGTGGGCGTCGTCGAACGGCTGGTGCGCGGTATAAGTCTCGATCGCGTAGCCGTCCGGGGCGCGCATCTTCTCGATCTCGGGCGCCATTTTCAAGATGGCGTAAACGGGGCTTTCGATCGCGCCCGCCACATCGGCGGTCACATACGTCACGGGCATGAGGTTTTTGTGGTAGATGCTCTTGTCTTCGAGCGAGGTCTGCTCGTTGACGAGGCCGGTGAGAGGAACGAAGGAACCGTTCGCGCCGCGCATCCGGAAGGAAGCGAGCGTGTCGAGGTTGGAGCGGTCGGCCCGATCGGCGCGGAGCACGATGGGAACCTCCTCGCGCGCGGAGTCGTCATGCAGGAGGCCCGCGGGCGCGCCTTGCGAAACCAGAGCCAGCGTCTGTGCCGCTTGCGCCACGGCGATGCCGTTCAGCGCGGCTTTTTCATTGTCGATGTGGAGAGTCTTCTTGGTCTGATCCTCTTCGACGTACCAGTCGGTGTCTACCACGCCATTTGTCGAGCGGAACAGATCGCGGATGCGCCGCGCCACCGCCGTGCGTCCGGCTGCGTCCGGGCCGTAGACTTCGGCCACCAGCGTCTCGAGCACGGGCGGGCCCGGAGGCACTTCGGCCACCTTCATTTTCGCGCCGTACTGCGCCGCGGTTGCAAGCAGCCTCTGCCGCACCTGCTTGGCGATGTCGTGGCTGGAGGCGGATCGATCGCCCTTGGGCAACAGGTTCACCTGAATGTCGGCGACGTTCGGCCCCGAGCGGAGATAGTAATGCCGCACCAGGCCGTTGAAGTTATAAGGACCCGACGTACCCGTGTAAGTTTCTATGCTGGTAACTTCGCTCTGATTCAGCGCCAGGCGCGCTAACTCCCGAGTTACCCGCTCGGTCTGCTCGAGCGTCGTTCCGGCGGGCATGTCCACCATCACCTGGAACTCGCTCTTGTTGTCGAACGGCAGCATCTTCACCTTGACGATGCCCACGTAGACCAACGCCATCGATACGATGAGCAGCACGCCGATGCTGAACAGGAACACAGTGCGTTTGAACGGCTCGTGGAGGATGACCTGCATCACGCGCCGGTACAGCCGTGTGACGCGGTCTTCATGGTGGTGCGCGGCGCCGTCTTCGCGCTTGAGCATCCGGACGGCAGCCCAGGGCGTGACGACAAACGCCACGATCAGGGAAAAGATCATCGCCGCGGAAGCGCCGATCGGAATCGGGCGCATGTAAGGACCCATCAGCCCGCCGACGAACGCCATCGGCAAGATCGCGGAGATGACGGCCAGCGTGGCCAGAATCGTCGGATTGCCTACCTCGTCCACCGCCTCCACCGCGACGTCCATGGCGGCGCGGCCCGCGTTGGACCTCATGCGCCAGTGGCGGACGATGTTTTCCACGACGACAATCGCGTCGTCGACTAATATGCCTATCGAGAAAATCAAGGCGAACAGCGTGATGCGGTTCAGCGTGTAGCCGTACAGGTAGAACGTCATTAGCGTCAGCGCCAGAGTCACCGGAATCGCCGTGAAGACGATGCCCGACTCGCGCCATCCGAGCACGAAACCGATCAGCAGGCTGACCGAGATCACCGCGATCCCCATGTGCAACAGCAGGTCGTTCGACTTCTCCTCCGCCGTTTGCCCGTAATTCCGCGTGACATCGATGCCGATGCCCGGCGGGATGAGCCGCCCTTTCATCCCGTTCACTTTTTCGATTGAGGCATCGGCCACGGTGATCGCGTTCGCGCCGCGGCGCTTGGACACCGCGAGAGTAACCGCCGGATTGAAGCCGCCCCGCGTCCCCTGGAACACGTAATTTTCGGGCTCTTCGCCGCCGTCGGTCACCGTCGCGGACTCCTCGATCGAAAAAGTGAACGGGATGAAGGGCCGGCTCATCCCGCCGGGCATCGACATCGATGTCACCCGGAATTACGGGCAAACGGCGGAAGAGAAGTCGAACGATCTGCTGCTGCACATGGGAATCGCGGTGATCTCGGTCAGCCTGCTGATCGGCTTCGTGCTCGGATGGCGCGAGTCGGGCATCGTATTCACCGCCATTCCGGTCACGCTGGCGCTCACGCTGATGACCTTCTATCTCTACGGCTACACGCTCAACCGCATCACGCTCTTCGCTTTAATTTTCTCGATAGGCATATTAGTCGACGACGCGATTGTCGTGGTGGAAAACATCGTCCGGCACTGGCGCATGAGTTCGAATGCGGGCCGCTCGGCGATGGACGTCGCGGTGGAGGCGGTGGACGAGGTCGGTAATCCGACGATTTTGGCGACGCTCGCCGTCATCTCCGCGATCTTGCCGATGGCGTTTGTCGGCGGCCTGATGGGTCCGTACATGCGCCCGATTCCGATCGGCGCTTCGGCGGCGATGATCTTTTCCCTGATCGTGGCGTTCGTCGTCACGCCCTGGGCCGCGATCCGGATGCTGAAGCGTGAAGACGGCGCCGCGCACCACCATGAAGACCGCGTGACGCGGCTCTACCGGCGCGCGATGCAGGTGATCCTCCATGAGCCGTTCAAACGGACCGTTTTCCTGTTCAGCGTCGTCGTGATGCTCATCGTATCGATGGCGCTGGTCTACGTGGGCATCGTCAAAGTGAAGATGCTGCCGTTCGACAACAAGAGCGAGTTCCAGGTGATGGTGGACATGCCCGCCGGAACGACGCTCGAGCAGACCGAGCGAGTAACTCGGGAGTTAGCGCGCCTCGCGCTGAATCAGAAAGAAGTTACTAGTGTAGAAACCTACACGGGTACCTCGGGTCCTTATAACTTCAACGGCCTGGTGCGGCATTACTATCTGCGGTCGGGCGCGAACGTCGCCGACATCCAGGTGAACCTGTTGTCGAAAGGCGACCGCTCGGCCTCCAGCCATGACATCGCCAAACAAGTGCGGCAGCGGCTGCTTGCGACGGCGTTGCAGTTCGGCGCGAAGGTGAAAGTCGCCGAAGTGCCTCCGGGCCCGCCGGTGCTCGAGACGCTCGTGGCCGAAGTCTACGGCCCGGACACCGCCGGACGCACGGCAGTGGCGCGCCAGGTGCGGGATCTGTTCCGTTCCACCAAGGGCGTGGTCGATACCGACTGGTATGTCGAAGACGATCAGACCAAGAAGACTCTTCATATAGACGACGAAAAGGCCGCGCTGAACGGCATCGCCGTGGCCCAAGCGGCTCAGACCCTGGCGCTGGTTTCGCAAGGCGCGCCCGCCGGCCTGCTGCACGACGACTCGGCGCGGGAAGAAGTGCCGATCGTGTTGCGCGCCGACCGCGCCGACCGCTCCCACCTCGGCACACTGGCGTCCTTCCGGATGCGCGGCGCCAACGGTTCCTTCGTCTCCCTGACCGGCCTCGTCTCCGAGCAGACCTCGCTCGAAGACAAAAGCATCTACCACAAGAACCTGATGCCGGTGACTTACGTGATCGCCGACGTCGCGGGCGAGATCGAGAGCCCCGTATACGCCATTCTCAAAATGGGTCCGGAGATCGACAAGATGCGCGCTCCGGACGGATACTCGATCGAGACCTACACCGCCCATCAACCCTTCGACGACGCGCACTACGCGATGAAGTGGGACGGCGAGTGGCACATCACTTACGAAGTGTTCCGCGACCTCGGGCTTGCATTCGCCGCGGTTTTG